>NZ_JBEOSZ010000068.1:0-30816 GCF_040303285.1 Streptomyces sp. NPDC096046 | reverse complement strand
GCCCTCGTACTGGGTGTACTTGGGCTTGCGCCCGGTGCGGCGAGAGTGCGTGCCGGGCGTTGCGACGGGGCGAACGTTGCCTGCTGCGGCACTAGTTATAGTGGCGGGGAGCCGGCGACGGGGGGGCCCATGACACAGGTGACCGACCACGGCGGAGGCGTCCGGTCCCTCCGGGTGCCGATCCCGGACAACCCGCTCGGCCACACGCTGGTGTATGTCGTCGACACCGACCGCGGCCCGGTGCTGATCGACACCGGCTGGGACGACCCGGAGTCCTGGGACACCCTCGCGAGGGGCCTCACGGAGTGCGGCACCTCGGTCGCCGAGACCCACGGCGTGGTCGTCACCCACCACCACCCCGACCACCACGGCCTGTCCGGCCGGGTCCGGGAGGCGTCGGGCGCGTGGATCGCGATGCACGCGGCGGACACCGCGGTCGTACGGCGGACCCGAGAGGCCCGTCCCGAGCACTGGTTCTCGTACATGGCGGCCAAGCTCGCCGCGGCCGGCGCCCCCGAGGAGCACATCGCCCCGCTGCGTGCGCCCCGTCCGCGCGCCCTGCCCGGCCTCTCCCCCGCCCTGCCCGACCGCGACATCGTCCCCGGCGAGCTCCTGGAGCTGCCCGGCCGCCGCCTGCGCGCCATCTGGACCCCGGGGCACACACCGGGCCATGTCTGCCTCCACCTGGAGGAGAATCATCCGGCCCAACTCCCGGGCCGGGGGCGGCTGTTCTCCGGCGATCACCTGCTCCCCGAGATCACCCCGCACATCGGCCTCTACGAGGACCCGGACGACACGACCGTGACCGACCCCCTCGGCGACTACCTCGACTCCCTGGAACGCGTCGGCCGTCTGGCCCCCGCCGAGGTTCTCCCGGCCCACCAGCACGCGTTCTCCGACGCGGCAGCCCGCGTCCGCGAGTTGCTCACCCACCACGAGTCCCGCCTGACCGACCTGCTGGCCCTCCTCGCCGAGCCCCTCACCCCCTGGCGGCTCGCCGAGCGCATGGAGTGGAACCGCCCCTGGGAGCAGATCCCCTACGGCTCCCGCACCATCGCCGTATCGGAGGCGGAGGCCCATCTGCGCCGACTGGTGAAGCTGGGGCGGGCGGAGGCGGTGCCGGGAAGCGATCCGGTGACGTACGTGGCGGTGTGACGGCGACACGAGGACAGCGCACCGCGCGGCGCGCAACACGTCGCCGGACGGCTCGTCCGGATGCCACGAAACACCCATGGACCTGATGGAACACCTCCTCGCCGAACGCGCCTGCGAGCGCCACCCCACGCCCGAACAGGCCTGAGGCATGAGGCACTTGACGTCCGGGGCGTCCGCCTAGGATGGTCGGACGCAACGCACCGCACCGGGAGAGATGCCCATGGGCACCGAAGAGGCCGCACGCACATCGACCGGCGGCGGGACCCTGGAGGGCGGGTGCGCCGGGCCCATGGTGCCGCGTCTGGCGCTGGGCGCCCGGCTGCGGGGGCTGCGCGAGGAGCGGGGCATCGGCCGGGTGGACGCGGGCCATGTCATCCGCGCCTCCGCCTCCAAGATCAGCCGGATGGAGGCCGGCCGCCACGGCTTCAAACTGCGTGACGTCGCCGATCTGCTCACCCTCTACGGCGTCACGGACGAAGCCGAGCGCGCCACCCTGCTGGCACTGGCCGAGCAGGCCAACGCCCCCGCCTGGTGGCGGCACTACAGCGATGTGGTGCCCGCCTCGATGCAGACCTACCTCGGGGCCGAGCAGGCGGCGAGTCTCATCCGCTGTTTCCAGGTCCAGCGCGTCCCCGGCCTGTTGCAGACCGCCGACTACGCCCGGGCGGCCGTCCGGCTCGTCCACCCGGACGCCGGTGCGGCGGAGATCGACCGCCGGGTCGCGTTGCGGATGGCCCGCCGACGGATCCTGCACCGGCAGCCGCCGACCCAGCTGTGGGCCGTGATCGACGAGGCGGCGCTGCGCCGCCCGGTGGGCGGTACCCGCGTCATGCGGGACCAGCTCAGGCATCTCATCGAGATCTGCCGGCTCCCGCACGTGACGGTGCAGATCCTGCCGTTCGCCGTCGGCGCGCACGCCGCGGAGGGCGGCCCGGTCACCATTCTGCGGCTGCCCGGCGGGCAGTTGCCCGACGTGGTCTACCTCGAACAGCTCACCACCGCCCTCTACCCCGACCGGCCGGCCGACATCGAGTGCTACTGGGACGCCATGAACCGGCTGGTGGTCGAAGCCGAGTCGCCGGACGAGACTCCCACCCTCCTGCACCGCATCCTCCAGGAGACCTGAGGGTCAGCGCTTGAGGGCGACACCACCGTACTGGTGCACCTCCGCGGGCAGGCCCAGGGCCGCGGCGTCGGGGCGCCAGCGCGAGCAGGACGCCACACCCGGTTCGAGCAGTTCCAGACCGTCGAAGTAGCGCTCGATCTGCTCGGGGCTGCGCAGGATGTACGGGATCGAACCACCGTCGTTGTACTGCTGGATCGCCCGGACGTAGTCCTCACTGGTGTCGGTGGAGTCGTACTGCACCAGGTAACTGCCGGGGGGCAGGGCGTCCACCAGCCGGCGCACGATCGAGCGGGCCTCGGCGTGGTCCTCGATGTGGCCCAGGATGCCCATCAGCATGAGGGCGACGGGCCGGTCGAAGTCGAGGGTCTTCCCGGCTTCCCGGACGATCGTGTCCGGCTCGCGCAGGTCCGCGTCGACGTAGTTGGTGACGCCTTCCGTCGTACTGGTCAGCAGGGCACGGGCATGGGCCAGCACCAGCGGGTCGTTGTCGACGTAGACGATCCGGCTCTCCGGGGCCACCCGCTGGGCGATCTGATGGGTGTTGTCCACGTTGGGCAGCCCGGTGCCGATGTCCAGGAACTGGCGGATGCCCTCCTCGCCGGCCAGGTGGCGCACGGCCCGGGCGAGGAAGTAGCGGGCGGCGCGGGCCCCGGTCTCGATGCCGGGGAAGATCTCGCGGAACGCGTCACCGGCCACCCGGTCGACCTCGTAGTTGTCCCTGCCGCCCAGCCAGTAGTTCCAGATCCGGGCCGAGTGCGGTACCGAGGTGTCGATCTTGGGGAACGGCTCCTGCTCGGCGTTCTCCACCTGGTCGGTCATGGACGCTCCTGGCGTGTGAGGTCGGGGAACCCCACGTTAGCCGGTCCGCGCCCTGAGGAGGATCAACTCCTGGGCAGCGCGCAGGAGTTCGTCGCCGCTCGGCACGTCTCCGGGCCGGTATCCCGCCCGCGCGGCCTCGCCCGGGGCCGGTCGCGTGAGTGGCGGCGGGCCGGCGAGAAGGGCGGTGAGTGTGGCACCGGCTGGTGCGGAGAGGGAGCCGATACCGACCCGCAGCGCGGGGCGAGACCCCCACGCCGGCGCCTCCGTCGCCGCGCACGACGTCACGGCCCCCCGGCACACCGGCCGACACCAGACCGAGCCACCGCGCAGGCCGAGGTCCCGGTCGTCCCGGGGGCACGGCCCACCGCATGGCCCGGACCCCCGCAGCGCGGGGCGAGGCCCCTCCACCAGGCCCCCTCGGCCCGATTCCTACGTGCGGGTACAGTAAGCGGGTCGTCATCACACCGTACGGGGGGAAGCCGGTGCAATTCCGGCGCTGACCCGCAACCGTAAACCGTCGCCGAGGCGGTGAGCCGGATCGCCCCGTACGGTTCGTGACCGGCTCACGTGCCCGGCAGACCGCCGGTGCGCGGCACCGTCGAGGTATACGGAGCCGAGCCGCCGGGGTGTCCCGTGCTGCCCGGCTCCCCCACAGGGAGAGGCACCCGCCGATCATGAACGTCCGCCGCAGCGCCGCGGTCCTGGCCGCCGTCGCCGTGATCGGCGCCGCACCCCCGGCCGCCGCCGCCCCGTCCCCGTCGCCGTCCCAGGCGTTCCCCTCCGCCCTGTACGGCGACTCGGACCCGAAGTTCGACGGCGTCTGGCGCCAGTCGCTCGCGCTGCTCGCGCAGGACACGGTGGGGGTGAAGCCGGCCGCGAAGTCCGTGCGGTGGCTGGTGCGCCAGCAGTGCGAGAACGGCTCCTTCGCCTCGTACCGCCCCGACCCCGCCACCGCGTGCGACGCCAAGACCATGCTCGACACCAACGCCACGTCCGCCGCCGTGCAGGCCCTCGCCGCACTCGGCGGGCACGACGACGTCACCGGCAAGGCCGTCGGCTGGCTGAAGTCCGTGCAGAACGAGGACGGCGGCTGGGGCTACGCGCCCGGCGGGGCCAGCGACACCAACTCGACGTCGGTCGTCATAGGGGCGCTCGCCGCCGCGGGCGAGAAGCCGGACCGGGTCGAGAAGGACGGCGAATCGCCCTACGACGCCCTGCTGAAGCTCGCGCTGCCCTGCGGCGGTGACGGCGACGGCGCGTTCGCGTTCCAGCCGGACAAGAAGGGCAGGCTCGCCGCCAACGCCGACGCCACGGCGGCCGGTGTACTCGGGGCGCTGGGCCGGGGCATGGTCGTCAAGCCCGGCAAGAAGTCCGACGCGACCTGCGAGAAGGCCACCACGCCCGAGCAGGCGGCGGCGAACGGCGCGGGCTATCTCACCGCCGCCCTCGCCGAGGACGGCCACCACCTCATGTCCGCCCTGGCGGGTGCCGAGCCCCAGCCCGACTTCGGCAACACCGCCGACGCGGTCGTCGCGCTCGCCGCACGGGGGGACGCCGGGCAGGCGGAGAAGTCCGTGCGGTGGCTGGAGGAGAACTCCGCCTCCTGGGCCTCGCAGAGCGGTCCGGCCGCCTACGCCCAGCTGATCTTCGCCGCCCACGCGACGGGCACGGACCCCCGCGACTTCGGCGGCGCGGACCTCGTGAAGCAGCTCAACGCGACGGGCCCGGCCCCGCGGACGGACGGGAAGACCAAGGCCTCGGACGACGAGAAGGACTCCGGCTCGGACGGCTTCTTCGGGGTCTGGTGGTACGTCGGCGTCTGCCTCGTCGCCGGGATCGGCATCGGCTTCCTGTTCACCGGCCGCAAGAAGCAGCGGCAGCTGTGATCCGCCGGGCCGTTCTGCTCCTGCTGGCCTCGCTCCTGCTGTGTGCGGGAGCGGGCCAGGCGCAGGCCGCCGGGTACCGGTACTGGTCGTTCTGGGAGCGCGACGCCGGCCGCTGGGTCTACGCCACCCAGGGCCCGTCCCTGGTCCGCCCCTCCGACGGCGACGTCCAGGGCTTCCGCTTCGCGGTGAGCGAGGACTCCGCGAGCGCGGTCCGGCCGCGCGGCACCGCCGACTTCGCGACGATCTGCGCGAAGACGCCCGCGCGGGACGGCAGGAAGCGAGTGGCCCTGGTCATCGACTTCGGCACACCGTCGGACGCCCCCGGGGGCGCGTCCCCGCCCCCCGCCCGCACGGCCTGCGCCCGGGTCTCCCCCGACGCGACGACGGCCGAGGCCCTGGCCGTGGTGGCCAAGCCGCTGCGCTACGACACCAACGCCCTGCTGTGCGCGATCTCGGGCTATCCGGAGAAGGGCTGCGGCGAACAGGTCTCCCCGAAGCAGCGGCAACAGAAGCCCGCAGCGGGGAGGGACTCCCCGTCGGACGGCGGGCCGTCCCTGGGTCTGGTCGCGGGCGTCGCGCTGGTGGTGCTCCTGGGCGGGGCGGCGACCTGGCAGGTACGACGGCGTGGGTAGCGGCACCCGGCACCGGCACCGGGCTCAACTGCACCCCGGTGCCTGGTGGCTCTGGTCCCTTTCCCTCGGCACCGCGGCCACCCGCACCACCAACCCCCTGCTCCTCGCCCTCCTCGTCGTGGTCTCCGCCTACGTCGTGGCGACCCGCCGCCCCGACACCCCCTGGTCCCGCTCCTACGGCGCCTTCGTCAAACTCGCCCTCGCCGTGATCCTCATCCGACTGCTCTTCGCGACCGTCCTCGGCTCGCCGATCCCCGGCACGCACACTCTCCTCACCCTCCCCGAACTCCCCCTCCCCGCCTGGGCCCAGGGCATCCGCCTCGGCGGCGAGGTGACCGCGGAGGCCCTCACCTTCGCCCTGTACGACGGTCTGAGGCTGGCCACCCTCCTCATCTGCGTCGGCGCCGCGAACGCCCTCGCCAACCCCTCCCGCCTCCTCAAGTCCCTCCCGGGCGCCCTGTACGAGGTGGGTGTCGCGGTCGTCGTCGCCCTCACCCTCGCCCCGAACCTCATCGCCGACGTCCGGCGTCTGCGGGCCGCCCGCCGGCTGCGCGGCCGCCCGGACCAGGGCATCCGGGGCCTGGTGCAGGTGGGCCTCCCGGTCCTGGAGGGCGCGCTGGAGCGTTCCGTCGCCCTCGCCGCCGCGATGGACGCCCGCGGCTACGGCCGTACCGCGCAGGTCCCGCCCGCCGTCCGCCGTACCACCGCCGCGCTCACCCTCGGCGGGCTGCTGGGCGTCTGCGCGGGCACGTACGGCCTCCTCACGGCCGACGGCGCCGGCTACGGCTTCCCCGTGCTCCTCGCGGGTGTCGCCGCCGCCCTCGCGGGGCTCAAGCTCGGCGGACGCCGCTCGCCTCGCACCCGTTACCGCCCGGACCGCTGGGACGTGCGCGCGGGGCTTGTCGTGGCGTCCGGCGTGGCGGTCGCGGCCCTGCTCGCCCTCGCCGCGTCCCTCGACCCCGCGGCGCTGCACCCCGGCGTGGTGCCCCTGGTCGCCCCCACCCTGCCCCTGTGGCCGGCCGCTGCCGTACTCCTCGGCCTGCTGCCCGCTGTCGTCGCCCCCGATCCGAGGGAGCCGTCGTGATCCGCTTCGAGGATGTCTCCGTGACGTACGACGGAGCCGCCGAACCCACCGTGCGGGGCATCGACTTCGAGGTCCCGGAGGGCGAACTGGTCCTGCTGGCCGGTCCGTCCGGCGTGGGCAAGTCCACCGTCCTGGGCGCGGTCAGCGGGCTCGTCCCGCACTTCACCGGTGGCACCCTGCGCGGCCGGGTCACGGTCGCCGGCCGCGACACCCGCACGCACAAACCGCGCGAACTGGCCGACGTCGTGGGCACGGTGGGCCAGGACCCGCTCTCCCACTTCGTCACCGACACCGTCGAGGACGAACTCGCCTACGGCATGGAGTCGCTGGGCCTCGCCCCGGAGGTGATGCGCCGCCGTGTCGAGGAGACCCTCGACCTGCTGGGCCTCGCCGGCCTGCGCGACCGCCCGATCGCCACGCTCTCCGGCGGGCAACAGCAGCGCGTCGCGATCGGCTCGGTCCTCACCCCGCACCCGGGCGTCCTCGTCCTGGACGAGCCGACCTCCGCGCTGGACCCGGCGGCCGCCGAGGAGGTGCTGGCCGTCCTCCAGCGGCTCGTGCACGACCTCGGCACGACGGTCCTCATGGCCGAGCACCGCCTGGAACGCGTCATCCAGTACGCCGACCAGGTCGTGCTGCTGCCGAGCCCGGGGGTCGCCCCCGTGGTGGGCCGCCCGGCCGAGGTGATGGCCGTGTCCCCGGTGTACCCGCCGGTGGTGGCGCTGGGCCGCCTGGCGGGCTGGTCCCCGTTGCCGCTGACGGTCCGTGACGCCCGCCGCAGGGCGGGAGAGCTGAAGCGACGGCTGGAGAACGCCCCCGAGGGACGCGGGGAACCGGGCGACCAGCCACGGACACCCCGCACCCGCCGGCGTTCCGCACCCCCCACCCCGCGCCCCACCCCCCTGGGCGAAGTCCGAGCCCTCTCGGTGACCCGCTCCCGCGTCCAGGCCCTACGCCACATCGACCTCACCATCACCCCCGGTGAGACCATCGCCCTCATGGGCCGCAACGGCGCCGGAAAATCCACCCTCCTCAACTCCCTGGTCGGCCTCATCACCCCCACCTCCGGAACCGTCCGACTCGGCGAAGCCACCCCTCACCGCACAGTCCCCAAGGACCTCGTGCGCAAGGTCGGCCTCGTCCCCCAGGAACCCCGCGACCTGCTCTACGCCGACACCGTCGCCGCCGAGTGCACGGCGGCCGACCAGGACGCGGGAGCAACACCCGGCACCTGCCGTGCCCTGGTCAGCGAGCTCCTTCCCGGCGTCACCGACGACACCCACCCCCGGGACCTCTCGGAAGGGCAGCGGCTCGCGCTCGCCCTGGCCGTCGTGCTGACCGCCCGGCCGCCGCTGCTCCTGCTGGACGAACCGACCCGGGGCCTGGACTACGCGGCGAAGACCCGGCTGGTCGCGGTGCTTCGGTCCCTGGCCGCCGAGGGGCACGCCATCGTGCTGGCCACGCACGACGTGGAACTGGCGGCGGAGCTCGCCCACCGGGTGGTGCTGCTCGCGGACGGTGAGGTGATCGCGGACGGCCCGACGGCGGACATCGTGGTCTCCTCCCCGTCCTTCGCCCCGCAGGTCACCAAGATCCTGGCGCCCCAGCACTGGCTCACGGTCGCCCAGGTCCGCTCCGCCCTCCCTCCCGTGGCCACCTCATGAACACGCAACGGCAGGCCAGAGCCGTCCGCCTCGGCCCCCGTTCCCTCGCCGCGCTGGTCCTGGTCAGTGTCGTGGGGATCGCCGGTTTCGGCTGGCCCTTCCTCACCCCGCCCACCTCGCAACTCAGCGCGCACGCGCAGGACGCGCCCTGGCTCTTCGCCGGCCTGCTGGTCCTGCTCGTGGCGGTGGTGGCGGCGGCGATATCGGAGTCGGGCCTCGGCCCGAAGGCGGTCGCGATGCTCGGCGTGCTGGCCGCCGCCGGGGCGGCCCTGCGGCCGATCGGCGCCGGTACCGCCGGTATCGAGCCGATGTTCTTCCTGATGGTGCTGAGCGGCCGGGTGCTCGGCCCGGGCTTCGGATTCGTCCTCGGTTCGGTGACGATGTTCGCGTCCGCGCTGCTCACCGGCGGGGTCGGGCCGTGGCTTCCGTTCCAGATGCTGGCGATGGGCTGGTTCGCGATGGGCGCGGGCCTGCTGCCCGGCCCGGACCGGCTGCGCGGCCGGGGAGAACTCGCGATGCTCGCCGGCTACGGCTTCCTCGCCGCGTTCGCCTACGGCACGGTGATGAACCTGGCGGGCTGGCCCTTCATGAGCGCCCTCGCCTCGAACGTGGCCTTCGACCCGCACGCGCCCGTCGCCGTGAACCTGGCCCGCTTCGTCGCGTACTGCGTCGCCACGTCGCTCGGCTGGGACCTGGGCCGGGCCGTCGTCACGGTCGTCCTGACGCTCGTCCTCGGCCCCGCGGTGCTCAGGGCGCTGCGCCGGGCCACGCGCCGGGCCGCCTTCGAGACCCCGGTCACGTTCGAGACCCCGGTCACGTTCGAGGCCTCCGGGAAGTGAGGCTGCCCACGTGACCCGGGTCATCTACGAGGCGGGGCCGTAGCGACAAGTCCCGGTCACGGGGTCTGACCTGCGCCGCGGTGTTGCCCCACCTAGTAGGGGGTGTCTTTGCGCGCACCCGGCGGCGGCTGCTTCCGTGGACGACCGCTGCCCGCCGCCCCCGCACGGCCCGCGGAGCGGCTGGTGGTGAACCAGGCCCACCCCACCGACCGAAGGCGGCGGCCCCCTGATCCCCGGGGCCGTCGCCTTCGCCCTGCCCGGCTCTCCCGGGACCTCAGCCCGTGCTGACCGGCAGTTCCTTCACCCCGTTGATCCACGCCGACCGCAGCCGCCGCGGATCGCCGACCAGTTTCAGGCCGGGCATCGCGTCGGCGATCGCGTTGAAGATGAGGTTGATCTCCAGCACGGCGAGGGACTTGCCCAGGCAGTAGTGGGGACCGCCGCCGCCGAAGCCGAGGTGCGGGTTGGGGTCGCGGGTGACGTCGAAGGTGTCCGGGTCGTCGAAGACCTCGGGGTCGTGGTTGGCCGAGGCGTAGAACAGTCCGAGCCGGTCGCCCTCGCGAATGCGCTTGCCGCCGAGTTCGGTGTCCTGGGTGGCCGTGCGCTGAAAGGCGGCGACGGGGGTCGCCCAGCGCACGATCTCCTCCGCCGCCGTGTCCGGGCGGTCGCTCTTGTACAGCTCCCACTGCCCCGGGTGGGTGAGGAAGGCGTGCATGCCGTGGGTGATGGCGTTGCGGGTGGTCTCGTTGCCCGCGACGGCCAGCATCAGCACGAAGAAGCCGAACTCGTCGGAGCTGAGGTTGCCCTCGTCCTCGGCCGCGACGAGCTGCGTGACGATGTCGTGGGCCGGGCACCGCTTGCGGTCGACGGCCATGTTCATCGCGTAGGCGATGATCTCCGTGGCCGACTCGGCGCCGATCTCCTCGGTGATGGCGTACTCGGGATCGTCGTACGCGATCATCTTGTTGGACCAGTCGAAGATCTTGTCCCGGTCCTCCTGGGGGACGCCCATCAGCTCGGCGATCGCCTGGAGGGGCAGTTCGCAGGCGACCTGGGTGACGAAGTCGAACGGCCCGGTGTGCGCGCGGGCCGCCTCGACGATGGAGTGGGCCCGGTTGCGCAGCCGCTCCTCCAGCGCCCGGATGGCCCGGGGTGTGAACCCGCGCTGCACGATCTGCCGGACCCGGGTGTGTTCCGGCGGGTCCATGTTGAGCAGGATGAGCCGCTGCGCGTCGATGGCGTCGCGTTCGATGTGTTCGTTGAAGCGGATGATCGCCGTGTTGAGGGAGGACGAGAACAGCTCCGGGTGCGTGGAGACGTACTTGACGTCGGCGTGCCGGGTGACCGCCCAGTAGCCCTCGTCCTGGAAGCCGGCGAGACCGGCCGGCTGCGGCACCCAGCAGACCGGTTCGGTCCGGCGCAGCTCGGCGAACTCCGGCAGGGGCACACGGTGGTGCAGCAGGTCGGGGTCGGTGAAGTCGAACCCGTCGGGCAGCGCGGGACAGGGCATGGGCGGCTCCCACCACTCGTACCGGCTCTGAGGTCTGACGGCCCATCAGCTGTGCGGAGTTGCGGTGACCGTAGTAACGGGTTCTACAAGTAGCAAGGGGCACGGCCGCTCCAATTGCCCGCACGCCCCTTGCGGTCGACGAGCGGGCCTCAGCACACTGCTTGCAGAACTAGAACGCGTACTAGTTCCGCTGAGCCTCCCGGAGAGGACCCGCACCCATGGCTGCCGAACCCGTGATCGTCGAAGCCGTACGCACCCCGATCGGCAAGCGCGGCGGCGCGCTCGCCCATCTGCACCCCGCCTACCTCCTGGGCGAGACCTACCGCGAACTCCTGGGCCGCACCGGCATCCCCGCCGACTGCGTCGAGCAGATCGTCGGCGGTACGGTCACCCACGCCGGCGAGCAGTCCATGAACCCCGCGCGCACGGCCTGGCTGACCATGGGGCTGCCGTACGAGACGGCCGCGACGACGGTCGACGCGCAGTGCGGGTCCTCCCAGCAGGCCTCGCACATGGTGGCCAACATGGTCGCGGCGGGCGTGATCGACGTCGGCATCTCGTGCGGGGTGGAGTCCATGTCGCGGGTGCCGCTGGGCTCGGGCTCGAAGCACGGGCCGGGCAAGCCGTTCCCCGACGAGTGGAACGTGGACCTGCCCAACCAGTTCGAGGCGGCCGAGCGCATCGCCCGCCACCGCGGTCTGACCCGCGAGGACGTCGACGCGCTCGGTCTCGCCTCACAGGAACGGGCCGCCCACGCCTGGGCGGAGGAGCGGTTCAAACGGGAGACGTTCGCGGTCCAGGTCCCCACGACCGAGGAGGAGCAGCACGCCGGGCAGGGCATGTGGCGCCTGGTCGACAGGGACGAGGGCCTGCGCGACACGACTGTGGAGGGTCTGGCCTCACTGAAGCCGATCATGCCGACGGCGGTGCACACGGCCGGCAACTCCTCGCAGATCTCCGACGGGGCGGCGGCGATCATGTGGGCGTCGAGGCGGATGACCCGGGCGCTGAAGCTGAGGCCCCGGGCCCGCATCGTGGCCCAGGCGCTGGTGGGGTCCGACCCCCACTTCCACCTCGACGGCCCGATCGACGCGACGAACGCCGTGCTGGGCAAGGCCGGGATGTCGTTGAAGGACATCGACCTCGTGGAGATCAACGAGGCGTTCGCGTCCGTGGTGCTCAGCTGGGCGCGGGTCTTCGACCAGGACCTGTCGAAGGTGAACGTCAACGGCGGCGCGATAGCGCTCGGGCACCCGGTGGGGGCGACCGGGGCCCGGCTCATCACGACGGCACTTCACGAACTGGAGCGCGCGGACAAGGAGTTCGCGCTGATCACCATGTGCGCGGGGGGCGGCTTGGCCACCGGCACGATCATTCAGCGGTTGTAGACGTCCAGTCGACGAAGGTGGTGAACGTGGCGGGATCGAGGGTGAGGATCGGTCCCGCCGGGGTCTTGCTGTCGCGTACAGCGATGGCGGCAGAGGCTTCGGCGACCTCTACACATTCACCGCCCTGGTCGCCGCTGTAGGTCGACTTACGCCAGGCAAGGGCTCCGATCGGCGCGCATTCCACGCAGTTGCCGCCTTGATCGCCGCTGTAGCTGGACTTACGCCACTGAGTCCCCGCCGGAATCGCGATGCTCGCCATAGCGTTCCTCCATCACTCGCCGGATCAACTTCGCCGAGTCCCTGAGGGAGAGCGCGGCGGCCTGTAGATGATCGTATCGGAGCGAGCAGTCCTTGACGGTGTCCGGATTCGCGGTGGGATGCCCGCTGCCATATCCCTCCGTATAGACGATGCTGGCATCGCTTGCGAAGCGATAGATATCGAACGAGCCCTGCATCCCCGCGTGCGCTCCAGCCGAGAACGGCAAGATCTGGATGTTGACCCGGGGGTTGCCCAAGAAGGACAACAGATGCGCCAGTTGCCCTCGCATGGTGCGCCGCCCACCGATCTGCTGGTGTAGAGCGACCTCGCTGAGGATCACCCAGAACACGGGCGGCTCCGCCTTCTCGAAGATGCGCTGGCGAGCCAGCCGCACGGCGGTGCGGTCGTCGAGGTTGCTCGTATCCAGGACGCCGAGGACGGCACGTGCGTACGCATCGGTCTGTAGGAGACCCTGCACCATGAGCGCCTCGAACGAACAGATCTCCACCGCCCGCGACTGGAGCTCCGCCACCTGCTGGAACCAAGCCGGAAGCCGACTACGCAGCACCAGCTCCACCAGCCGGGAGAACATACCGTCCGTCCCCAGCGCCGCATCCGCCCGTTCGCTGAACTCCGGCGTCGGAAGCTTCCTGGCCGTCTCGATCTGGCCTACCAAGGAGCCGGTGTAGTTGAGGATGTCCCCCAACTGCTTCTGGGTCAGCCCGGCGGCCTCCCGATGCCGTCGCAGCTCGAAACCGTAGTAGTCGAGCGGGGACGCGCCCGGGTCAAGGGCGTTGATGTGGGTCACGGCGAAAGCCCCTCTCACGCAACTCGGCCCACAACGGGACCGGTTGTATCCGTTCCGTAGCCGAAGGTAGTCACCGCACGTCAGCCTCGTCCCGTGAACGAATACATTCCCGCCCAATACGCGATGCGCCTCACCGTCGGTGAACACGCCCCCCGCCACATCCGCCGTATCGTCCGCTCGTTCCTCGGCGAGTGGGACATGCCCGAGCTGTCCGACGCCGTCGAGCTGGGCGTGACCGAACTCCTCGCCAACGTCGTACGGCACGTCCCGGACCGCCGCTGCGCGCTGCTGTTGCTGCGGCAGCGCACGGGCGTACGGGTGGAGGTCACGGACGGCAGCGACGAACTGCCCTGCACACCGGCCGCCTTGGACACGGAGTCCGAGGGCGGCCGGGGACTGCTGCTGCTCGACGCGATGGCCGACAAGTGGGGCGTGTCGCTGTGGTCGAAGGGCGGGAAGACCGTGTGGTTCGAATGCGGGGCCGACTCATGCGACCGTTCATGATGTGTCCATGCGGCGGGACTGCCGGCCGTGCCCCGGGGCCCGTTCGACGCCGGACCCCGACGACGAGGAGGAAGGTGCCGTCTTGCTGGGAGTAGAGAACCTGCCCACCTATGCTCTGGGCGCTCTGCTGATCATCGTGCTGCCGGGGCCAAGCTCCCTGTTCACGCTGTCGGTCGCCGCACAGCGGGGAGTCAAGGCCGGATATCGCGCGGCCGCCGGGGTGTTCCTGGGCGAGACCCTGCTCATGATGGCGACGGCGACCGGACTCGCCTCGTTGCTCCAGGCCAACGAGTTGCTGTTCGCCATCGTGAAGTACGCCGGGGCCGGCTATCTGACCTGGATCGCCGTGGGCATGATCCGGGGGGCGTGGGCGATGTGGCGCCGCCGCGACGAGAGGAACGCGAAGGACGGCGCGGCCCGGGAGCCATCGACGGGGGAGCGGTTGTTCCGGCGCTCGTTGGTGATCACCGTGCTGAACCCGAAGGCGATCCTGTTCTTCATCTCGTTCTTCGTGCAGTTCGTCGACCCCGGCTACGCGTACCCCGGGTTGTCCTTCGCCCTGCTCGCGCTCGTCTACCAGATCATCAGCATCGCGTACGTGACGGCGCTGATCCTCGGCGGCACCTGCCTCGCCGCGCAGTTCCGCCGCCGCCGGAATCTGTCGGCGGGCCTGTCGACGGGGGCGGGAGCCCTGTTCCTCGGTTTCGCTGCGAAGCTGGCCACGACCAGCAACTGAATTCGCCCATGCGCCGCGGCTTCGCAGCGGCGCTGGAGCGGTAGTGAAGACCTCGTACCGGCTCAGCTGCGAGCGCGGTCCTTCCGCAGCTCCGCGATTCCACCGCTGAGCCCGGCCGTCGCCGCCACCGTGCGCGCCCTGGGGCCCTGGAGGAGGTGGGTGAGGCCGAACCCCGCCACCACCACCGCACCCCGGCCGCGTCCAGCACCCCGTGATCGGCGGTTTCGCCGTGTGGCGCATGGCGGAGTCGGCGGGGCGTCCGCTGCCCGGTTCGGCGCCCTCCGTGGCGGGTCGACACGCCGGACGACATCCCGCTGACAGCGGCCCGCACACCAACTATCTTCGTCAGCGCCAGTAGTTAGGGACGCTAACTATGCTGACGAAAGGTAGAGGCGCATGAGCGAGTCGCACGTCTGGGGCGAGGTCGACGCCTACTTCACCGCCCACCTCGCCCCGGACGACGAAGCCCTGGCGGCCGCCCTGCGGGACAGCGACGCCGCCGGGCTTCCGCACATCAACGTCGCCGGGAACCAGGGCAAGCTCCTCCAGCTCCTCGCCCAGATCCAGGGCGCGCGCCACATCCTGGAGATCGGCACCCTCGGCGGCTACAGCACCATCTGGCTGGGCCGCGCCCTGCCCGCCGACGGGCGGCTGGTGTCCCTGGAGTACGACCCCCTGCACGCCGAGGTCGCCGTCCGCAACATCGCCCGCGCCGGCCTGGACAAGCTGGTCGAGGTGCGGGTGGGCCCGGCCCTGGAGTCGCTGCCCAAGCTGGCGGACGAGAACCCGCCCCCGTTCGACCTGGTCTTCATCGACGCCGACAAGGCCAACAACCCGCACTACGTGGAGTGGGCGATCAGGCTCGCCCGCACGGGCAGCCTGATCGTCCTCGACAACGTCGTACGCGGCGGCCGGGTCGTCGACGCGGACAGCACCTCCCCGGACGTGACCGGCACCCGCGCCGCCATCGAGCTGATCGCCGGCCACCCGCGGCTGAGCGGCACGGCGATCCAGACGGTGGGCATGAAGGGCTACGACGGGTTCGCGCTGGCGCGCGTGCTGGCGTGAGCCGCGCCCTCACGCCTCGTGGTAGAAGCCCACGTTGACACTGCGCGGGGCGGTGCGGTCCTGGACGATGATCTCGCCGCTGCCGCCCCTGGGCAGCGGAACGGTGCCGCCGTAGGCGAGCGGCTGGACGTACTCCCGCATGACCAGCCGCACCTCGGAGGACGGATCGGGCTGGGAGCCGCGCAGCCAGGTGACCTGCCAGGTCCCCTCCGGACCGCACAGGAACTCCAGGTGGACGCGGGAGACGAACAGCCAGTCGTCGGGCGTGCTCAGCCGGCACACGGACTTGTCGCGGCCCACCCGCAGCACCGCGCCCGCCTCGCTGGGCGCCTCGGCCATGACCATGCCGGCCGTGGCACCCGCCTCCGCCTCCGCGACGGTGGCCATGGTGAGTTCGAGCACGTGCGCTCCTCCTGAGAACATCCCGGGTGGGCTACCGGGCCCATCGCCCGCCGCATGATAGAACGCCAGGCCGCGCGGTGTCCGGCACAATGGCCTCATGACCGAGCGAAAGCCACCTGGCGTCGACTTCGAGATGGGGGTCCCCCCGCTCGAACGTAGTTGAGAGTGGGGGAGGGTCGACAAGCAGATTCGTGACGCGGAGGCGCGCGGGGAGTTCGACCGGCTGCCCGGAGCGGGCGAACCCCTCCCACGTGACATCGAGACCACCTACGACGAACTGTGGTGGGTCAAGCGGAAGTTGGCCCGCGAGGGCTTCTCCGTACTTCCCCCGGCGCTGGCGCTGCGCAAGGAGGCGGAGGACGCGCTGGAGGCGGCGCTCGCGGCCCCCTCGGAGCGGATCGTGCGGAAGATCATCGACGAGATCAACGACCAGGTCCGCACCATGATGTTCAAGCCGCCGCCCGGCCCCCCGCTGGGAAAGAAGCCGTACGACGTCGAGGACGTCGTACGGCGGTGGCGGGAGCGCCGGGCGGACCGGTGACCGGGGGATCCGCCCCCCGGCTCACACGTGCAGCAGCCGTTCGGCCAGCTCGCGGTAGTCCTTCAGGGCCAGCCGGAGCTGTTCGGTGTCGGCGGACGACACGGACCCGCTCTCGCCGCCCTCGACGGACTGCCAGGAGTGGCGCAGGGTGCGCCGGCGCTGCGTGACGGCCTCGGTGAACCGGGCCGCTATCTCCTCCAGCACGTGGTCGGCCTCCTCGACGGCGGCCCGGGGCCCGTCGACGAACCCGGCGACGGCGTGCTGCAACTGCGAGCCGAGCTTGTCGCACTCCTCGTGGGCCAGGAGGCGGGAGCGGCTCTTCGCGGCGCCGGCCTTGTCCGTGCCGGTGCCCACACCGGTACCCATGCCGGTGTCCGTGTCGGTGCCCATGCCGTTGCCGTGGTCGCCGCGGCGGCCGTCGGTGCCGTCGTGCCGGTCGGCGCCCGGCACATCCCTGCCGTGCGCCGCAGCGCGGTCGGCGTCGGTGCCGTGCGTGACACCACGGTCCGCGTCCGGGTCACGGCCGGTGCCGCGGTCCGCGTCCAGGTCCCGGGCCGTGTCGTGGCCCGTGCCCGGTGCGGTCGGGTGGCGGCCGGTGCCCAGAGCGCTCTCGCCACGGGCGTCCGGGGCGGCCGGCGTATGGTCGCCGGGCGGGCGGGTCATGTCGGACATTTCCTCAACTCTCCTTCGCCTGGCGTCGGTTCATCGCCCACGGCAGATGGCCGCCGCGGGCCGGAGCCTTGCGGCCGCCGTTCGATCCGGCACGGTGGTGCCCGTCGTGCCGTCCCTCCTCGTGGCGTCCGCCGGACGGACCGCCGTCGTGGCGGGCCGGCTTCACCAGCTCCTCGAACAGGGCGCGGGCCGCCACCATGGCCTCACGCATGTCTTCCGTACCCTGGCCGCCGTCGCGGGCGTCCTCCGCGCGCAGATGCGCCGCGCGGTGCACGCGCCGGTAGCCGTCCACGTGGTGGGCGTGGTGCACCGACAGCGCGGCCAGCTGTTCCTCGTACTGCCCGCCGTCCGGGAAGCCCCGGGCACCGGCGACCTCGGCGAGCAGCCGGTCCGCCTCGGCGACGGCCTCGCGCGGCGAGTCGACGAACCGCTCCTGGGCGGCCGTCCAGCGCGCCTCGTACTGCTCGCGCTGTGCCGGTTCCAGCGACCGCTCGCGCAGGTCGCCGTGGCGCTGCACGCGCTCGGTCAGCTCGCGCTCGGCCGCTGTGGCGTCACCGTCGTGCCGGGCCACGGCCCGGTCGTACTCGGGTCCGAAGCGCCGCTTCAGGCTCGGGCCACGCCGAGGCCCGCGGGCGCGCAGGGTCATGACGGCCGCGATGATGACGACGACCGCCGCAATCACTATCAGAGCGATGATCAGGCCAGTGGACATGAGTGCCTTCCGGGTTCTCGGCCCAACCGGCTCTCCTCGCGAGCCGGTTCGCTCGTCGGGTTGCCCCAAACCCCGTATCCAAACGGCGCCCGGGCGCAACCGGGGCGCGAACACACGGCCGGAACTATTCGATTGCGTGTCCCGTGGGGCGCCTGTGAAGAATGCGGCTCATGGCCTGGACCGTGACGCCGGAACCGTACGACTCCCCCGTCGCCGCCGCTCTCTGGCGGGCGTACTACACCGAGGTCAGCGACCGCTGGTACCTGCTGCACGAAGGACGCCGCACCGACCCGGCCGAGCTGGAACGGGAGATCGCCGCCCGGCCGGGGGCCGATCTCGCGCCGCCGCGGGGAGTCTTGCTGATCGCCCGGTACGACGGTGAGCCGGCGGGCAGCGCGGGCGTGCGGCTCCTGGACGGCACGACCGCCGAGCTGACCCGGGTGTTCCTGCACCCGTCGATGCGCGGCAGGGGCGGCGCCCCGCTCCTGGTCGGGGCAGCCGAGGACGCCGCACGCGCACTCGGCGCCGCCTGGATGATCCTCGACACCCGCGGCGATCTCGTCGAGGCCCGCGGTCTGTACGCCCGCCTCAGTTACCTGGAGACGGCACCGCACAATGACGACCCGTACGCCGAGCACTGGTTCGGCAAGGACCTGGCCTGATCTCTCAGCTGGCCCATGTCCTGGGCCGTGCCGCACAGCGCCGACCCGATCAGGAAGATCACGATCGCCGTCTGGAAGAGCCTCTTGCGCCCGTACTGGTCGCCGAGTTTGCCCCATAGGGGGGTGGCGGCCGTCGCGGCCAGCAGATACGCGGTGACCACCCAGGTCAGGTGATCCAGACCGCCGAGATCGCTGACGATCGTGGGCAGCGCGGTCGACACGATGGTCTGGTCGAGGGCGGCGAGCAGCATGCCGAGGAGCAGCGCGCCGATGGAGACCAGGACGTTCCCGGCCACCTGCTCCTGAGAGGTGGCGTTCTGGGGCGACAGTGTGGCGGCGTTCCCGTCACCGGCCATGAGACCTCCTGGGACTCCTGTGACGTTTTCCATCGTGACCGTTGTGACCGGTTATGGCCCGTCGGGCCGTTGTGGAAGCCGTGGTTCCGGGGGCTCGTCGACCGCACTGTGGAGAAGGTCTGGATAATCTCTGGAGTTCGCGAGGGGAGGAGGAACGCGTGGAACCGTCGAACGGCCACCCGTGCCCGGAGTGCGGCGCATCCAGACAGCGGGACAACACCCCCGCCTGCGCCTGCACCCACCGCGCCGCACAGGCCCTCCGCGACGCCCGCACCGCCCAGGCGGCGGCAGCGGAGGATTTCGACCCCCTGAGGATCCGCCCGTACGTGGAGATCGACGGCGGGCGGCCCGCCGGACGGGACGGGGCCGCCTCCCGTACATCCGGTGAGGGACAGCCCCCCTCGGCCGCCGAGGCGCCGATGCCCGCACGCCCGGCGGAACCGAGGGCGACGTCCGAGGACACCCCGCCCACCGCGCCCCCGGCCGGGCCACCCGGGACGACCCCGCACGCCTCCCGTCCGGACGCCGCCGCTCCCCCACGGGCACGCGACGACGCGCCCCGGCGGCCGGACACCGGCGCCACACGGACACCGCACGCCGGGGCCCCCGGCCCCACATCCGCGAGCACCCCGGCCGGGTCGGCGACCGAGACCGGTACTCAGCCCCTGCACCAGGACGCCCCACCCATACCCGAAGAAGCCCACCGCAAGCCGGAAACCGGCACCCAGGCCCCCGGGCCCGCGACCGCCGGCACCCCGGCCCGGTCGGCGACGCACACCGGCACGCGACCCCCGCACCCGGACGCCCCGCGGGCACCCGAAGACACCCACCGCCGGCCGGAAACCGGCCCCACGCGAGCCACCCACACCCAGCCCTCCGGGCCCGCGACCGCCGGCACACCGGGTCAGGCCGCGGCAGCGGACACCGCGGCGATGTTTCCGAGCGCCGAGGCCTCGCCCGCCGGGAGCGCCGCTCAGGCGGCCTCACCCGCCGACGCCACCGTCTCCCTGCGCCCGGTCGCCCCGGACACGACCGCCGTGCTGCCGGCCGCTCCCGCCGCCTCGGCGCTCGCGACGCCCCTGGCCCCTGCCGCGACCGAGCCGAGCGTCACCGACCTGCGCATGTTCGACGGCACGGTGGGGGCAGAGGGTGGCGTGCGGGAGGAGGGCCGGTCGGGCAGGCGTCGGCCGCGTCGGCGCAGCACCCTCCTGATCGCCGCCTCCGGTGCCTGCGTCGCCGTCGTCACGGCGGCCGGGTACGCGACCGGGCTGTTCTCCTACGAGAGCCCGTCCCGGGACACCGCCCTGCCGGACGGCATCCGGGCGGGCGTGCCGGACGCCCCGTCGAGCAGCGCGGCCACCACGTCCCCGAGTGGCAGCGCGTCGACGGCTCCACCGGCATCCGCCGCACCGGCCCCTTCGCCGTCCCGCGGCGGGAGCCCGTCCGCCTCCCCGTCGCCGTCCGCACCGAGCGCCTCGGCGAGCCCGTCGCAGTCGCCCTCCCCGTCGGCACCGCAGACGTCCGCCCCCGCGACCGGCCCCGGACAGGTGCCCCCGGACAGCGGACGCCAGAAGGCCGGCCCCACCGTCCTGCGCCTGGGCGACCGCGGCCCGGAGGTGACCGAACTCCAGCTCCGGCTGCGCCAGTTGTACCTCTACGGCGACGACACCGACGGCACCTTCGACGACCAGCTCGAGGACGCGGTCCGCACCTACCAGTGGTCACGCGGCATCCAGGTGGACGACCTCGGCGTCTACGACCGGGAGACCAGGGCGAGGCTGGAGTCGGAAACCCGGGAGCCATGACCGGTCCGGCCGCCGTACGGTGACGCCGTGACCACTCAGGTGATCGTTCTCAACGGCGGTTCGAGCTCGGGCGAGTCCGGGATCGTCCGGTGCCTGCAAGACGTCCTGCCCGGTCCGTGGCTGGCCTTCGGCGTCGACTCGTTCGTGGAGGCGCTGCCCGCGAAGCTGCGGGACTCGGACGGCGGCATCACCTTCGGGGCGGACGGCGGTGTGAGCGTGGGCGCGGAGTTCCGGGCCCTGGACGCGGCCTGGACGGAGGGCATCGCCGCCATGGCCCGCGCCGGGGCGGGGATCATCGTCGACGACGTCTTCCTCGGCGGCCCGGCGTCCCGGCAACGGTGGGAGAAGGCGCTGTCCGGACTCACCGTGCTGTGGGTCGGCGTCCGGTGCGACGGCGAGGTCGCCGCGGGCCGTGAGATCGCCCGGGGAGACCGGGTCCGCGGCATGGCAGCGTCCCAGGCCCGCGTCGTGCATGAGGGCCTGGGCTACGACGTGGAGGTCGACACGACGCACACCGAGTCCCTCCGGTGCGCGCGCACCATCGCCGCCCGCGTCACGCGGACGGCGACTCCGCCCGGGTGACGCGCGTCCCCTCGCCACCGGGACGACCCGAACAACCGAGGCGAGTCCTGACCAGCCGAGACGACCGAACAACCGGGACGAAGCCCGACCAGCCGAGACAACCGAACAACCGAGAGGAGGCCCGACCAGCCGAGACGACCGAACAACCGGGACGAAGCCCGACCAGCCGAGACAACCGAACAACCGGGACGAAGCCCGACCAGCCGAGACAACCGAGCAACCGAGACGAGGCCCGACCAGCCAGACAACCGAACAATCGAGACGACCCGATCAGTCGGGGTTCAGCCGATGTGCAGGCGGATCACCCCGTCCGCCGCGGCCTCCACGCGCACCTTCGTGAGGTCCTCGACCACCACGTCCGGCTCGTGGAACGCGGCCCGGGGCCCGATCCCGACGACCGTCATGCCGGCGGCGCGCCCCGCCGCTATCCCGGCCCCGGAGTCCTCGAACACGACACAGTCCGCAGGGGCGATCCCCAGCTCGGCGGCGCCCTTCAGGAAACCCTCCGGGTCGGGCTTGCTCGCCCCGACGGACTCCGCGGTCACCCGCAGCTCGGGCAGTTCGAGCCCGGCCGCCGCCATCCGCGCGGTCGAGAGCGGCACATCGGCGGAGGTCACCAGCGCGTGCGGCAGCCCCCGCAGCGAGGCCAGGAACTCCGGCGCGCCGGGGATCGCGACGACACCGTCCGTGTCGGCCGTCTCCTCGGCGAGCATCCGCGCGTTGTCGGCGTGGTTGTGCTCCATCGGCCGGTCGGGCAGCAGCAGCGCCATGGAGGCGTAGCCCTGCCGGCCGTGGACGACCTTCATGACCTCGTCCCCGTCGAGCCCGTGACGCTCGGCCCAGCGCCGCCAGACGCGCTCGACCGAGGCGTCGGAGTTGACGAGGGTGCCGTCCATGTCCAGCAGGAGGGCGCGGGCGGTGAGCACGGCGGTGGCCGTCATCGGCAGCTCCAAGGCTCGGGGCGCGTACCAGCGCGGGAGGGGGCGGACGACGGTCGCGCCCGCGGGTCCCCGGGAGGGACAAGGCGGCCCCGCCCGCCGGTCAGGGAAAACGGGCGGAGGCCACTTTGTTTCTCTACGGTACAAAACAAGTCCGCCTGCGCGCCAGGGGCCCCGCGGACGTTCATCCGCTGTTCAGCTCGCCCGGCTCAGCCGGTCACGGCCTCCCACAGGCTCCAGACCCCGAGCGTCAGCATCACCAGCGCCGCGATCTGGGTGATCAGCCGCAGCGGCACCTTCTTCATCAGCGTCTTGCCGCCGACGATGCCGAGCCCGGCCACGGCCCACAGCGCGAGCACCGCTCCCAGGCCGACGGAGAGCGGGTCGTCGTAGCGGGCGGCCAGGTTCGCGGTCATGATCTGGGTGAGATCGCCGAACTCGGCGACCAGGATGAGCATGAAACCGGCGCCGGAGACCTTCCAGAAGGACTGGTTCTCCGGCTTGCGGACCTCTTCCTCGTCCTCGCCCTTCCTCAGCAGCAGCACCGCGGCCCCGCCCAGGAAGAGCACGCCCGTGAGGGCCTGCACGATCTGCTGCGGCAGCAGCGTCAGCACGCTGCCGGCCGCGACGGCGAGCACGACGTGCAGCGCGAAGGCGGCGGCGACCCCGGCGAAGACGTAGGAGGCGCGATAGCGGGTGCCGAGGACGAGGCCGGCGAGGGCGGTCTTGTCCGGCAGTTCCGCCAGGAAGACGACGCCGAAGACGACGGCCGTCACGGTCAGGCTGATCAAGGGTTCCTCTATCGGTCGGGGCTGCCCCGCCGAGAGTGCTGGACCTTCGCACACGACACCTCGGCACGGCAGCGCACTCGGCGCCCGCGCCGGGGGGCACGGGCGTGCACTGCTTTGCCGAAGGTCTCGCTGGCGGGTCCTGGAAAGGACCGGCCTCCGGGCGCCGGCTCAGGCGAGCTGAGCAGTATGTCGACGGTCCGGCGAAGAGCTACTCCCCTTCTGCGCCGTCCATGCTACGCGACGCCCCCGGCGTGAAAACTTTCGGCCGAAACCTTGTCATGTCATGGACGCGTCATTAACTTCTCACCGGGCGCACACCTGTGCGCAACACGGCACCGCGAGCATTCCCCTCGCTCGCACGCCAACACCCCCTTCTCCGCAGGGAGTCCGCATGCCCAGGTTCTACGCGCGTCGACGGCTGAGCGTGGCCGCGGCGGCCACCGCCCTCATATCCTCCGTGGCCCTCTTCAACGCCCCCACGGCCTCCGCCGCCCTCCCCACCCCCGTGAGCGGCGCCACCGCCCGCTCCTACCTCGCCACCCTCACCGTGACGGCCGAGGACCGCACCGGCTACGACCGCGGCCTCTTCCCGCACTGGATCACCCAGTCCGGCACCTGCAACACCCGCGAGGTCGTCCTCGAGCGCGACGGCTCGAACGTCCAGCAGAACTCCTCCTGCGCCGCCACCAGCGGCAGTTGGTACTCCCCCTACGACGGCGCCACCTGGACCGCCGCCTCCGACGTCGACATCGACCACCTGATCCCGCTGGCCGAGGCCTGGGACTCCGGCGCCGGCTCCTGGACGACGTCCCGCCGCCAGTCGTTCGCCAACGACCTCACCCGCCCGCAGCTCATCGCGGTCACCGACAACGTCAACCAGTCCAAGGGCGACCAGGACCCGGCCACCTGGATGCCCTCCCGGACGGCGTACCGCTGCACCTACGTCCGGGCCTGGGTTCAGGTGAAGTACTACTACGGCCTCTCGGTCGACTCGGCCGAGAAGTCCGCGCTGCAGAACCACCTGGCGAGCTGCTGACACGCTGATTCGCGCCGACCTTCCCGCTGACCTCCGTCGTTCCGTACGGTACGGGGCGACGGAAGGGGAACGACATGAGCGCACTGCGCCTCGGACCGCTGCTGAGGTACATCGACGGCTCGTCCGCGACCGTGTGGGTCGAGACGAGCCGTCCGTGCGCCGCCGAGGTGCGCTGCGCCGACGGCGCCGGCGGCACGGCCCGCAGCTTCCAGATCGCGGGCCACCACTACGCGCTGGTCCCGGTGACCGGCCTCACGGCCGGCACGACCACGACGTACGAGGTGTTCCTCGACGGCACACAGGTGTGGCCGCCGCCCGGCTCCCCCTTCCCGCCCTCGGCCATCCACACGCCGGGGCCGGAGGACGCCCTCGACGTGGCCTTCGGCTCCTGCCGCTGGGCCTCCCCGCCGGCGGGCGGCGACGACCCCGTCGGCCCGGACGCCCTGGACGCCCTCGCCACCCGCCTCGCGGCCGATCCGGAAGGCGAGCGGCCGCACGTCCTGCTGCTGCTCGGCGACCAGGTCTACGCCGACGAGACCTCCGACTCCACGCAACGCTGGCTGGCGGGCCGCCGCGACCTGGAGGAGGGGCCGGGCAACGGAGTCGCGGACTACGAGGAATACACCCACCTCTACTACGAGTCGTGGCTCGACCCGCGCATCCGCTGGCTGCTGTCCACCGTGCCCAGTTTCATGATCTTCGACGACCACGACGTCATCGACGACTGGAACACCTCCGCCGCCTGGCTCGCCGACATGCGCTCCACCGACTGGTGGCAGGAGCGGCTGCTGAGCGGTTTGATGTCGTACTGGGTTTACCAGCACCTCGGGAACCTCTCCCTCCAGGAGCTGGCGGCCGACCCGGTGTACGAGGCGGTGTGCGAGGCCTCCGACGGCACCGACGTGCTGCGCGCCTTCGCCGCCCGGGCCGACGCCGACGCCGCCTCGGTCCGCTGGAGCTACCGGCGCGACTTCGGGCGCGTACGCCTGGTGATGGTGGACAGCCGGGCCGCCCGGGTCCTGGCCGAGGACGAGCGCGCGATGCTCGACCCGGGCGAGGACGCCTGGCTGCGCGAGCAGGTCCGGGAGACCCCCGAGGCGTACGACCACCTGCTGATCGGCACCTCGCTGCCCTGGCTGCTGCCGCATCTGGTGCACGACGCCGAGGGGTGGAACGCGGCGCTGTGCGGCGGCGAGCGGGGCGCCCGGTGGGCGCGGTTCGGGGAGAAGGTGCGGCGCGCCGCCGACCTGGAGCACTGGTCGGCGTTCCCCGAGTCCTTCGCGGGGCTGGCGGAGCTGATCGCCGAGGCGGGCTCGGGGCGGGACGCCCCGGCGACGGTGTGCGTGCTGTCCGGCGATGTGCACCACGCCTACATCGCCGAGCCCTCGTGGCCGGGCCCCGGTCCGGACGCCCGGGTGATGCAGCTGGTGTGCTCGCCCGCCCACAACTCGGTCCCGCTGTCGATGCGTCTGGCGTTCCGCATCGGCTGGAGCGCGATGGCACGGGGTCTCGGCCGCGGTCTCGCCCGGCACGCCCGCCTCCCGGACCCGCCGGTCAGCTGGCGCAAGACGGGCGGCCCCTGGTTCGGCAACCAGCTCATGACGCTGACCCTGCGCGGCCGTTCGGCGCGGCTGCGGCTGGAGCACGCCAAGGCCCGGCAGGGGGCGGGGCCGAGCCTGACGACACTCCTGGACACCGAACTCGCGCCCTGACCCACGCGTTCGACCTGATTGCTTCCGCTGTGTTCGGTGATGTCCGATGAAGGCGGCGATGTCCCGTAATGCTAGTGAGGCATCCCACAGCGACCGTCAATCCTTCCC
Organism: Streptomyces sp. NPDC096046; assembly: GCF_040303285.1. Classification (NCBI taxonomy): domain Bacteria; kingdom Bacillati; phylum Actinomycetota; class Actinomycetes; order Kitasatosporales; family Streptomycetaceae; genus Streptomyces; species Streptomyces sp. NPDC096046. The sequence goes on along the minus strand of NZ_JBEOSZ010000068.1, from coordinate 5,021 downwards.
CACGAACCCTGGTCACCGCTCCCGGCGACGGCATGATGAGGCGGACCGTCCGCTTCCTGCCCGGCGGACCGCCGACACGCGCCCCACACGCCCGGGAGTTCCACCCTTGCCTGCGTCGCCCGAGGAAACCGAGGAATCCGTACCGGCCGAGGGCTCCGCGGGGGCCTCGAGACCCGTGGATGTCTCCGTCGCCCTGGTGGGCGCCGGACCGCGTGGCACCAGCGTCCTGGAACGCCTGTGCGCCTCCGCCCCGGAACTGCTGGCGCCGGGGACCCGGCTGACGGTCCATGTGGTCGACCCGGATCCGCCCGGGCCCGGCCGCGTGTGGCGCACCGACCAGTCGCCCGAGCTGCTGATGAACACCGTGGCCTGCCAGGTGACCCTGTTCACCGACGACAGCGTGGACTGCTCGGGGCCGGTCCGCCCGGGGCCGAGCCTGTACGAGTGGGCGCGCGGCGGCCTGGGCCCGGACGAGTACCCGGCCAGGGCCGACTACGGCCGTTATCTGGAGTGGGTGTTCGCCGAGGTCGTGCGGCAAGCGCCGCCGGGTGTACGGGTCGAGACCCACCGGGCCCGTGCGGTACGGCTCGACGACACCCCCGGCGACCGCCAGAGCCTCACCCTCGACGACGGCCGCACCCTGACCGGCCTGTCCGCGGTCGTCCTGGCCCAGGGACACCTGCCGGCGGCCGCCGGCCCCGAGCTGCGGCGCCTGGCGGCCCACGCCGCACACCACGGTCTGCGCCACGTCCCGCCCGCCAACCCGGCCGACGTCGACCTGTCCTCCATACCCCCGGGCGAGCCCGTCCTGCTGCGCGGCCTCGGTCTCAACTTCTTCGACCACACGGCTCTGCTGACGACCGGCCGGGGAGGCCGTTTCGTCCGGGACGCCGAGGGGCTGCGCTACCTCCCCTCCGGCCGCGAGCCGCGGCTCTTCGCCGGTTCGCGGCGTGGCGTCCCCTACCAGGCGCGCGGCGACAACGCGAAGGGTCCGTACGGCCGGCACGTACCGCTGGCCCTCACCCCGGAGGTGATCGCGGGCTTCCGCAAGCGCGCCGACTCCGGGGAGCCACCCGATTTCCTCACGGAGATATGGCCGTTGGTGGCGAAGGAGGTGGAGGCGGTCTACTACGCCGCGCTGCTGAGGCGGGCCGGGGCATGCGCGGGGCGGGAGCGGGAGTTCACCGACCGCTTCCTCGCCCTCCCGCACGGCGATCCCCTGGAGACGGCGTCCCTGCTGGACGCGTTCGGGGTGCCGGAGGCCGACCGCTGGTGCTGGGAGCGGATCTCGCGCCCGTACAGCGGCCGGGACTTCGCCCATCCCGGCGAGTGGCGCGACTGGCTGCTGTCGTATCTGCGCGAGGACGCGGCCCAGGCCGCCCTGGGCAATGTGCACGGCCCGTCGAAGGCGGCTCTCGACGTGCTGCGCGACCTGCGCAACGAGCTCCGGCTGATCGTCGACCACGGCGGCCTCGCCGGTGCCTCCCGCCGCGACCACCTGGACCGCTGGTACACACCGCTGAACGCGTTCTTGTCCATCGGCCCACCGCGGCGCCGCATCGAGGAACTCGTGGCCCTGGTGGAGGCGGGGGTGGTGCGGGTACTCGGGCCGCGGCTGCGGGTGTCGGACGAGGACGGGGCCTGGGCGGCGCACTCCCCCGACGTGCCGGGCTCGGCCGTCCGTGTGTCGACGCTCATAGAGGCCCGGCTGCCCGAACCCGACCTGCGGCGCACCGCCGACGACCTGCTGGCCGGCCTGCTGCGAAGCGGGCGGTGCCGCCCGCACACCGTGGACGGTTACGAGACGGGCGGGTTGGATGTCACCACGCGCCCCTATCGGCTGATGGATCGTCAAGGAGTTGCACACACAAGGCTGTTCGCGTTCGGAGTGCCGACAGAAGGCGTGCACTGGGTCACTGCCGCGGGAGCCCGCCCAGGGGTGGATTCGGTCACTCTTTCGGACGCGGACGCGGTGGCGAGAGCCGTTCTACGTGCGGCTGGAGCGGGAACGGGGCCCCAGCGGGAGGCGCAGCAGTGGCCAAATGTTGAACTTGCAAGCATCAATTAGGTACACCTAACGTGGGCTACTCCGCGGTATCCGTCCCCGACCGGCCTCCGCAGGGCCGGCACACCGAAGGAGAGACCCCCCTCATGACCGCTCGCCTCAACGGCGCCCAGCCGTATGCGCTCGGCCTGTTCCGGATCGTCGTCGGTCTGCTGTTCGCCTGCCACGGCGCCGTCGCGCTCTTCGGCGTCCTCGGCGGCGAGGACGGCAAGGGCGGCACCGCCGCGACCGGCGCCTGGCCGTACTGGTACGCGGCCGTCATCGAACTCGTCGGGGGTGCCCTGGTCCTGCTGGGTCTCGGCACCCGCATAGCGGCGTTCATCTCCTCCGGCGCGATGGCCTACGCGTACTTCAAGGTCCACCAGCCCGAGGCCCTGTGGCCGATCCAGAACAGGGGCGAGGGCGCGGCCATGTACTGCTGGGCCATGTTCCTGCTGATCTTCACGGGGTCCGGCGCGTTCGGCCTGGACCGGCTGCTGACCAGGCGGACCGCGACGCAGGAACAGCGCTCCGCGGGGCAGACCCCGGTGGCCGCCTGAGCTACCCGGCCGTCCGGACACACCAGCGGCGCCTTCCCTCCGGGGGAAGGCGCCGCTGCGTCCGTACCGGCCGCCGATCCGGGCGATGGTGACGACCAGCCTCCATCTCGTGACAATCGGGGCGATCCGCGACGAGGTGAACAGTACGCACCGAACGTATGAGCCCCCCGTGAACCGCCCGTCACGCCCCGGGCGTACGCTCTATGGCTGTCATGGCCACTCCTGCCGCTCCCCCCGCGCCACCGCGGCACGGTCTGGCCCACGGGGGAGTCACGGGGAGTTGCGGTGCTGGAGCAAGTGGGGCTGCTGGTCGCCAGCCCATGGATCTACGCGGCGGTGGCCGTGTCCGTCCTGCTCGACGTGTTCCTGCCGGTGCTGCCCAGCGGCGTGCTGGTGATCATGGCGGCCACGGCCGCGGCGGCGGGCACCGCGACCGACGTCCCCGACGTCCTCGCCCTGACCCTCTGCGCGGCCACCGCCTCCGTCCTGGGTGACCTGGTGGCCTACCGGCTCGCCTGGCGCGGCGGCGCCCGGCTGGACCGGGCGATCTCCCGCTCCCGGCGTCTGACCACCGCGCAGGAGCGTCTCGGAGCGGCCCTCGCCCAGGGCGGTGGCGCCCTCGTCGTCCTCGCCCGCTTCGCTCCCGCCGGCCGCTCGGTGGTCTCCCTCGGCGCGGGCGCCGCCCACCGCCGCGCCCGCGACTTCCTCCCCTGGTCGGCCCTGGCCGGTCTCACCTGGGCCGCCTACAGCGTCGCCCTCGGCTACTTCGGCGCCCACTGGCTGGGCGCGAGCTGGGCGGCGACGGCGGTGTCGGTGGGGGCCCTGTTCGGCGCCGGAGCAGGCGCGGCGTATGTGATGCGGCGCGAGCCGCGGACCTCGTAGCCCTCGCTGCGACCGACCACCACGACCACTCAGAGACCTGGAAGCGGCTGAGACATTGACCACCACGGCGTCCCGGGAAACCTCTCGCACCAGACGGATCACGCTCGCCGCGCGACGGCACCCCCGGGCGATGCTGTGGATCACGGCCGGCGTGATCACTCTCGGTTTCCTGATCGCACTCCAGGTCGTGGCGCACCACCTCGGCATACCGGGGCCGATCACCACGCAGGCCCGCGAGGTGATCCACGCCCCCAAGTCCGGGTTCCTGCTGTACGCCAGCATGGCGCTGATGATGGTGGTGCTCACCTGGCGGCAACGGCTCACGGCCCTCGGCACCGCGATCGGCATCGACCTCGTCTTCCTGCTGGTCCGCTGGGCGACCGGCACCCTTCCCGTCGAAGGCCACCCGTTCGGCAACGGCGCGCTGTGGGTGATCCTGGGCTGTGCGGTCATCGCCCTCACCCGCCGCACCGGCCCCGAACGCGTCCTGATGCTCAAGGGCGTGGGACTCGGTCTGCTGCTGGTGACCGGCCGCAAGACCGGTGACACCTGGCTGCTGATCACCTCGAAGACCCTCCCGGTCACGCTCGACCCGTACGTCGCCATGGCCGATCACGCGCTGGGCAACCCGTCGTGGCTTGCGGGCCGGCTCCTCGAGGCGAGCGGCCCGGTCGGCGAGCACGCCCTCGACTACGTCTACGCCCAGCTCGCGGTGGCCGCGGTCTGTGTGGCGCTGTACCAACTGCGCGACGTGGCGGCCGAACAGCGCTTCCCGCGCCACCACCTGGTGCGCACCTTCCTGCTGATCGGCCTGCTCGGACCGGCCATCTACATGATCTACCCCGTGGTCGGTCCGATCTACGCCTACGGCCCCGAGGGCGGGCACTGGGCGGCCGCCGATCTGTGGCCGAACACCCTGCCGCCGATCATCGCCCCGTACGAGCTGCCGTTCGACGAGATCACCCCGCGCAACTGCATGCCCAGCCTGCACACGGCATGGGCCACCACGATCTTCATCCACTCCCGCACGGGACCACGCGCGCTGCGCCTCGCCGGCACGTTCTGGCTGATCGCCACCCTCGCCGCCACCCTGGGCTTCGGCTGGCACTACGGCGTGGACCTCGTCGCCGGCGTGGTGTTCGCGTACACGGTCGAGGCCGCGCTGCGCACGTACGACCTCGGCTGGGACCGCGCGGGCAGGTGGCTGATCGCCTACGGGACGATCGTCTTCGCGGCGCTGCTGGCGTCCTACCGCTTCCTGCCGTTGGAGATGGCCGCATACCCGTGGCTCGCCGGCCCCCTCCTGCTGCTGGCGATGGCCTCGGTGGTCTACGGCTACCGGCGTACCACCGCACTGTGGGAAGCGAAGGCCGCACCCGTGCCGCAAGCGGAACCGCGACCCGAACTGGCGGTCTGAGGCCCCCAGACCACTAGCCGGGCGCTAGTGCCGCAGCAGGCAACGTTCGCCCCGTCGCGACGCCCGGCACGCACTCTCGCCGCACCGGGCGCAAGCCCAGTACACCCAGTACGAGGGC
>NZ_JBEOSZ010000067.1:0-32353 GCF_040303285.1 Streptomyces sp. NPDC096046 | reverse complement strand
AGCTGCAGACACTCCTCGCCCTCTGGACCGGCGTCTGCCCCACCTGCCACCACGACATACCCACACCGATACGAACCTGACCAAGCACTACTAGGTGGAGTCCTGTCCGGTATCGTCACGGCCTTCATGCTCAGTCATCGAAGCGAGACCAGCGAAACCCGTGTTCCAGCAGCGGCGTCAGGGTAGCGCGGTGGAGCGCGGCGAAGGACACGGTGGCCTCGTCATCCTCGCTGCTGATCCTTGTGAGCAGTCCTGGGGCGACGAAGAACGTCTCTGCGGTGTAGGCCGGCAGGAATGGGCTCAGGGGCACGGGGCGCAGCATGCTCCACAACGGAGCGAGGCGGGCGGTCGGCATGCAGTAGGCCCATGCCTGGTAGAGGGCGGCGTTCATGGCCTCGTAGAGGGTGTACTGCAGGAGAAGGCGGCTGAGCGGTTCCTCTTCGAGGACCGTCTCCCGGTCCGCCGACAAGGGGTCCTCGGTGAGCCATACACGGGAATCGACTTCGCCCAGTTCTTGTGGCCACGGGATGGACCATTCCCGGGTGCCCTCGCCGTCTACGGCAAAGATCAGCCGACCATCGAGCGGCCCGGGAGCCAGCCGGGGTTGCTTCAGTACCGGGTTGCGGAACCGGTGGACAGCGGGGCGGAGGCGGGCCAGGCGGTGGAAGGCGGCCAACGCTTGCGGGCAGTCGTCCAAGCGTGCCACCGCGGTGCAGCACCAATACCTGCGCGCCGGGTGGAAGCTCACCTCGGGGCAAGAGGTGCGCAGCCAGAAGGCCCGGCGAAGTGCTGTACCGACCTCTTCTCTCGCCTGGACAACTATGCCTCGTCGTCGAGATCGCGCTCCCTGTCAGCGAGGTACTCCCGGACGAGGCGGCCGAGCACTTCGCCCTCGTGTGCGCGCTCGTTGAAGACGGAGCGCTGGAAGGCTCTGACCTCCTCCCCCTCCAGGAACGCGTGCAGGAGCCTCGCCTGCGGATGGAAGTAACCGCAGCAGATCAGGCGCGTGCAGTACCCCTTCAGCTCCCTGACCTTCGGGGTCCGCCATGGGTAGTGCGGGTACCCCTTGAGCTCCGCCTTGCAGCGATCAAGGATCTTGAACAGCTCAGTCTTGTTCCCCCACTTCTCCTCGCCGTAGTGCAGCTCGAACCACTCGCGGCGATCGGCGTCGGCTATCTCTCGCTGGACGCGCTCCACGCGTCGTGTGATGCCAGCGAAGACCTTCGGGCTCATCCTCCACTTGGAGCGCGTCAGCTCCGGATATCGGTGGCAGATGTCCATATCTGCAGCCCAATGCGCGGCGCTCTCGTGCTTGCTCTTCCGGAGGTTGCAGGGCTTGCAGGCAGGGACGAAGTTCCACCAGATGTCGTGGCCTGCCCCGGCGATCGGCCTTTCGTGGTCCAGTGTGGTGGACGGGGAGCGGCCGCAATACACGCACAGGCCACGTTGCGCAGTCAGCACCATCAGCCACACCCAGGCCTTCTGCTTGCCTCTGTCACCTCGGCGAATAGCTTCCACTGCACCCCTCTTGCCCGTAGCTGGCTAGGCGGGATCGTAAGACAGGGCGCTGACAATCCGTAGCCGTCGGTCGATCGTCACCCTGTGTCGGTGCTCTGCGGCATGATGACCGGCGTGGACACCGAGATACTGATAGATGTCTGGCATCGGCTTCTCGCCGACCCGCGCAAGTCGTGGGTGCTGTTCCAGCATGGCACTTGTGTCGTGCTGACCGCTCCGGAAGGGGAGCTTGCTGAACAGGCCACCGACCTCCTGAAGAAGTTCGGCCCGGCTCATGCCGGATCTTCGGCAGGAGACTTTGGGGTGATCGACCTCAAGGACGACGAGGGATGGGTCGTCACCGGGCATCACAACGACGTTCTTACCTATGTCGGCCCCGATGAGCCTGAGGATCAGTCGCAGATCGCTGTCGGACTGTTCGGACGTTCCAAGCGCCACCGGGACGGCACCGAGCTTCACGTCGTGCACGTGGAGGACAAACGCGGCTCAGCGGAGCCAGCGTAAGTACCGCGCTTCATCGCTTGTGGTCGCCGGAGGCGTATCGGCTCCATGTTCCTCCGGCTTCGGTGACGAAGCGAGTGGCTGTCTTGGCGTGGTAACCGAGCGCCTTCGCGATGACGGGAGCCGGGGCCTGGAGCCCGCGGGCCGGCAGGCCTGCGATTCTCCTCAGCGCCAGGCCTGCTACCGCAGGGAACGGCGCTCCCAGAGTCGTCGGGACACCTGCCATCAGCGAGCAACGTAGGCGAGGCCCTCGCGACAGGCGAGGGCCTGACGTCGAGCAGTGTGGGCCCCTCTTCGTGCCGACTGGGGGAGGTTGCAGATGATGCTGCTGTGGGCGCCGGTCGGCCCATGGGGTGATCAAGGGGCGGGAATGAACTATTCGAACGTTGCAGGGTCAAGGGCGATACGCGGCGCGCTGGCGCACGGGCTGGCCGTCACCGCTTGTCTGTTCGCTCTGTCTGCGTGCAGCATCAGCGACGAGCTGCCGGCCAGACGTAGCGACGGCGTAGTCAAGGACTTTGGCCGCGTGACGGCGGCTGACGTGAAGAAGTGGGTGCAGAAGTCCGATCTTCCGCACGAGACCAAGAATCTGGTTGCCCTTTACGTCAGCGAGGTCCACGTCACCGATGGGTTCGCTGGCTGCCCGGCAGAGGGACGCGCCGAACCGCTGATGAAGGTGGAGCTGGCCTATCCCGACCTGGGGCAGTACGACCGGGAGGGCTTGGAAGAGCAGCGCGATTGGAGTCGCCAGATCATCTCTGCGCTGGAGGAGTTCGCGCATACCTTCGAGGCGGGTTACTTCAGCGACGACAGTCTGATCGGTGGCCCTACGTGGGTGACCGACTCCCAGGGGGGCGCCGACTGCAGCGGCAGTATCGAGATGGGCCAGCTCTTGACCCCATCCGCGAATGTGGGGACGGACTACTCCCAGCGGGAGAACGTCCCGGTGGGCTGACGATCGTGTCGCCTGATGAAGCCGCTCTTGGCTCCGCCCCCTTGTTGGCCGGCCGGGCCAACCCTGCTCCGTGGATGCCGGATAAGCTCCCCATATCCAGGTTCCATGAAAGCGCTCAAGTCCGGTGGACGGGGCGGATCATGTCGGATAGTCCGAATACGGCCGTACCGGTCATCATCCCGGCGGCACCGGCCCGGCCGGAGGAGTACGACACCGCGACCCGGGCCGCGCTCGACCACATCGACCGCCAGGCCGTGCGCACCGTCGCGGACGGCCGCCAGGCCAGCACCCGCAGAAGCTACGCCCAGGACTGGGCGAGCTGGAACAAGTTCTGCGCCGCCTGCGAGGTGCCCGTGCTCGCCGTCACCCCCGGCACGCTGGTGATGTTCGTCGAGTGGCTGTGGACCCAGCCCGGAGGGAAGAAGGGGACGTACACCGCGCCGTCGACCATCGACCGCCGCCTCTCCGGCACCGTGGTCTCCGCCCGCGCCGAGCACGGAGTGCAGATGGAGGAAGGCGTCGCCCACCTCGCCCGCAACCGGCTCAAGCAGCTGGTGAAGGAGATGGAGGCCAACGGCGAGACCCGCGGCCGGGGCCAGGCCCCGCCGCTTCTCGTCGACCACCTCGTGGCGATCAGCGCCGCCTGCCCCGACAACCTCCGCGGCACCCGCGACCGCGCCCTGGTCCTCATGCACTTCGCCGTCGCCGGCCGCGAGCACGAGCTGGCCGCCAACCGAGTGCGCGACTACGCCGATACCCCCGGCGGCATCCAGGCCGACATGGGCGTCTCCAAGATCCGCCCCCGCGTCGTGCCCGTCCCCTACGGCTCCCGCCCCTCCATCTGCCCCGTCCGCGCCTGGCAGGCCTGGAAGGACGCCGCCGGGCTCGACGACCCCGACGGCTACGCCTGGCGCCGCCTGCACAACCGCTGGCACACCGTCATGGAGGGCGGGCTCCAACCCGAGTCCATCGGCGACACCGTCACCCGCGCTGGCGAACGCGCCGGGATCGAGATCCGCTTCACCGGTCACAGCCCCCGCCGCGGGCTCGCCACCTCATCCCGCCTGAAGGGCCACGACCAGATCGTCATCGCCAAGCAAGGCGGCTGGGCCCCCACTCCAAGGTCCTCGCCGGCTACCTCGAAGTCGTCGACCAGTGGGAGGACAACGCCCTGCTCGGCGTGCTGTAGGCGGTCAACCTGCAGCAGGAGCCAGACCATCCGTGTCTCCGTATCACCAGTAGGCCCTCAGCGCTTCACACGGCCACGGATCGCTAGAAGGGCCAACGCAAGCAGCGCCGGCTCCACCAGACGCGAGGTCATCTCGACGTACGTGCCGGGCACGGTCAGGCCTTGCCCGGCCGACCGGAAGATCACCGAGTTCACTGCGGTCCGTGCTGCGCGCTCCGCCCGCGACCAGCTGAACCGGTCGGCCCACGGCCTGGGTGTCTCTCCGCCAGGAACCGAAGCCCGGGTGCTCAAGGCGACGCTCCCGCTATCGGTCAGCGTCCCGGTGGTGCTTTGCACGCGAGGCTGGGACGGCAGCCCCACCAGCATCAGCAATACGACGGTCATCGTCATGGCGACAAGCAGCCCAATCAGGGCCCGGGAGGCCCGCAGCCCGTAGCCGGAGAGGGCCCAGTAGACGGTCAGCAGCGCCCGTTCCGCCCGCGGGCGGGCACGGTCGTGGCGGCGCATCTCCATCTCGCCGTAGTAAAAGTCCGCCGCATCCGGCTCGTTTTTGGCGTCCTCCGTAGCCTTCCGCAGCGCCCGGTAAACGGACGCCAGCTCGTCCGGGCCCGGAGTCAGAGCCGGGTCCGGGTGATGGGGGCCAGGCGTCCAACCGCGCGGTGTGGCGGGGTTGCCGGGGGTCAGGGCGCGCCAGTGGTGTTCCTCGGCCAGGACCCGACGCCGGGTCCACCGCCCTTGTTCCGGGGGAACGGCGAACGTGCACTTCCCTTCGATGCGCAGCTTGTCCAGGTGGAACGCCCCAGTGAACCGGCAGTCGGTGAGGTCGATGTCGGTGAGCACCAGATGGGCTGCGTCCACCCCGCGCAGCGAGACGATCCGCACGGGGTCGCCGGCAGCACTAGCCAGAACGCGTTCGTCCACCTGTCCCACACTGGGGATGACGAAGCCGTTGGGCTCCGCAACGATGCTGAGGGGGTGGGCGACGACGGCGTGCGTGAAGTCCACGGTGGCGTACCGCAGATGCAGCGCGGCCGTTGCCGACCAGCGCGTCCGATGGCACTCCAGATGTCGCGCGGCAAGAGCGATGGTCACTGCGGCGCCGAACACCGTCCCGGACAGTTCCACTCGGCCTGCACACGCCAACGGCCCTAGGCTTGCTGTGCGCTGGAGGGTTGCCAACCCAAAGTCGGCGTCGCGCTCGAAGGTCGCCGCCCCAAAGTCGGCGTCGCGCTCGAAGGTCGCCGACCCGAAGTAGGCATCGCGCTCGAAAGATGCCGACCCGAAGCGGGCACCGCTGTTGAAGGTTGTCGACTCGAAGTAGGCCGAGCGCCGGAAGGTCGCCGACCCGAAGTCGGCGGAGCCCTGGAAGGTCGCCGACCCGAAGTCGACGGAGAACTGAAAGGTTGCCGATCCGAAGTAGGCGTCGGACTCGAAGGTCGCCGACCCGAAACGGGCAGCGCCTTCGAAGGTTGCCGACTCGAAGTAGGCGCCGTTCCCAAAGGTTGCCGCCCCAAAGTCGGCGAAGCCGAAGCGCGCATTACCGGTAGCGGGGTCGCGCAGTGCCCACAGAAGCCGCTGGATCAGGGGCGTATCCAGCGACGTGCCGCGGTGGTCCACGGCGCTGCCGGGGCCGAGACCGCGGAGGTAGGCGGTGCGATCGACATCGGAGAGGTGGGCTAGGCACAGGTCGTATGGGTCGACCGGGTAGCCGCGGCAGCCAACCGGATCGCCCGGTCCGGCGCCCGTCGCGCAGTGCGTCCAGTCTGGCGGGGCCGCGGAGGGTGGTGGGGAAGGGGTCATATCAAAGGGAACGGACGTTTAGGAGGCAGGTTGCGGGTGCTGCGTCACGTATGGCACTGGCTGTGGACGCCCTCGCCAGCCCTTCACATCATTCGCACCCTTGCCGACTTCACAACTGGTCTCCGTCTCGCCTCACACGTCCATGAACCGATCGGTTGTGCGATGTGTCCTTGCGCGTGGCTGCCACCGCTCACGTATCGGGGAACCAGAGGGCACAAAGTGCGGCGGTCCTATGCCCAGCTTGGGACTGACACTGACGAGGTCCTGTTCGAAGCCACCGTCGATTCGCTGCGCCGCGTCTTCGCCGCTCCGGACGACGTTGCCGGCATCGCTGAAAAACTCGTGCGCCAGTGCCGCACCCCCCTGCGGGCGAGTATGGGGTGGAGCGGGAACGGGCATCCGAGGTGCGGAAGTCGATCGGGGTGTTTCACCAGCTCAGAGGCGCATAGGCGGTACGACCAGCCCCATCTACTGGAAGCCCGCAGGATGGTTTCGCGTCGAAGTCCCGGCTGCATCAGGCCGCCGCACACCGTCGCCAGGTTCGTCACCGAGCAGGTCCCCGAACCCGGGGCCGCCCTGGTCCTCGCCTGCGTCCTGCAACTGACCGACACCGACGAGGGCGCCCGCTTCTGGTGGCAGTACGCCGCCGGCGCCGGACAAGCCGCAGCCGCCTACTGCCTCTACCTGCACCACCTGGCGCTGGGGGAGCGGGACACCGCGGACTTCTGGCACCGCCAGACCGATGACGTCCAGCCCCCTCCCGAACCCCCCGCGTTCGACCACGCGGGAGCCTGGCATCCGGCAGATCACCGGATCACCAGCACCTCCACCACCCACTTCATGCGGATCCTGCGCCACCTTGCCCAGCAGACCGCCCGCTCACGACCACCCGGACTCAGCAAGCTCATGGCCTACGTCCCGACCGCTGTGGCGGCCGGCTATCTCCGCGAGCCCGACTCCGAGCTTCCGCTGCCCGGGCACGAGTTCGCCCGCCGCATCAACAGGCTCCGGACCGCAGCCGACCGCCCCTCCACCTGGGACACCCGGCCAACCCGCTCCAAGACCAGTGCGCACACGCGGACCGCTGACCGTGAGCACCGGCAGACGATCCCCGAGCAGATGGGCACCGTCAAACGCTGAACACGCAAGGACGGCCCGGCCTGGACAACGTCACGGGCCCCGGGGGAAGCAGCCTCCCCGGGGCCCAGCATATGGAGTTGTGCTGCTCAACGACCGTGCGTCTCAGCTGTCACGCGTGTGCCGGTCACCGGTCACGCGTGCAGCCGGGTTGGTCAGCGGTGGTGGCGGCCGCCGTGGTGGTGACCGCCGCCGTGGCGGTGGTGGTGGCCCCAGGAGGCGTCGTCGATGAAGCGGCCGTGGTCGTTGCGGAGGGTGGCGGTGTCGGAGCGGTTGTCCCAGACGTAGTTGCGGCGGTCCTGGAACAGGTCGGTGCGGGTGTCGCGGCCTTCACCGGTGTGGATGCGGACGGTGGAGCGGCCGTCCAGGCGGTAGTGGTGGAAGGTGAACGTGTGGCCGTCTTCGTCGCGCAGGGTCCAGCCGTCCAGGTTCACCGCGCGCCGGCCGGTGTTGGTGATCTCCACCCACTCGCGGTTCAGGGAGCGGTTGGAGCGGTCGTCGCGTCCGGGGGAGTCGTACTGGACAGCGGAGATCTGCACCTCCGACCGCTCGGGGCGGGGGTGGTCGGCGGCGGACGCCGGCAGCGTCCCCACCGAGACCAGGGCGCCGGCGGCGAGTGCGCCAGCGGCCAGACGGCGAGCGGTGACGGAAGCGGAAGTGAAAGCGCATACGCCTCAGCGAAACCAGCCGGGACAAACGTGGGCTTCGGGCGGGCGAAGCAACCGGAGTCGCCAACCGACTGCCTCGCCGGCCGTCGGCCCGCCTGCTCACTCCGGCGGGCCGGCGTCCGGATCGTGGTGGCGCGCGATCAGGGCCCGGTCTTCCGCCGATATGAGGGCGTGCACCAAGGGCCGGTGGGATGCCAGCGCATGGGACAGTGCATCGAAGACGGTCACCGGCAATGGTTGTGCCCTCTCGCTGTCACCGAACATGAGCTGGATGAGCTGTGCCAGAAACTGCAAAACGTCGTCGTGTGCGTCACCGGGGACTCGTCCCCTGTCCTGGCCGAAGGCCGTGAAAAGGGCGTGCACGGCCGACACCAAATGGGGGTGGCGCATGTCCATCAGCAGCCGCGTTCCCTGGAGCGCCCGATCGTAGAGATCGCCGAGCTCCCTGTCGCTCATGGTCGTGCGATCGGCCAGCAGCAGTTCGAGCAGGTCGTGGGCGAGCGATGAGGCCGGAGCACCGTCGACCGAACTGAACATGGTCACGGCCTGGCCGAGCCACCGGAATACCGGGTCCAGGGCATGCCGCATCACCGAGTCATTGGTCCCGCTGGACACGGCCGTTTTGTGCCACAGCTCGTCCCAGTACGACCGTGACCAGCCTTGGTCTCCGCTGCCTCGCGGGTAGCGGAAGTGCCAGTTCATGTCGAGGGGCTGTGGTGGGGTGCCTGGCTCGGAGCGAAGCGATATCTCCAGGACCCGGCCCTCGCCGTCCCACGTGTGATGCACGTCGAGGGACAGAGCGAAGTCCGTCCATTGGCTCTCGTTCATCGCCGAGCGCCACAGCAGGCAGTGCCGGTGCCAGGCACCCGGCGGGTCCGCGGAGCCCGGGAACAGCTCGGCGGCGGAGCAGCGCTCGGCGAGTAGCACCGTCAGGAGCACGAGGTTGGAACCGTATAGGCCGTGGCGTGTCGTCGTGCGCAGCAGGGCGGGCCGGTAGGCCGGGTGCTGGTCACCGGTGCGCGTCGTGTGCTGGGTCAGAACCTGGATGAGGGTCCGAGTCAGCCGGCGCCGTTCCGCCATGGACAGCCTGCCGGTCAGCGACCGCGCGAAGCGCAGCATCTGCCGGGACGCCAGGGATGTGTAGGAAAGCAGTGCGTAGGCGAGGTCGTCGTCGATGCGGGTGTCCCCGAGAGAGAGCGCGGGGCGGGGTGCGAGCAGGTCGGTGAGCAGGTGCAGGGTGAGGCGTACGGCCAGATACTCGCCGAAGGTCGCGTGCAGGAACTCGTAGGTGGCGAGTACCTGGCCGTCCCGCACTGACTGGGCTCGCTGGACGAAGAAGAAGCGCCCGAGCGCCGTTTCGGCGGAGGTGAGCGGGGTGCGGAATCCCGGTGGCCGCACCGGCTGCCTGCCCAGTACGGCGGTGAGGTCCTGCTCGAGTTCGTCGGCCGACACCCACTGACGACCCCGGTTCAGCTGGGCGAAGGCCACGAGCGACAGGCGCTGCAGTTCCTGCTCGACGAGGGCGGCCGTGTCCTCGTCGGAGACGGCGTGGAGTGTCGTCTTGCCGACCTCGCGCCGGGCGAAGGAGGACAGCAGCTGCTCGTACAACTCGGTGACGTCGAAGTCGTCGTCGGCGCGCCGCAGAGCACCCTCGGCAGCGTCGTACAGCGCGAGCATCGTCAACAGCAGGGGCTGAGAGGCGAGTTCGGCGTGCCGTTCGAGGTGCTGCCAAGTGAGCGGGCCGCGGCCGTGCGCCGAGAGTCCGGCCATGTTGGCCTCGTTCCACACGGCCAGCCAGGTCGTGATCTGCTCCGCGCGGAAGGGCTCCAGGCGCAGGACGACCATGCCGGAGGGGTATCGGGCGCGGTCGGCCACGGAGGTCCGACTCGTCACCAAGGCCAGCACGGGCCGCCCCTGATCCGCCTCACGCCGCTGGAACTGGGACACGCGCTCCAGGAAGTTGGTTTGGTGGACGCCGGTCGTCTGCAGCAACTCGTCGAAGCCGTCCAAGAGCAGAACAGGAGTACTGCCACATGCCGCGCGCACCAGTTCCGGCCAGCTGACCCGTTCGCCGGTGGAGGAGCGGATCGCCTGTTCGATTTGGTCCTGCAGGTCGTCCTCCACCCGGACGTCCCGCAGCGGCACGCGCACGGGGAGAAAACCGACGGAGGGGAGCCGTGCGGCGAGCACCCGGGTGAGGACGGATTTGCCGGCACCGGGCTGGCCCAGGATCAGCAGGGGCGCCTCGGCGAGCTGAGGAGAGGTGAGGGCCCCGGCCAGGTAGCGGGTGAGGTCTCGGCGGAGGGGCAGTCGCCCCCACCACTCGTGGTCTGCCGGTGCGGCCTGCCCGGAAACGGCACTGACGCGGAAGTCTGGGTCGAGGTAGAGGTCCTGAAGGGTGGGAATCCTAATGCCGTCCGGCGCCGACGCGGCGTCCAGCACAGAATGAGCGAGCGCCGCCCGGTGAGCGCGCGCCAGCGCGGAGGCCACGTCGACCGGCGGGCGCAGCGCCTCGGTGGTGCGGGTGAGGAGACTCTCGATCCCGGACAGGGCACGGCCGACGTCTGTGTGGATTGCCTGCTGCGCTACATGTGTGACCCAGAAACCGAATTCGGGTGCCTCCTTGGCGAGCTCGACGTACAGGCTCTGGTATCGGTCATGCGCCGCGCGCGGCAGGTCATCCATGAGAGCCGCATGGGCCCGAAGGCGCCGCGACGCCTCCATGTGCTCCCAAAGAGCAAGGCCTTCGAGGAAGGCGTAGAACCTGCGGGCGTAGTCCGCGTAACTCGCGAGCAACATTGCGGTGAGCACCGAGCCCGGTATGTGCGGTGCCGGGCAGGGCAGGTCCGTGGCGAGCAGCAGCGATACCAGGTCCGGCGTCTGCGGGGTCGAGCCCGATTCGGCCCGAGCGAGGGCGAGTTGCTCGTCCCGGGTCAACCGCACCTCGGCGAGGGTGAACGGAAGCTCCAACTCCTCCAGCGCCTCGAAGAAGGCCACCACGACGATGACCGTGTGCGCCGCGCGCAGCACATCGGTCCGCTCCGCACGCCCCTGGGAACGGTCCAGACGGGCGCCGACGCCGCGGATCGCATCGCGTCCGAGGCCGAGGAGGCGTCCGTTGGCGTCGGCCATGCCGATCACCGTGCCGCTGACCCCGGCGGTCGCCAGATTCAACGCCCCACCGAGCGCCCGATCCAACGCCGCCAGCCGCGGCGGCTCGGCACCAAGAAGCACCAGAGCGTCGGCGAACGCCAGGAGTCTGCGTGCCACCATGTCCCTCACTCCCGCATCTCTACAGACCCGGCCGAGGACGACGCTACCGCGCGCTGGTAGTCCCGTCGGTATGATTCAAAGGACGCGGAGGACCGCGAAGCGGGTTGATCAGCATTGGCTGCGGCGGCGTCCCATGTCATGCGGTGCCATCGGCAAGCGCGTCACCCTGGTCCACCCGAGCGCCGCAGGACACGAAAACACCGCCAACCAGGTCGAACGAGCCATCCGCATCGCCCTCCTGAACTAACCGACCGGCTCCCGGCGCCAGAGCCCCGGCATCGCGCGAAGACACGGCCCGGGGTACCCCGGCCGACGAGCGCAAAGAGCACTGCTCGCCCAGCCCACCTACAGGGGCCAGGTGAGCGGCGCCAAGGCGACGGCAGGTGACGCTTGTTCATGTTCCCGGACCACCTTGACGCAGGGCCGCTCCTTCAACTCCTTTCAGCCACGTCCGGTCCAATCGTTTGGTGCGGGCGAGTCGCGGCCAGGTAGTCGGACCAGTTCTCGCCGGCCATGGCTGCGAAGCGTTCCGCGGTTCTCGGCTGGATGCCGATCAAGTCGGAGAGCACGACGGGTGGCAGGTCGGCGAGCCTTGCATCATGGCCGTGTTCCGGGCTGCGCGGGCGGGCAGGCCGTATCGCTTGAGTTTGTCGGACAGTCCCGCAGGGTTTCGGGGGCGCCCGGGAGCTCGGCCCGGCAGCAGGTACCTGGTGGCTTCGTTGCCGTGCCGGGATCCGTCTTCGCCCTCCGCAGCGACCGCGGACGCTTCATCGACGACGAGTCCGGGCCACCACCGCCACGGCGGCGGCCACCACCGCTGACCCAACACCGCGTGCGTGACTGTTCGGGGAGGAAGGTGAGCGAGCCGTCGTCGGCCAGCACCAGACCCGCGGCGTCGGGGACCCACCGTGGACAGAGTGTGCGGGCGGCCCGCCAGCCGTCACAGCAGTGGCGGTGTCGGAGTAGTTGTCCGAGACGTAGTGGCGGCGGGGTGACGCCCGCGTCCAGCTGCGGCGCTTGGCCAACACGACGCCAATGGCAGACCTCACCGTCGGCTGGCACGCGGCTCAGCAAATCCGTGAGTGGGCCCTGGGCCTGTGCGAGCAAGTCGAGGCCGAACTGGATGCCGGGCCTGGTGGAGCCGTCACAGAGTGGCTGAACGGCAGGGGGTTGCCGTCTGGGGTGTCTGTACTGGAGACCCTGCGCAACCGACACCGGTCGCCTTCCAGCGGTAGTCGCAGTACCTGTTGCGAAAACCCGCTGGGATGGCCGGGGTTGGCTCTCTACTCTCGATCCATGACGTGGAACGAGGCCAGCGGCACAGTCAGCCGGGCGTTCGATGACTGGAAGTGGAACGACCGGGAGAACCGCGCTTTCCTTCGGCTATCCACCCAGTGGTCGGACCAAGCCTATCAGCAGACCTGGAACGAGGCCGAGGAGTCATTCGCCGCACGCTTCGATCCAGACCGGCACTACGGAGATGAGCACCTTGACATCTTCGAGGACGCCGTCGACGGACTCTGGCCTCACTCCTATGCCTGGATCACCGAAGCATCAGTGGTCAAGAACGCGGTCACCGCGTTCGAGGTGTACCTGGAGAAGGCCCTGCGGGAAGCCCTTGGCTCAGCCCTCTCTCTAGACGGAAAACAGCACACCATCAAACTGGCCACCCCGCCGAAGTTCGAGTCGCCGGGATGGAAGACCCTGGTCACCTCGCACAAGGTGCTCGGAACTGACGTCGAGACCGGCGAGGTGTCATGGGCCAGGGACTTGCGGCACCTACTAACCCACCAAACGGCGTATTGCGCACCGAGGGCGCGCTGACGCGGTTCCGGGATCAAGACGCCGAGCGCGGCCAAGTCGAGATTGATCGAGTGCACGTCGGGAGTAAGGTTCCCCTCGGTGTTCCGCGCGTATTGACGATTCTCGATTCTCTTGCCGAGGTGATCCGGATGGCCGACGGCCCAGCATGGGCTTTGTGCTGGTCCCGCCCCCGTCACGAACGATGGCAGGCAGTCATGACGAAGCTGTACGAACAGAAGTGCATCGTCCTCGAACCAATCTGAGTGGCCATCCGCGCAAGAGATGCCTACTCACTGGTATCACAGACCGCTCAGACGCGGTCTGGGTGGCAGTCGTGCTCGGGGGAGCCGAATTTTGTAATCCAGCAGTCAGCGGAGCCGTGCGTAGGCCGCGACTTCGCGCAGTTCCTCGAGATACTGTGCCGACGGCTCGCGGCAGCGGCGGAACCCGCCCCGGGAGCCGGGCGGTGCCGTACGACGTCGCGGCCGCCGACGACGCCACCGCGTTCGCCTTTCAGCAGATGCTCGCCGACCGGTAGGCGACAGCCACAGCGGAGCAGACGACGCGGGACGCCGGTCAGCCCGGCGTACGTCTGCGCTGCTACCTGGACTTGTGCCAGGAGCTCACCGCGGCCGCCGTGGCCGGCCCGACTATGGCCGGGCCCTGACTCATGACGAGGTGCCGCCTTCGCCGAACAGCGGTACCTCCTAGACGTCGACGTCGACTTCCATCACGACCTCAGGCTGCACCAGGACGGCATCGAGGGTGCGCTGCGTTCCCCACCCTGCCGAGAACGTCCAGTCTGTCCACGGATGCACGCTGTGCGGCGGGGCCAGCTGGTCGGCCGCAGCGCGGCCGACGGCCCGGGAGAGAGTGGTGCTGCGGCCGATGTACTGCAGGCGGCCCGCCGGGTCGTAGCGGCCCAGCAGCAGCCACGCCCCCGCGATAGGACTCCTCCAGCCGCTTGAAGCACAGCCCTTCCACCCCGGCCGCCGTCCACGAGAGCCACTCCCGCGCCAGGGCCGGGTCGGTCGTCGACGGGCACAGTGTGAACGGCGCCGTCAGGCCGAGCTCCGCGAACAACGCCTCCAACGCCGCATGCCGCCGCGCGTACGGCCAGCCCGTCAGATCGTCGCCTCGGTGGACCAGGTTGAAGGCCACGAAGTGCGCCGGCCACTCCCGTGCCGCCTGAGCGGCAACTGCCCCGCGCCGGGCAAGCCTCTGCTGCAGCCGCTCGAACGCCAACCGATCCCGCTCCCACACCACCAGCTCGCCATCGATCCCGGTGTCCGCCGGCAGCTGCGCCAGGGCCCGCCTCCCGGATCTCGGGGAACGAGGCCGTCATGTCCGTGCCGCGCCTGGAGCGCAGCAGCACCCGCCCGCCCGCGTACACGGCGAGCTGGGCGCGGTAGCCGTCCCACTTCGGCTCCGCTGCCCACCCGGTGGACAGCACAGGGCTGTCCACGGCCACGGTCAGCATCGGCTCGGGCAAGGACCACGTCATGCCGTAATGCCTTCCACACCGCTCCTCAGTCCCACCTTCACCAGGGATACTGCTGGGAATGAGTGAAGGGTGACTCGCTAGTGGCCTTGGAGTTCGACACACGCCGCCCGCCGGTCCGTGCCTCGCAGTACCTGGAGTTGGTGACGGCGGTCCGAGCAGCGAGCGCAGCGGATGAGCTGGACTGGCTGGAATGGAAGTCGACGCTGGACTTTCGGCCGAAGAACAAGGCGGACAAGAGTGCTCGTGCGCATCTGGCCCGCGCCATCATTGGCTTCGCTAACCGTCAGCCCGACGTTGCCCTGCGCAACGTGGAGGGATACGGGTTCCTGGTCGTGGGTGTCGATCCGGAGGGCTACCACGGCGTCGAAGAGATCGACAGCGTCGAGCTGGAGAGGTGGATCACGCCGTACGTCGGTGAGGACATCGACTGGCGCACCACCTACGTCCACGTCAGCGAGGAAGGGCATGATCGGCTTCCAGTCCTGATAGTCACCGTCAGTCCTCCGAGCTGGGGCGACCCGATCTTCTGCATTCGCAAGGAGATTCCGCCGCCACCGCGCGGCGAATCGGACCAGGCGAAGGACAAGGAAACGATCCGCGAGGCGACGATTTTTGTGCGGCGCACCGGCCGGACGGACCGTGCCCGGGCTGTCGACATCGACCGCCTGGGCGAGCGTCTCCTGCGCAAGCAGCAGGCGCTTGACCTGACGCTTTCCGTACAACAAGGCGCGGTGAGCCCCGTAGTCACCCCGGACGAAGCCCTGGACCGCGTCGTCAACGCGGAGCGCGAGCGTCTCGTCAGCCGCCTGAAGTCTGCTTCGGCGACGCCGACTGTGGAGCAGATGATGAGGGACTTCGCTTCACAAACGACCCCGGATCCCCGCAGCCGCGAAACGTATCTGGAAGAGGTGGACCAGTACCTGGAGGCGCTTAGGCGAGCCCTCCCGAGAACACTGCCGGAAGTGGCGGCACTCGCCGCATCGCGCATCGCGCTGCGTCTGCACAATCACACGCACATCCACCTCAAGGACGTGCAGGTCAGGCTGGAGTTGCCGGATGGCGTGCTCGCTCTGCCTCCGACAGACCCTGATGACCGGGACAAGAGGAAGCCGTTTCCGAGCGGCCTCCCCAAGGCGCCCCGCCCCTACGGGCCGGTGAAGCGAGAGCCATTCGTCGGCTTGCCGGCCACTCCCGCCTGGCACCGTGCCTTCCCGGCAGTCATGCCTGGTGTCCTGCCGCCTGCATGGGAGATCGAGGTGGAGGGGACCACCGTCGTTTTCCCTGCGGAGGACGTGCGCGTCGGCTTGTCCGAGGACCTGGCACCGTTCGTGGCTGTGACCGGACAGCCTCTGCCCGGGACGCTGCAGGTGCCCTGGACAGCCACGGCCACGAACATGGAAGGCACCGCTCAGGGAATCGTGTCCCTGCCGGTCTCCCCGGTGCGGTCGTTGTTGGATCTCATCGCGGCCGCAGACTCAGCTACCCACGATGCCGAAGATGAGGACGACACCTCCGAAGAATGAGCGCCGCCTCGAGGCCTGTCCCGCCGAACCATGCGTCTTCGGCACATTCCACAGGCGGCGTTCGCTGTCGGCTATGATCCCGAGCGAGGCGGCGCGCACGCCAGACTCCCCGCGGACCAGCACCCACGCCCCGCAGGCGGAGAAGGTTCTCCGAATCGCGCACAATCATCGAACTTTCCTCGCTTCGGCGCGGGCGTGGGCGTGCCGAGGAGGACTCAGCGATGACCCGCAACCGCCGCCGCAAGCTCGACACCCATACTGCAGCAGCCGCTTCCGGCATCCGCTATACGCAGGCCCGCCGCCAGGCCCTCGAAGCGCCCGGCGCCAGCATCCGCACCTACCAGGGCTTGATCAGCATCTGCAGCGCCTGCGGCCAGCCCGCGTACGACAGCGCCAGCGGCGCCAGCCACTTCGCCGAGCAGGAAGGCGCGGTGTTCTGCCCGGCGTTCCCGGCCGCGGCTGGCCTGCTGCGTATGGACTGGCATGACCTCTCGCTGCGCCTGGTCCAGGAGCGGTACCCGCGCACCGACGACACCTTCTTGGGGCAGCAGTCGGGGCTGAGCCATAGGGACCGGCTCCAGGCCTTCAGCGGTCCTGTCGTCGTATGCGCCCATTGCGGCCAACCCGCCTACTACAACAGGGAGGTCGGCATGGCGCACTTCACCAACCAGTGGGACGGCATCTTCTGCCCGCGATTCCCACTGGCAGGAGAGACCCTGACCATCAAGTGGCATCCGCAGTCGCTGGCCGACTGGAAGGCCGGATACGTCTGTACTTACCCGCACATGTAGATCGCAGCGCCTCCGATCCGGAGCACCCGCCGCTGACAACGGGCGCAGCCGCCTCGCCGGGCAGGGTCGGGCCCCTGCCCGGCGAGGCGACTAGTGGTCCCACGGGCGCGGCAGCATGTGCCATAGGGCTCTGAGCCAGTCGGGCGGGTTGGTCAGGAACTTGTCCACCAAGCGGGCGGTGAAGGACCGAGCGGCGCCTTGGGCGGCGCCCTGGACTATCGCGGCGGTCAGGCCGGGACCGGCAGCGGGCTGCTGTCGAGCGGGTGACGGGTCGGGCGGCTGGACGGGCGCGGGCACGTTGTCCCGGGTCATGATGCTGCTCCCTTGAGCAGAGGGATCGAGGACAGCGGACACCTGCGTGGTGTCGTCCGCGGGGGTATGCGCCGCGCGGTCGGCGGTCCTGCTGCGGCTCTCTGCCTGAGAGCGTCCCTGTGGGGCCTCAGCCCGGCCCAGGGTGGGCGTGTTCAGCGTAGCCGCGATCGGCGCGGGTGTTCCCTCGGTCGTCTGGCGGGTGGTCATTGCTCTGGCCTCCGGGGTGAGTTCGGCTCAGCGGGCGGGACAGTGACAGGTCTCAGGTGCTTGCGTCTCGTCCTCCTCGGGCACGGCTTCTTCACCCCGTAGGGCCGGAAGCTGGCACCCGGACAGCAGCGACCGGAGAGGAATTCGAGGGCATGACGAAGGCCCGGACGCCTGGTCCGGGCCTTCGGTCTCTCTGTACCTGTTATGGGGCGCTGGGAGTCACATGTGACGTGCGCCTTCTACGTCCAGCGCATCCCGATAGCGGACAACTGCTCCTGTCCAGGAGCAGTGCTTGTGATCAATCGCGGGTGTTCTGACCTGTGTTGATCAGTTTGGGGTGTGGTTGTGGTCAGACGGTGCTGTTGCCTCGGTAGCCGTGGCGAGTGTGGGAGCTGGTACTGGGCTGTGGGGTCTGAGCTGCAGTGCTGTCAGATAGCGGCCCGTGGTGATCAGGTCTGGTCATCTGCGCTGTGCCCGGTGCACTTCCGGTGATCGTTGGTATGCGGCGGTGCTGGGACGGAGCCACCCCGTTTGGAGCCGGGACACGGCCCACGGGCGTAGGGCCGAGGCGGCTTCAGCAAGCTGCTCTTCCTCCGCGAGCCGCCGCATGCCGTCGTCGACGCGAGTGAGTCGCCTTCGCCAAATCGGATCAGCTGTTCTGCTGGGCTGTAGAAGCGGGGCGCGGCGACTGCGGCACCGCCACGGTCTGCGCAGAGTGATCCAGTGGGCACGGGCGCACGACGGGCATTGGTGAGGTAGGAGCTTGGACCGTACAACGTGCCCCACCATGCGTGACCGTAACGGGCCCGGTATCCGGGCTGATTCGGGCTGCGGTGAAGGCCAGCCCAACAGGACCAGTTGACCGCTTTGTCCCGTTGCCGTCACCGGCCGGGGGCGAGATCACGATAGGGGAGGCAAGACCTCGTAGACGAATGCCGCGATAGCGTCGTAGTTGGTGACGCCGTAGCGGTGGTAGTCGCCATCGCTGGTGAGAATGACGCCGAACGTCGCCTGCGCGTGGATGTGGAACCGGGTGACCTCCCAGGTCCACTCAACGGCTTCACCATCGGTTGCACCGTCGTCGGCGGTGTGGCGCACACCGTCCGGGGTTTGAAAGGCCCAGTGAGCGGTGTGCATCGTGAATTCGCAGGTCATGGGTCTGGTGTGAGCGATGGCTCGTGTACTCGCGCTGGTCGGTGGCCGATGTCCCTGGTGTAGATCATCGGGCGGGTCCGGTTCCGGTGGGATGCCGGGTTCGGCTGCGCTCGCGACCGACCCCCGCCTACGATCCGTCAGCAGGTCGGCACGTTATGAGATCGCGGGGGCTGCGGGATGCAGGAGCGGCAGTGGATCACCGCTCGCCGGAGCGAGCTGGACGCTCTCGCCGAGCAGTTGACCAAGCAGCTTCAGAAAGTCCAGGTCGAGCGGGACGAACTGGCGATCGCGGAGCGGGTGCTGAACCGCCTGGCCGAGCAGGTCCAAGCCGACGCCGAGGCTGTCGCTCCAGCGAAGGCGCAGGTGGCGGGACGGGCGGTCCTGCTCATTCCGCACCGCAGCGACGCGACCGACGAGGCCGCCCTGCCCGGCGACTACCGCAGGATCCTGGCGATCGTGCGGGCAGCGGACGGCCCGGTGCAGGTCAGGGCGGTGGGCGAGGAGCTGGGACTTGAGGTGGCGGTGCGCGGGAAGCTGGAGCCGCTGCGGGCGAAGATGACCAAGCTCGCTGACCGTGGCTGGCTGCACAAACGGCCCGACGGACGGTTCACCGCACGCCGGTAGCCACACCAAGACGGGGTGTCGGGGCGTAACCGGCGGGCCCCCGACGGCAGTTGACGTGGTTTGTGAAGAACAGCACCAGCCCCGTCGAGGGCCCTGACGGCCTTGTCTACACCGCCCGCCTGCCGCTGTCGAGCGCCACCCTGAACTACCTCGCCACCTTGATACGCGGCCACTTGAAGAAGCTCGGCTCGCGCTGGAGGGCCCTGCCCGCTGGGAAGATCGCCGGCATCGTGCTGGCGGTGCTGCGCTGTGACCAGCGGCCCGGCGACCTCGCCGGCGGCAACGGAGTGCACCGCACCACGGTCACCCGGTGGGTGCGCGAAGCCGTTGGCCTGCTCGCTGCCCGCGCCCCACGCCTGGACCGCGCACTCAAGAAGATCGCCCGAACGGGTGGCGGGGTGGTCCTCCTCGACGGCACCCTGATACGGACCCGGCGGCGCACCGGCACGGCGAACCGGAGGAACTACTCCGGCAAGCACAAGTGTCATGGCCTGCTGGTGATCGGGCTCACCGACGACCGGGGCCGCCTGCTGTGGGCCTCGGCGGCCCGCCCCGGACGATCCTCGGAGATCACCGCCTGCCGTCATGACCAGCTCACCGCGAAACTGCGGGCGGCCGGGCTCGGCGCCATCGCCGACCTGGGCTTCGTCGGCCTCGACGACAGCGGCCCGGACGCCGACCCGGCCGTGATCACCGGCTACAAGGCCGCCCGCAACCGGCCCCTGACCCGAGGACAACTGTCCAACAAGGCGCTGGCCGCCGTCCGGGCGCCGGTCGAGCACGGCTTCGCCCACCTGAAGAACTGGCGGGTCCTCGGCAAGGTCCGCACCGACCCGAAGTGGGCGACCGCCCTGGTGAGGGCTCTGCTGGTTCTGACGAACCGCGAAGTCTCCCGCTGACCGACGATCTACACCAAAGCCATCCGCCCGCGACCAGCCCGAGCATCGCGAACCCCGCACACACCAGACCCGTGACCTGCAACTTCACGATGCACACTGCTCGGTAGGGGGCGTCACGGGTCAGCGCAGCGTGAAGAAGATCATCGGATTGTCTCGGCTCTCGCGGACGGGGTGGCCGAGGCTGAGAGACCGCTTGACGTCCGCCAGCCGGACGTGGGTCTCGGGCGCGTGGGCCCGGGAGGCGGTGAAGTAGGGGTTCTCCCGCTCGGCCAGCCAGCGCAGCACCACCGCTCCCTCGGTGAACGGCAATGACCTGCGGCCGTGGAAGACGTCGTGGACGGACACCGGTATGCCGGGCCGCATGCGCGGGAACAGGTGCCGGATGTACCAGCGGGCGAAGCTCGCCGAGTGGGCCGCGTCGATGAAGAGGTAGTCCGCGGTGTCGGGGATCTTCTCCAGGTTCTCCTGCGCCGACCCCTGGGTGAACGTCCAGCGGCCTGCCGAGAGTTGGCTCGGCACCTCCCGCACGACGTGGTCGACGACGTCGTACGAGTACAGGTGGCCGGTGCCGTTGTCGCTCAGGGCACGCAGGATCCAGGTGGTGGACCAGCCATGAAAGGTACCGATTTCCACGACCGTCTCCGGGAGGGCCTCGCGCAACAGCAGGTAGGTGATCTCCGCCTCGATGTCGTCGAGTTGGGCCTTCATCGAGTGGGGCGGCGCGAGCAGCGCGCGCTGCCGCTCGCGGGCCCGGGCCAGGTCGTCGGCGTACGTGCGGTAGAGGCGGATGACGTGGTCGACGTCGATGGGCTGATGATCGTTGGGCTGGTACATGCGTCACGCTCCTACGAAACCGGTCCTTGATCGGGGCGCCGTGACGATAGGGCGCGGATACGGGGCCGCACGTCACACCCGGGTGCCAAATCGGATGTCACACCTGGGTATGACGTGGCAGCAGGTCCCGGGCAGAGGACGACCGGGCGGTCAGGGTGCTCCGGGCACCATGAGTCCGGACTCGTAGGCAAAGACCACGAGTTGGGCTCGGTCGCGGGCGCCGAGCTTGGCGAGCAGGCGGGTCATGTGGGTCTTGACGGTCTGCTCGGCCACCACGAGCCGCGCGGCGACCTCGGCGTTGGACAGGCCCCGCGCCACGAGCAGCAGGACCTCCACCTCCCGGGGTGTGAGGCCGTTCAGCCGCAGACGGCTGGCCCGGTGCGTGCCGGGGCGGCGCCGTGGCATCTCCTCTATGAGGCGGCGGGTTATGGACGGCGCGAGCAGCGCCTCACCGGCGGCGATCACCCGTACCGCCTGCACGAGCTCGGCGATCGGGGCGCCCCTGAGCACAAAGCCGCTCACACCGATGTGCAGTGCCTCATAGACGTAGTCGTCGATGTCAAAAGTGGTCAGCATGAGCACCTTGGGCCGGTGCACCACGCCGCGCGGCGGATCCAGCAGCCGCCGCGCGGCCTCCAGCCCGTTCATCTCCGGCATGCGTACGTCCATCAGCACCACGTCGGGGTGCGTACTGCGGCTGACCTCGATGGCGAGCCGGCCGTTGGGGGCCTCTCCGACAACATCGATGTCGCTCTGCGCGGACAGCAGCGCGGAGAGCCCCGAACGCACCATGTCCTGATCGTCGACGACGACCACCCGAATTGTCATGTCGCCTTCTCCCATTCCATCACTGCGGCGAACCCGTTCGTCCCGGTCATCTGGTGGTGAGGCCCGCCGCCACGGCGAGCAACTGCGCCGAGATCAGTGCGGTCACCGCCAGCGCGGTGACCCGTGCCAAGTGCCCGTTCGTACGCCCGTCGCGAAGCGGCGCACCCGCTTCGTCGGCTCCGCTCCGGCTCCCGGCGTCTGCTGCCCTCGCCATGCCCGACCCCTCGCCTGCTCGCCTGTTTCGTTCCCCTCCGCGTTCCTGCGGGGGCGAACCCCACTCTCACGTCACGGCGGGGGCCACCACCTCGGCCGAACGGCCAGAACCCGTGGACCGGGACCGCCCTTGCCCTGGCCGAATGGTCGATGCGAGCTGCTGTCGACCGACTAGGGCCTGTGTGATGTCGTGATCAATCGGCTGCTTGCAAGAGATCTCCGACCCAGACCATGGGACCTGTCCCCGGGTGGTGGACACCTCTGAGCCCGGCCCCGGCAGGGGCCGGGTGGGAGGGATCTCTTATGGTGATGAAGGTCTACTCGCCCGAGTTCAAGGCGGACGCCGTCGCGCTGTACCTGTCGGACTCGAGCCACACCTTCGAGGGCATCGGCAAGGATCTGGGGATCAGCCGCGAGACGCTGCGCAACTGGGTACGAGCCGAACGGGCCCGCCGCGGCGGGGGCAGCATGACGAACACGAGCACGGAGAAGAACACGGTGGATTCCCCGCCGACGGCCGAAGAGCTTCAGGCCGAGAACGAGGCCCTGCGCCGGGAGCTGGCGACAGCGCGCAAGGAGATGCACAAGCTCGCTACCGAGCGTGACATTCTCCGCAAGGCCACGAAGTTTTTCGCACAAGAGATGACCTGGTGACCAACCGCTTCCAGTTCATCGAGGACCACCGAGTGGCTGTGACCAGCACTTTCGAAACGCACCCTAGGGCCCGGGGTGGCCTCGGTGCTGTTGGTGCGGTTGTGGTGCGAGACCGGCCCGCCAGTCTAGACAACAAAGAACCCCGGTCTCTGACGCGTAAATAGCAGCGGGTCAGGGTGGGTGTGGGCAGGACTGGGTGCCCGGTGGCCGTGGGCCGCCGGGTGTCCGGGCTCGGGTCGATCAGGCGGCGCCTTCCAGCGGGTTGAGGGTGACGGTGTAGCCGAGCTGGTTGAGTTGGGTGATGGCCCGGCGGGTGGCGCGTTCGGGGTCGCGCTCTCAGCTTGGGAAGCGACGGCGCTTGGGAAGCGACGGCGCTTGGGAAGCGACGGCGTTTGGGAAGCGACGGCGTTTGG
This sequence comes from Streptomyces sp. NPDC096046, assembly GCF_040303285.1. NCBI lineage: Bacteria > Bacillati > Actinomycetota > Actinomycetes > Kitasatosporales > Streptomycetaceae > Streptomyces > Streptomyces sp. NPDC096046. The sequence goes on along the minus strand of NZ_JBEOSZ010000067.1, from coordinate 9,552 downwards.
GAAGCGACGGCGCTTGGGAAGCGACGGCGCTTGGGGTGGGCTCCACGTCTCTGACCTGCACAGTTGCCTTCCCGTTGGCTGATCGTCGGGGCCGGATCGCACCGCTGTCTACCGTGGTTGTCCGGTCTTATGGGCACGCTATGGGCACGGCGCCCCGAGGAGGGAGCCCAGGGCGCCTGTTTGGTCCCTGGTGACCGAGAGTGGCTCCGACCCGCAGGGCAGCAGAGTGTGGTCGTCGCGACTGCGCGGCGTGTCACACCGCGGCGATGCCTTCCATGCCCGACTCGTCGAAGGCAGGCAGCCCCTCAGCCGTGGTGACCTTCGTGAGAGCGCCGTCTGACTCGACGCGGAAGCCGTCCACGGTGCCGGAGACGGCGTTCTGGACGTAGACGAACTTCTCGTCCTCCGTCACCGCGAGGTCGATCACGCCCTGCGAGTTCGCGGAGGGCGGTGTGGCCACGCCGACGTCGTTGGTCAGGGAGAGCTTGCCCTGCTCGTCCATGCGGTAGCCGCTGACGGTGGAGTTACCGGTGTTGCCGCCGTAGAAGTAGTTGCCCGCGCGCTCCAGCCAGCACAGGACCTCCTGCCCGTTGGCGAGCGGCTCCTGAAGGACCTTCAGCGTGCCGTCGTGCTTCACCTTGTAGGTGGTGACCGTGGACTTCTCGGCCTCGGCGACCAGCATCCGCTTCCCGGTGCTGTCGAAGCTGATCGCGAACGGGACACCGCCCGCGGACTGGTTGACGACCGGTTCGTCGACGGCCGGGAGGCCGTTCTTCTTCAGCGGGAAGACCTCGACCGTGTTGGCCGCCTTGGTGGTGACCACCAGATTGCGGCCGTCCGGGGTGATCTCGACCTCGCCGGGTGAGGTGTCGAAGCGCGGTACGTCCTCGTTGTTCAGGCCCAGCGAGCGGTGGGAGCCCTGCAGCGGCTCGAGCCCCTTGCTGGTGATCTCGAAGCCTTGGACGGAGCCCTCACCGCCCGCGTTCATGACGTACGCGACCTTGCCGTGTACCGCGATGCTGGCCGGGAACTCCCCGCCGGAGTCAACGACTTGGCGCTCCTTCAGTTCCTGTCCCTCGACACGGAACGAGGTCACCGTGCCGCTGCCCGCGTTGACCGCCAGCAGCATCCCCGAGGCATCGTCGTAGACCAGCGAACCCTGGGAGGCGAGCGAGTCGGTGGGGGCGTCGACCTGGTCACCGCCCTTGCCGCCGGTCTCGTGGGTCCCCGCGGGTTCGAGCTTGCCGTCGTCGTCCCGCGCGAACACATGGATGGTGTTGCCGTCCAGCTCGTTGCCCTGGACGAAGACGGCGTGGTCGGCACCGGAGCTCCCGGAGTACTGACTGGCCGAGGCCAGGGACACGGCGACTGTCGCCGCCCCGGCGATGGCGAGGGCTCCGCCGCCGATCACGATGCGCCGCGTCCTGGACTTTCGCCGGTGAACGCGGCCCGCTCCGTCCTGGCGGCTCTGTCGATACTGATCCCCGTGACCGCTGTGCACGCTCATGTTCCGTCTCCTTCAGCTTCGTTGTCCATGGGCACCCGGATCCGTCATCCGTATCTGCGGACGGGACAAGAGTGACCAGTGGGTGGGGTGGGAGGAGAGGGAACGAGCTCCGCGTCAGACTCTCGTAAGCACTTGCTCTGCCCCGGGCGAAGGCTCGGCGCATGCGCTGGTCGGCAGTGTCAGCGGTCGGCACGTACATCCAGCACTTGTCGCAGCGTCGGCACATGAACCGGCGGGCCGTGGAGGCCGGTGCGGACTTCCCCCATTGCGCCGGGGCAGCGACGAGAGGCAGAGGCACGGCTACCTGCTGGGCCCGCCCGGTCGGGCCTGCGACGGCACACCGCACGGCACAGGGGTTTGCCGTTTGCCTTCAGCCCTCTGTCCGCGGCCGGCCCCGGCTGTGGGACCTGGTGGTCCAGGCGAGCAGGGCGAAGCCAAGGGCGAAGCCGCACATCGTCCAGACCCCGCGTGGCCAGAAGATGTGGCTGTCGACGAAGGACCAGCCGGCCACGAGCAGAATGGCTGTGCCCGGCAGGACGCGGGCGCCGTGCCGTGGCCACAGCGCTGCCGCAGCGGCCATGACCGCGCAGATCAGGGCGTAGGCGCCGACCTGTCCGAGGGACTCACCCACGTCGTAGAGCGGGCGTTTCAACGGCCCCGGGTTCGTGCCTGCGGCAGCGTGCTCGACCGTCGTTCCGGCCGCGATGCCGGCGACGGCGTCGAGCCCGGTGTAGAAGGCCGAGTAGACGAAGGCACCTGTCCAGGCCGCCACCGTGGCGGCGGCTTCGATGCCAGGCCGGGGACGGTGCCACAGCGGGACCAGGAGGCCGATGGTGAGCAGCGGAAAGAGGGGCAGCAGCAGGACGTGCAGGTCTGTCCAGTCCGCCGCCGTCGACTTCGACAGTCCGTGGGGGTGTGCAAGGCCCGCTGCGGCCAACGCCAGGGGCGCGGCGGTGACAAGGGCGATCCGTATGGAGGTCGTCATGAGAGAGGTCGTCACGCGGTGAGCGTAGGCGCGGGCCCCGACACCGGGCGGGTGCGTAAGGGTTTCGTAAGACAGCAGGGCAAGCGCATCGCACCCTGCCGCCCAGGCCGACGAACCCGCCGGAGCGTGGGAGGTACGCACGCTTGTGACTCAGATCGACATCGACGATGACGCCCTGGAGCGGGTCACGCTCTTTCCAAGGTCAGGACCAAGAAGGAGGCGGTCAATCGATGATGCCGACTGCTGTGCCATTGCCCGGCACGCGTCCGACCTGACCGAGCACAACATCCACGACATCGCCTGAGGTGCTTCCGTCGCCCCTCGTTCGGCCACCATCCGGGCGGCCGCCTCCAACAGCAGTGCACGTTCGCGGGCAACATCGGCCCGCCCGGCTGTGACGTCGTCCGGCGGGTCCACCGCGGTGTGCCTGTCACGCGTGTGCACACGCTCCCGTCCTCGATCCGCACTGGTACACAGGGACGGGGACGTGCCGCCGACGCGCTTGGACACGTGGACCGGGCTCTAGGGTGCGTTTCAGAAGTGGATCTTGATGTGTCAAGATCCACTTCGTGGGCGGCATGATCTGACGAATGCACAGTGGGCGAAGCTGGAGCCCTTGCTCCCGGTCGGCAAAAAGCCTGGGCGGCCACCGGTGCACACCAAGCGGCAGTTGATAGACGGTATACGCTGGCGCACCCGCGCCGGTGCTCCGTGGCGGGACGTGCCCGAGCGGTACGGCCCGTGGGAGACGGTGTACGGCCTGTTCCGACGCTGGCAGCGGGACGGCACCTGGCACCGCATCTTCGAGCAGCTGCAGGCCCAGGCCGACGCCGAGGGGCTGATCACCTGGGACGTCTCGGTGGACTCCACCATCGCCCGCGCCCACCAGCATGCGGCCGGTGCCCGCAAAAAGGGGATCTGCAGATCGAGCCGCCAGGTGGTGTGTTCACCGAGCCCGACGATCACGGGCTCGGACGTTCCCGGGGCGGGCTGACCACCAAGTTGCACCTGGCGGTCGAGCAGGCCCAGAAGCCGATGGCGCTGGTCGTCACGGCTGGACAGCGCGGTGACGCGCCGCAGTTCCAGGTGGTCCTGGGCCGTATCCGGGTGCCCCGGCTCGGTCAGGGCCGCCCACGCACCCGGCCGGACAAGGTGCGTGCCGACAAGGCGTACGGCTCCCGCGCGAACCGCGACTACCTGCGCAAGCGCGGCATCCGCTGCACGATCCCGGAGAAGCGCGACCAGATCGCCAACCGCAAGAAACGCGGTTCCCAGGGCGGCCGGCCGCCGAAGTTCGACAAGGACGACTACAAGCAGCGCCACACAGTGGAGTGCGGAATCAACCGCCTGAAACGGCACCGTGCGGTCGCCACGAGATACGACAAGCTCGCCGTCCGCTACGAAGCGACGGTGCTGGTCGCAGCTATCAACGAGTGGCTGTGACCAGCACTTTCAAAACGCACCCTAGTCCTCGAAGCCGCCGTTCGTGATCAATGCGCGCAGTCGGAGGACGGCTTCGGCTCCGTCGAGTCCCCAGCGAGCGCCGGTGATGTCGAGACGGTCGGCGATTACTGAGATTTTCGGGTTGTCATCGGGTAGTGACGGTTCTTGATCCCTGCGATATGCCGGTGGGATGCGTTATCCGGAGGGTGGGGGCCTGACCGCTGAGCGGGCAGGCGCAGAACTTACCTTCTGGTCGAGTTTGCGGACGATGTTCGATATCTCGGCAATGTGCGGGGAGGGGGGACCTCCGCCCCGCCAGCACCAGAGGGAGTCCTCCGTGAGACCTGAGTTAACCCGCCGGACGGTCCTCGGCATGATCGCCGGGTCGGCCGCCGCGACCATCACCGGTGTCTCGGCCGGTACCGCCCACGCCGCCGTGCCCGCCTCACCCGGCGTGACGTACACGAACACCATCGCCGAGCAGCGGGCCGACCCGCACATCTTCAAGCACACCGACGGTTTCTACTACTTCACCGCCACGGTGCCGGCGTACGACCGGATCGTGCTGCGCCGGGCCGCCACGATCCAGGGGCTCACGTCGGCCTCCGAGACGACCATCTGGACCAAGCACGCCACCGGTGAGATGGGCGGCTACATCTGGGCCCCGGAGATCCACTTCATCGACGGCAAGTGGTACATCTACTTCTCCGCCGGCGCCGCGAACGACAAATGGAGGATCCGGCCCTACGTCCTGGAGTGCGCGAACGCGAACCCGATCACGGGCACGTGGACGGAGAAGGGCCGCATCGCGCTGCCGCTGGACACCTTCTCCCTGGACCCGACCACCTTCGCCGTGAACGGCACCCGCTACCTCGCCTGGGCGCAGGACAACCCGCCCGTGTTCGGCCTCGGCACCAACATCTACATCGCCCAGATGTCCAACCCGTGGACCATCACCGGCACACCGGCGCTGCTCAGCCGGCCGACCGCCTCGTGGGAGAAGGCCGGCGCGACGGTCAATGAGGGCCCGGCCGTGCTCCAGCGCAACGGGAAGGTCTTCATGACCTTCTCGGCCAGCGCCACCGACGCCAACTACTGCATGGGCCTGCTGACCGCCTCAGCCTCGGACGACCTGCTCAGCGCCTCGTCATGGACCAAGAACGCCGGCCCGGTCTTCGTCACCAACGCTGCCACCAGCCAGTACGGCCCCGGGCACAACCAGTTCACGGTCTCTGAGGACGGCAAGTCGGACATCCTCGTCTACCACGACCGCAGCTACAGGGACATCAGCGGTGCCCCGCTGAACGACCCCAACCGCCGCACCCGCGTGCAGAAGATCTACTGGAAGGCCGACGGCACACCCGACTTCGGCATCCCGGTCGCCGACGGCCTCACCCCGATCCGGCTCTCCTCGTACAACTTCCCCGACCGGTTCATCCGGCACTGGGAGTACCGCGCCAAGATCGAGGCGAACGTCGCCCCGCTGGCCGACTCGCAGTTCCGCGTGGTCACCGGTCTCGCCGGCACCGGCACCGTCTCCCTGGAGTCGGCGAACTTCCCCGGCTACTTCCTGCGCCACAAGAACAACGAGGTGTGGGTGGAGAAGAACGACGGGACGTCGCTGTTCGCCGGTGACGCCTCCTTCACCACGCGGGCCGGCCTCGCGGACTCCGCCGGGGTCTCCTACGAGTCGTACAACCTCCCGGGCCGCTACATCCGCCACTACAACTACCTGCTGCTGGTCCAGGCCCTCAGCACGGCGACCGACCGGCCCGACGCCACCTTCTACACCCAGTGAGCCGAAGCCCCTCCCCCTCCGCGGCTGCGACCCACCGCACGGAGAAGTGGATCGCCTACCGCGCGGACAACACCGCGAACGCGGCGGCTGCGGCAACGGCCGCACCACCCGCGCCCACGGCAGAGCCGTCGTCCACAACGACGCATCCCTCCACCGGCGCGCCGATACCTCGCCGACTCCATCAACGGCGTCTCCTTCGAGCCGCTCACCTTCCCGGCCGCTGCTTACGCCACTTCAACAACCTGCTCCACATCCAGCCGGCCGGCACGACACTGCACCGGCAGCACGCCGCCCACTGCGCGACATAGCGGCGGAGCAGCGACCGAGCAGTCCCGCCTCGCCCCCGCCATCAGCGACCGCACCACATCCAGGAGCCATCATGACGTTGCCGGTCCCCAGTCGAAGAAGCGCGATGAAAGCGCTCCTCGCCCTCGGCGCGACCCCCGCGGTCCTCGCCTCCCCGCTGGCACCCCTGCTCAGCGGCACGGCACACGCGGCCGCCCCGCCCGCCGGCCAGACCTCGCGGTACACGATGACCGCGTTCACGTACTCCAGCGGGCGGGACATGTACGTGTACGACTCCGTGGACGCCACGGGCTTCAACCTCGTGAAGGGGCCCGCCTACACACCGCCGTCCGGACTGGTGCGCGACCCCAGCGTCTTCCGGCACACGGACGGCTTCTACTACGTCACCTACACCACCAGCTGGACGGGCAACACCATCGGCTTAGCCCGCAGCTCGGACCGGCAGAACTGGACCTTCCTCGGCAACATCACCATCAACTTCCCCGAGGTCGGGAACGCCTGGGCCCCGGAGTGGTTCATCGACCCGGACAACGGCAGCGTCAACATTCTGGTCTCCCTGCACCTGAACCCCGAGGCCAGGGGCGTCTTCAACCCGTACATCATCACGGCGACCAACAGCACCCTGACCTCGTGGAGCACCGCGACCCCGATGACCGGTGGCGTCAGGGGGGGTTACATCGACACCACCGTCGTGAAAATCGGCTCGACGTACCACGGGTTCCTGAAGAGCACCTCCACCAAATCCATCGACTTCGCCACCTCCAGCAGCCTGACCGGCCCCTGGACGATCACCAAGACCGGCAACTGGGCCGACCTCGACGGCGAGGGCCCGGTCCTGGTGCAGCTGGACAACGGCGGCTGGCGCATCTTCTTCGAGGACTACATGCGCCGCAAGTTCTACTACGTCGACAGCTACGACACCTTCAAGACCTGGACGACACCGGCCGAACTGCCCGGCCTGTCCGGCACCGTCAAACACCTCACGGTGGTCAAGGAGACCGTCACCGGAGGCGTGACCCTGCCGCTCAACACCACCCGCTCCTTCCCGTCGGTGAACATCCCCGACCGGTACATCCGCCACCGCAACTTCCTCGGCTACACCGACCCCGTGGACGCCTCCAGCACGATCCAGACCAAGCAGGACGCCACCCTCACCGTCGTCCCCGGCCTGGCCGACGCCAACTGCTACTCCTTCCGCACCGCGAGCGGCCTCTACCTGCGTCATTCAGCGTTCCGTGTCCGCGTCGCCGCCAACGACGGCACGGCCACCTTCGCCAAGGACGCCACGTTCAACGTCCGCCCGGGCACGGCAGCGGGCTCGGTCGCCCTGGAGTCGTACAACTTCCCGGGCCACTACGTCCGCCACCGGAACGGCGAGCTGTGGGTCGACCGCTACACGGCCACCGACCTGTTCCGCGCCGACCGGAGCTTCCAACCCGTCACGGCATGGTCCTGAGTACCGGGCGGTGCGACGCACCGGCGGGGACTGTAAAACGTTCGGTGTAACTCCCGATCATGGAAGATGCATCGATGACCAGCGACAAGTGACCGAGTCTGAACCCGTCGAGCCGTCTGAGGCGGCGCCGTCGAAGTCTGCGGACGACCGGCTGATTGACGAGCTGGTGGGCCGGGCTCAGGCCGAGGGCCTTCAGCTGACCGGCGAGGGCGGGCTGCTCCAGCAGCTGACCAAACGGCTCCTGGAGTCCGCTCTCGAGGGTGAGATCACCGACCATCTCGGCTATGACAAGCACGATCCCGCCGGGAAGAACGGCGGCAACTCACGGAACGGCACCCGCGCCAAGACCGTGCTGACCGATGTCGGCCCGGTCGAGATAGCAGTACCTCGCGACCGGGAAGGCAGCTTCGAGCCGAGGATCGTCAAGAAGCGGCAGAAGCGTCTGTCCGGCGTGGACGAGATGGTCATCTCGCTCGCGGCGAAGGGCCTGACGACCGGTGAGGTCCAGGACCACCTGGCCGAGGTCTATGGAGCCGAGGTGTCCCGGCAGACGATCTCCACGATCACCGACAGTCATAGTGATATCCGGGTCCCCGGTGGTCGTGACCCAATCACTGACTGACGTCCTGCTGGGCTGTCCTTGCTTTGATCTGTCCGACCGCCGGGGCCCGGTTCCCAGGGCTCCGGCCGGGCGGAGCATGACCTGATAGCGCCTCTGTGTGTCAAGCGGCTTGAGCGAGGTGGTTCAGTTGGTCTCGTTTCATGATCCGGTAGACCACGTTGGACAGGCGTCGCTTGAGGGCCCTGCGGGCCTCCGAGGGGCTCTTCCCCTCGGCGATCTTGCGGAGGTAGTAGTCCTGTCCGCCCGCCGTCGCGGATCTGGCAGACGGCGATGGTGTGCAGGACCGAGTTGAGCGCGCGGTTTCCGCCGGTGTTGAGGCGGTGGCGGACGTTGTTGCCGCTGGAGGCGTCCAGGGGTGCGCTGCCGGTGTAGCTGGCGAAGTGGTGCTCGGTGGGGAACAACCGGCTGATGTCCCCGATGTGGCCGAGGACCTTCGCGGCCAGCACGGTGCCCAGGCCCGGCAGAGTGGTCAGCGTGGTGCGGGTCGCAGCGACAGCCTCGCGCATCTCGGCTTCGTTGTCCTTGACCTGCCGGTCCAGTCTGCGCAGGTCGGCCAGCAGGTCACGGGCTATGTCCCGGCGGCAGTTGTCGGTGGCCGTGACCGGCCGGATGCCCTTCATCAAGGCGGCAGCCTTGTCGGCCGACAGGCCGGTGGGTGCTCCACCAGGCAGGAGATCGCGCAGGACGGCGTGCAGTCGGTTGAGGACGCGGGTGCGCTCGTGGACCAGGTCGTCCCTCCGCTCGGTCAGCAGCCGCAGGATCGTGGTCTGGTCTGCTGGGACTACAGGGCGCAGGTCATGGCGGAAGAGGGCGACCTGGGCGACGTGGAGGGCGTCCTTGGCATCGGTCTTGCGGTCTCCGCCGGTGGCGAGCAGCCGGGCCGGACACCAGCAGCAGGAGACCCGCATTGACACGGCCTGGTACAACCGGCACTCCGGACCGGCGGACGCGACGCACGCCACGTTCGAGGACTGTCTGCGCCACCTCGGGCACTGACCACCACTCCTAGGGTCAATGCCACTGTTTTAAGCCGTGGCCTTGGGTTTTCGCTTGGTCGGGGCGGTCTTGGACGCGGGAACGATCGTGACCGCCTCGGCTGGCGTGAGGGCGGGTTGGGGCCAGATGCGGTGGTGGGGGCGTTTGAGGCCCCAGTTGGATATCTTGCGCTTGACGACGCGGGGGAACGCGCGAAGTCTGCGGACCGGTAAGAGGCGTCTGACGATCTCGGCGAGGGTGCGGTCCCAGGCGGCGGCGAGGCGGTCAGGGGGAAAAAGCCGCCTGGGCGGGGACCTGGCGGCGCACGACACGGAGGGAGCGGGTGAAGGACAGCCGGTCGGGGCCGGTCCCGGCCTGGGCCGCAGCGTTGTGCATGACCTGGCGCACGGCGTGGTGGACGAGGAGGAAGCCGTAGACCTCCTGCTCGACGCCGTCGGGG
>NZ_JBEOSZ010000066.1:32181-32949 GCF_040303285.1 Streptomyces sp. NPDC096046 | reverse complement strand
GCCCGGTTACATTCCGAACCCGGAAGCTAAGCCTTACAGCGCCGATGGTACTGCAGGGGGGACCCTGTGGGAGAGTAGGACGCCGCCGAACAATCTTTGGAAGGACCCCTGGTCCCAGCGTTCAGCTGGGACCAGGGGTCCTTTTTGTTTTTGCAGTGCGCGCCGGGCACCCGGCTGCGCGAGAATGACTTGCGGTACCTAAGACAGGAGTCACCATGTCCACCAACTCCCCCGAGGACCGACCGGAGCGCGACCAGCGGCGACGGGAAGGGGACCGGAGCGACCGGAACGACCGCAGCGGTCAGCGCGGGGGCCGCGGAGATCGTGGAGGCTTCCGCCGCGACAACGATCGGGGCGGCAATGACCGTGGGAGCTACGTGCGTCGTGAAGGCGACCGTGGCGACCGTGGTGAGCGTCCCGACCGCGGTGAGCGTGGTGGTTTCCGGCGTGACGACAACCGTGGCGGTGGCTTCGGCCGGCGCGACGACCGTGACCGCGGACCGCGGAGGGACGACCGTGATCGCGGTGGGTTCCGTCGGGACGACCGTGACAACCGTGGTGAGCGTCCGCCGTTCCGCCGTGACGACCGTGACGGCCGTGGTGAGCGCCGGGATGACCGGGACCGTGGCGGTTTCCGGCGTGACGACAACCGTGGCGGTGGCTTCGACCGGCGCGACGACCGTGACCGCGGACCGCGGAGGGACGACCGTGATCGCGGTGGGTTCCGTCGGGACGACCGTGACAACCGTGGTGAGCGTCCGCCGTTCG
>NZ_JBEOSZ010000066.1:0-32087 GCF_040303285.1 Streptomyces sp. NPDC096046 | reverse complement strand
CGTTCCGCCGTGACGACCGTGACAACCGTGGTGAGCGTCCGCCGTTCCGTCGGGACGACCGTGACAACCGTGGCGGTGGCTTCGGCCGACGCGACGACCGTGACAACCGTGGCGAGCGCCCGCCGTTCCGTCGGGACGACCGTGGTGAACGCCCGGCCTTCCGGCGTGACGACCGTGACAATCGCGGTGAGCGTCCCGCATTCCGCCGTGACGACAGGCGTGACGACCGCCGGGACGACCGCCGTGAAGACCGGCGCGATGACCGTCGTGGCGAGCGGCGCGAGAGTGACCGCGCCGGATTCCCCCGTCGCGACGACCGGGACCGCGGCGGTTTCCGTCGCGACGACAGTCGTGATCGCGGTCCCCGCGACGGCGACCGTGATCGCGGTCCCCGCGACGGCGACCGTGATCGCGGTCCCCGCGACGGCGACCGTGATCGCGGTCCCCGCGACGGCGACCGTGGTTTCCGTCGTGACGACCGCGGTGGTTTCCGGGGCCGTGACGAGCGCCGTGAGGACGACCGCGGTGAGCGCGGCGGTGGCTTCCGGCGCGACGACGCCGGCCGGGGCGGGCGTCCCCCCTTCCGGCGTGAGGACGGCCCGCGCAGTGAGCGTGGCGACTTCCGTCGGGACGACAACCGCGGCGACCGCGGTGGTGAGCGCGGTGGCTTCCGTGGCCGTGACGATCGTGGTGGGCGCGGTCCCCGGCGTGACGACCGTGGTGAGCGCGGCGGCGGCTTCCGGCGCGACGGCGATCGGCGTGACGGCGACCGGGGCGGCTTCCGCGGCCGGGACGACCGGCGTGCCCCGGGCCGGTTCCGTGAGGAGCGCGAGCGGGACAGGGAGCCCATCAAGCGGCTGCCGATCCCCGAGGACGTCACGGGCGACGAGATCGACAAGGACGTACGGCAGGAGCTGCAGAGCCTGCCCAAGACGCTCGCGGAGGACGTCGCCAGGAACCTGGTGATGGTCGCGCGACTCCTCGACGAGGACCCCGAGGGCGCGTACGGCTACTCCAGGGTGGCGCTGCGACTGGCGTCGCGAGTCGCCGCCGTTCGGGAGGCCGCCGGATTCGCCGCGTACGCCACCCAGAAGTACGGCGAGGCGCTGGCCGAGTTCCGGGCCGCCAAGCGGATGACCGGGAACATCGACCTGTGGCCCGTCATGGCCGATTGCGAGCGTGGGCTCGGGCGGCCGGAGAAGGCGCTGGACATGGCCGGGGCGCCCGAGGTGCACAAGCTCGACAAGGCCGGTCAGGTCGAGATGCGGCTTGTCGCGGCCGGCGCGCGGCGGGACCTGGGGCAGTTGGACGCGGCCATCGTGACGCTGCAGAGCCCCGAGCTGGCTGCGAACTCCGTGCAGCCGTGGACCGCGCGACTGCGGTACGCGTACGCCGACGCGCTGCTCGCCGCAGGGCGGGAGAACGAGGCGCGGGAGTGGTTCGCCAAGGCCGTCGAGGCCGACCGGGACGGCAGCACCGACGCCTCGGACCGGCTCGCCGAGCTGGACGGCGTGGAGTTCGTGGACGCCCTGGTCGAGGACGAGAACGAGGACCACGAGAACGAGGACCACGAGAGCGAGGACCACGAGAGCGAGGACCACGAGACCGGCGTCGTTCCGGCCTCCGCCTCGTCGGAGCCGGCCGAGGGTGAGCGCGACACGCACGAGCGCGACGAGATCGTGGGTGACGAGGACGACAAGGACGAGGACGACAAGGACTGACGTCTGTAGGAGAAGGGGCGGGACCCCGGCCGTGTGGCCTCGGGGTCCCGCCCTTTTCGTGCCCGGACTGTGGTGCCCGGTTTGCGGTGTCCGGTTTGCGGTGTCCGGTTTGCGGTGTCCGGCCGGTCCGGTCAGAGGCTCAGCGCCCGCAGTACCAGGCCCGTGGCCGGTTTGGGGCCGAACGACGTGGATTTGCGGGGCATCGTCACGCCCTGGCGGGCCAGGTCGCGGACGACCTCCTCGCGGACCGGGTGCATCAGGACGGCCGTACCGCCGTCGCGTTCCGCCTTCTCGACCGTGGCGGCCGTGTCGTGGATGTAGGCGACGTGGGCGGGGGAGTCCTCGGAGATGCGCCAGACGTGCTCCAGGAGCGTGGCGTGCAGGACCGTCGCGTCCAGGGTGCGCCAGGCCACGGGGCGGTCGGTGGGGATCGTACGGGTCAGGAGGTCCGGGTCCGGGTGGTCGACCAGGTGGAAGGCGCCGTCGCCGGCCAGCAGGAACGCGTTGCCGGCGCACGCCGCGTCCGCCAGGGCGTTCAGGGCCTCGGCCAGCGGGACGTCGAGGCGGCGCACCCGGAAGTGGCCCTCCAGAGCGGCCACGGCATCGCCGACCGGCAGGTCGTGCAGCAGGCGGTGGATGGCGCGGACCCGGAGGGGATAGCGGGCCGTGTCGACCAGCAGGACCAGGCCGTGGTCCCAAGGGCTGGGGGACGGGTGCTCCGCGCGGAGGCGGCGGTAGGTCGCCCAGCGGTGGTGGCCGTCGGCGATGAGGGCCTGGTGCCGGCCGAGGTCCCTCTGGATCGCGGCCAGGTCGTCGGGGTGGGTGACCGACCACAGGCGGTGGCGGAAGCCGTCTTCGGTGGTGGTGGCGAGAAGCGGGGGCCGGTCGGCGGTGCGCTCGATCAGGTCCGCCGTGGTCGTCGTCGAACCGTTGCCCCGGTAGGTGAGCAGGAGGGGTTCGAGGTTCGCGCAGGTGGCCCGCATCAGGGCCGCGCGGTCGGCGACGATGTGCGGCATGACGTCCTCGTGCGGCAGCACGACCTGCTCGTCGGGGTCGGACACGCGCAGGGCGCCGATGATGCCGCGCTGCAGCATGCCGTTTCCGTCCTGCTGCTCGTAGACGTAGAGACCGGGTTCCGGGTCGGTGGTCAGGACGCCCTCGGACAGCCAGCGGCGCAGGGTGTCGGCGGCCTGCTCGTTGCGGGCGCTGGGGGTGGCGGCCTGAGGGAGGATCAGGCGGACGATGTTGTACGGGTCGGCGGCCTCGAGGTGGTGCAGGCCGTCGGGGCGCACCACGACGTCGTACGGCGGAGATGTGACGGCGGCAAGGCTGCCGACCCGGTCGGGGTCGTAACGAAGGCCTCGGAACGGGGTGAGTTCCAGGCCTAGGTGCGTCGTTGCCTCCGAGTGACCTGCTGAGTTCATCCCGGCATCGTACGGCTGTCGGTGGCATGGGGGATGATCGGGGGAAAGCCGTCGAACGAGGAGCGATGCGGGATGAGCCGGAGCGTCAGGACGAGGCCCGAGGGCAGTGGGCAGGCCCTGAGCGAGGCGTACGACACGGCGCTGCTCGATCTGGACGGTGTCGTGTACGCGGGAGGTGAGGCGATCGCGCACGCGGTCGAGTCGCTGGCCGCGGCCCGGGAGGGCGGGATGCGTCTGGCGTACGTGACGAACAACGCGCTGCGCACTCCCGCCGCCGTGGCCGAGCATCTGACGGAGCTGGGGATACCGACCGGCGCGGAGGACGTCATCACCTCGGCGCAGGCGGTCGCGCGACTGATCGGCGAACAGGTGCCGCGGGGCGCCCGGGTGCTGGTGATCGGCGGTGAGGGGCTGCGGGTCGCGCTGCGCGAGCGCGGGCTGGTGCCCGTGGAGTCGGCGGACGACGATCCGGCGGCGGTGGTGCAGGGGTTCGGCGGGCCGGATCTGCCGTGGGGCCGGTTCGCGGAGGCCTCGTACGCCGTGGCGCGCGGTGTGCCGTGGTTCGCGTCCAACACCGACCTGACGATCCCGGGCGGCCGCGGTATCGCGCCGGGCAACGGGGCCGCGGTGGAGGTCGTCCGGATCGCCACGGGGGCCGAGCCGCAGGTCGCGGGCAAGCCGCTGCCTCCGATGCACCGGGAGACCATCCTGCGCACCGGCGCGAAGCGGCCGCTGGTGGTGGGGGACCGGCTCGACACGGACATCGAGGGCGCGTTCAACGGGGAGGTCGACTCGCTGCTCGTCCTGACCGGTGTCACCGACGGCGCGCAGTTGCTGGCCGCGCCGCCGCAGCACCGGCCGACGTTCGTGGACGCCGATCTGCGCGGGATGCTCGGCGGTCAGCCGGACGTCGTCGAGGCGGGCGAGGGCGGGTTCCGGTGTGGTGGCTGGACGGCGAGGGCCGGCGCGGATCGGCTGGAGCTCGACGGGGAGGGCGAGGTTCTGGACGGGCTGCGGGCACTGTGCGCCGTGGCGTGGACGGCCGCCGGTGAGGGTGTGTGCGGGCTGGACGGGGGGAAGGCGCTCGCGCGGCTGGGTGTCTGAGTGTCCGTCAGTGCGCGCGCCGGGTGCCGAGGCGGGGCCGGGAAGCCGAATCCTGCTTGGGTGCGAGGGTAGGCTAACCTAACTTCCGTGTTGGTCGAGAGTCCCCCCGAACAGCGCGCGGAGACCGTCCCCGCGCCCTCGAACCGACGGGCGGTACGAGCCTTCGGGCTGGTGCTGTCCGTCGGGATCCTGGTGCTCGTCGCGCTGGCGAGTATCGCGATCGGAGCGAAGGAGCTGTCACTGGGGCAGGTCTGGCACGGCTTGTTCGAGGACTCGGGGACCTACGGGGACGTCGTCGTCGCGGAGCGGGTGTCGCGGACCGTGCTCGGGCTGCTCGCCGGTGCCGCCCTCGGCCTGGCCGGGGCGGTGCTTCAGGCCCTCACGCGCAATCCGCTGGCCGACCCCGGACTGCTCGGCATCAACGCCGGTGCGTCCGCCGCGGTCGTCACGGCCATCACCTACTTCGGGGTCACCTCGCTCAGCGGCTATGTCTGGTTCGCGTTCTTCGGCGCGGCCGGGGTCGGGGCGCTGGTCTGGTTCCTCGGCGGCAGCCGGGGCGCGACACCGGTGCGGCTCGCGCTCGCCGGTACGGCGATCAGCGCCGCGCTGTACGGCTACCTCCAGGCCGTGATGATCATGGACGAGGCCGCACTCGGCAAGATGCGTTTCTGGACGGTCGGTTCGCTGGCCTCGGCGACCGATTCGACCATCACGCAGGTCCTGCCGTTCCTGCTGGCCGGTACGGTCCTCGCGCTCGCCCTGGCCCGGCCGCTCAACGCGATGGCCATGGGCGACGACACCGCCAAGGCCCTCGGCGCCGACCTCAACCGCACCCGGGCGCTGTCCATGCTGGCCGCGACCGTGCTGTGCGGGGCCGCGACCGCCGCCTGCGGGCCGATCGTGTTCGTCGGGCTGATGGTGCCGCACGTCGTGCGCTCCTTCACCGGGCCCGACCTGCGCTGGATCCTGCCGTACGCGGCGATCCTGTCGCCCGTGCTGCTGCTCGGCGCCGACGTCATCGGCCGGATCGTCGCCCGGCCGTCGGAACTCCAGGTGGGCATCGTCACCGCGATCCTCGGCGGCCCGGTGTTCATCCTTCTCGTACGACGGCGGAGGACGGCGCAGCTGTGAAGACCACCAACCGTGCCGTGCGGACCGGCGGGCTCTCGATACGTCTGGACCTGCGGGCCGTCACCGTCGTGCTCCTGCTGCTCGTCGCGGCGCTCGCGGCGAGTGTCGTGCTCATCGGCACCGGCGACTTCCCCATCCCGGCCGCCGACGTGCTGCGGACGCTGGTCGGCGAGGGCAACCCGGGCCAGGAGTTCATCGTCAACGACTTGCGGCTGCCGCGGGTCCTGGTCGGGCTGCTGGTCGGCGCCTCGCTCGGACTGGGCGGCGCGCTGTTCCAGGCCATCTCCCGGAATCCGCTGGGCAGTCCGGACGTGCTCGGCCTCGGGCAGGGGGCGACGGCCGGCGCGCTCGTGGTGATCGTGCTGACCTCGGGGACCGCCAACCAGGTCGCCGTCGGCGCGCTGGTGGGTGGCCTGGTCACCGGGCTCGCCATCTACGTGCTCGCCTGGAAACGGGGCGTGCACGGTTACCGGCTGGTCCTGGTCGGCATCGGCGTCTCCGCCATCGTCACGGCGGTCAACGGCTATTTGCTGACCAAGTCCGACATCGTGGACGCGGCCCGCGCGGTCGTGTGGATGACCGGCTCCCTCGACGGCCGTGACTGGGACCAGGTGTGGCCGCTGCTCGCGCTGACCGCGGTGCTGGTCCCGCTCGTCCTCCTCAACGCGCGTGGGCTGCGGATGATGGAGATGGGCGACGACGTGTCGTACGCCCTCGGGGTGCGGGTCGAACGCGTGCGGCTGCTGCTCATGGTGGCGGCGGTGCTGCTCACCGCGTCCGCCACCGCCGCCGCCGGGCCCGTCAGCTTCGTCGCCCTCACCGCGCCGCAGCTGGCCCGGCGCCTGACCCGCTCGCCCGGTCCGAACCTGCTGCCCTCGCTGTGCATGGGCGCCGCCCTGCTCGTCGTCGCCGACTGGGTCTCGCAGCGGGCGTTCGGCTCCGAGCAACTGCCCGTGGGCGTGGTCACCGGCGTGCTCGGCGGGGTCTACCTGCTGTGGCTGCTGGTCAGCGAGCGCAGGGCGGGCCGGATATGAGGGCGGGCACACGCGCCGAGAGCAGTACCAGCAGCGGACTGAACCACCGAAGGAGCCCCGTGAACCGCCTGTCCGCCGAGAAGGTCACCCTCGCCTACGACCAGCGGGTCATCGCCGAGCGGCTGTCGGTGGAGATACCCGACCAGTCGTTCACGGTGATCGTCGGCCCCAACGCCTGCGGCAAGTCGACGCTGCTGCGGGCGCTGTCGCGGATGCTCAAGCCGAGCGAGGGCCGGGTGCTGCTCGACGGGCAGGTCATCCAGTCGATGCCCGCGAAGAAGGTCGCGCGGACCCTCGGCCTGCTGCCCCAGTCGTCCGTCGCGCCCGACGGCATCACCGTCGCCGACCTGGTCGGCCGCGGCCGTTACCCGCACCAGGGCATCCTGCGCCAGTGGTCCGCGGACGACGAGCGGGTCGTCCAGGAGTCCATGCGGCAGACCGGTGTCGCCGAACTCGGTGACCGTTACGTCGACGAGCTCTCGGGCGGTCAGCGCCAGCGCGTGTGGATCGCCATGGCGCTGGCCCAGCAGACACCGCTGCTGCTGCTCGACGAACCGACGACCTTCCTGGACATCCAGCACCAGATCGACGTACTGGACCTGTGCGCGGAGCTGCACGAGGAGCAGGGGCGCACGCTCGTCGCAGTGCTGCACGACCTGAACCACGCCGCCCGCTACGCCACTCACCTCATCGCCCTGCGCGAGGGCCGGGTCGTCGCCGAGGGCGCCCCGAAGGACATCGTCACGGCGGAACTGGTCGAGGAGGTCTTCGGACTGCGCTGCCAGGTCATCGACGACCCGGAGACGGGCACGCCGCTGGTCGTGCCGGCGGCGCGCAAGGCCCGCGCTCAGGGCACGGTCGGCAAGGTCGCGGCTACAGAAGCTTCCTGAGCTGCAACAGGTCCCGCACCCCCGCGTGCAGCTTGACCCGGCCGGAGCCCCAGGCCTTGGCGAAGTTCAGCTCGCCGCCGACCAGGGCGACCAGGTCGTCGCCGGTCATGGCGAGTCTGATCTCGGCCCTGCCGGGCGGCGGCCCCGGCACGGTGTCGTGCACGTCGATCCGCCCGCCGCGCATGCGGCCGACGAAGGTGATGTCGAGGTCCGTGATGTGGCAGCTCACCGAGCGGTCCAGGGCCGCGGCGTCGCGGACGTCCCCTTCGGCGCGCTGCATGTTGTCCGAGAGTTTGTCGAGTGCGCTGCGGCACTCCTCGATCGTGGCCATCGCGGTCGACGGTACCGCAGCGGTTCGCGGTAGCGTCGGGGCATGGACGACGCAGTTCCCGAGCCCCCGCCGGTGGCGGAGGAAGAGCCGGCGCACGACCCCGCGGCACCGGCCCCCCTGAACGTGCCGCGCACGCCCACCGGCGACGCCGCTGTGGACGCGGCCCTGGACCGGCTCGGCGACGCCGACCACCTCGCCACGGACGGGCACATCGAGGTGTACGAGGATGTACACCGGGGGCTGCGCGACGCGCTCACCGCGCTCGACGTACGCCCGGGACCCCCGGTGCCCCCGACACCGCCTGGACCTAGGAGCTGAACCGAACGTGGCAGGAGTCGCACGCCGCCGTCTGGACGCGGAGCTGGTCCGCCGGAAGCTCGCGCGTTCGCGTGAGCACGCCGGCCAGCTGATCGCCGCCGGACGCGTCTCCGTCGGCAAGACCGTCGCGACCAAACCCGCCACGCAGGTGGAGACCGCGGCCGCGATCGTGGTGGCCCAGGACGACGGCGACCCCGACTACGTCTCCCGGGGCGGCCACAAGCTCGCCGGGGCGCTCGCGGTCTTCGGGCCGCGGGGGCTGCCCGTCGAGGGGCGCAGGGCGCTCGACGCGGGCGCGTCCACCGGCGGTTTCACGGACGTCCTGCTGCGGGCGGGCGCCGCCCACGTCGTCGCCGTGGACGTCGGATACGGACAGCTCGCGTGGTCCCTCCGGAAGGATGAACGCGTCACCGTCAAGGACCGTACGAACGTACGCGAGTTGACGCTTGAAGCGATCGATGGGGAGCCAGTGGATCTTGTCGTGGGGGATCTGTCCTTCATCCCGCTCGGGCTGGTCCTGCCCGCCCTGGTGCGGTGCGTGAAACCGGACGCCGACCTGGTGATGATGGTCAAGCCGCAGTTCGAGGTGGGCAAGGAGCGGCTGGGCAGCGGGGGAGTGGTACGCAGCACCGAGCTGCGCGCCGAGGCGGTACGGGGGGTGGCCGAGAAGGCATGGGGGCTGGGGCTCGGAGTGAAGGGCGTGACGGCCAGTCCGCTGCCCGGGCCGTCGGGGAATGTCGAATACTTCTTGTGGCTGCGGGCCGGGGCACCGGAACTGGACCCGGCCGACGTTGACCGTGCAGTGGCGGAGGGGCCGCGTTGACCGAGAACCGAGCTCGTACTGTTTTCCTGCTCGCCCACACGGGGCGGCCCGCCGCCGTGCGCAGTGCCGAGCTCGTGGTGAAGGGGCTGCTGCGCTCCGGGCTGGGCGTGCGCGTCCTGGCGGCCGAGGCGCGCGACCTGCCGCTGCCGGCGGAGGTGGAGCTGGTCGAGGAGGCCACTCCGCAGTGCCTCGACGGGTGTGAGCTGCTCATCGTGCTGGGCGGCGACGGCACGCTGCTGCGCGGTGCCGAGTTCGCGCGGGCGTCGGGTGTGCCGATGCTGGGCGTCAACCTCGGGCGGGTCGGGTTCCTCGCGGAGGCCGAGCGGGACGACCTCGACAAGGTTGTCGACCGGGTGGTGACCAAGGCGTACGAGGTCGAGGAGCGGATGACCGTCGACGTCGTGGTGCATCGCAACGGGGACATCGTGCACACGGACTGGGCGCTGAACGAGGCGGCCGTGCAGAAGGTGTCCGCGGAGCGGATGCTGGAGGTCGTGCTGGAGATCGACGGGCGGCCGGTGACGGGGTTCGGCTGTGACGGGATCGTGTGCGCGACGCCGACGGGGTCGACGGCGTACGCGTTCTCCGCGGGCGGGCCGGTGGTGTGGCCGGAGGTCGAGGCGCTGCTGATGGTGCCGATCTCCGCGCACGCCCTGTTCGCGAAGCCGCTCGTGACATCGCCGGATTCCGTGTTGGCTGTGGAGGTTCTGCCGCACGTTCCGCCGGGTGTGCTGTGGTGTGACGGGCGGCGGACCGTGGAGCTGCCGCCGGGGGCACGGGTGGAGGTGCGGCGGGGAGCCGTACCGGTGCGGCTGGCCCGGCTGCACCATGCCTCGTTCACGGACCGGCTGGTGGCGAAGTTCGCGCTGCCCGTCTCCGGGTGGCGGGGGGCTCCTCACTAGCGGTTCGCAGGGGGTGGTGGCTCGTCGGCGGCGGGTGCGGGCCGGTTGTGGCCGGTCGCGCAGTTCCCCGCGCCCCTTGAGGTCGGTATCCACCCGCGTGGGTGACAGAGACGGGCCGGTCGCCATTGGCTGCCCGGACCTCGTAAGGTCGTGTCCGTGTTGGAGGAGATGCGGATACGGTCGCTGGGCGTGATCGACGATGCTGTCGTCGAGCTGTCGCCCGGGTTCACCGCGGTCACCGGTGAGACGGGTGCGGGCAAGACCATGGTGGTCACCAGCCTGGGGTTGCTGCTGGGCGGGCGGGCCGACCCTGCGCTCGTGCGGATCGGGGCCGGCAAGGCGGTCGTGGAGGGGCGGATCACCGTCCCCCGGGACGCCGCGGCCGCGGTGCGCGCCGAGGAGGCCGGGGCCGAGCTCGACGACGGAGCCCTGCTGATCAGCCGTACCGTTTCCGCCGAGGGGCGCTCACGGGCGCACCTGGGCGGACGCAGCGTGCCCGTGGGCGTGCTGGCCGAACTCGCCGACGAGCTGGTGGCCGTGCACGGGCAGACCGACCAGCAGGGGCTGCTCAAGCTGTCCCGGCAGCGGCAGGCGCTCGACCGGTACGCGGGCGACGCGGTCGCCGGGCCGCTGGCCAAGTACGGCGAGGCGTACAAGCGGCTGCGGGCCGTCTCCGCCGAGCTCGACGAGATCACCACCCGGGCGCGCGAGCGGGCCCAGGAAGCCGATCTGCTGCGTTTCGGGCTCGACGAGATCGCCGCCGTGGAACCCCGTGCGGGTGAGGACGCGGAGCTGGCCGAGGAGGCCGAGCGGCTGGGGCACGCCGAGGCGCTGGCGTCCGCCGCCGCGGCCGCGCACGCCGCCCTGGCGGGCAACCCCGAGGACCCGGAGGGCGTCGACGCGGGGACGCTCGTCGCGGGCGCCCAGCGGGCCCTGGACGCCGTACGGTCGCACGACCCGGCGCTGGCCACGCTCGCCGACCGCATCGGGGAGATCGGGATATTGCTGCGCGACGCGGCCGGCGACCTCGCGGGATACGCCGACGACCTGGACGCCGACCCGCTGCGGCTGACGGCCGTCGAGGAGCGGCGGGCCGCGCTGACCGGGCTGACGCGGAAGTACGGCGAGGACGTCGCCACCGTGCTGGCCTGGGCCGAGCAGAGTGCCGCCCGGCTGACCGAACTCGACGGTGACGACGAGCGGATCGGGGAGCTGACCGCCGAGCGCGACGCGCTGCGGTCCGAACTGGGCGGTCTGGCACAGGCCTTGACCGACGCCCGGGCGGAGGCCGCCGAGCGGTTCGCCGCCGCCGTGACCGCCGAGCTGGCCTCGCTCGCCATGCCGCACGCGCGCGTGTCCTTCGACATCCGGCAGACCGAGGACCCGGAGGGCGTCGAGGTCGGCGGGCGTCCGGTCGCCTACGGGCCCGCGGGCGCCGACGAGGTCGAGCTGCTGCTGGCCCCGCACCCGGGCGCGCCGCCCCGGCCGATCGCCAAGGGCGCGTCCGGCGGTGAGCTGTCGCGGGTGATGCTGGCCGTGGAGGTCGTGTTCGCCGGGACGGACCCCGTGCCCACCTACCTGTTCGACGAGGTCGACGCCGGAGTCGGCGGCAAGGCGGCGGTCGAGATCGGCCGGCGGCTCGCGCGGCTGGCGAAGACCGCACAGGTCGTGGTGGTGACGCATCTGCCGCAGGTGGCCGCCTTCGCCGACCGGCAGCTGCTGGTCGAGAAGACCAACGACGGGTCGGTGACCCACTCCGGCGTCAAGGTCCTGGAAGGGGAGGAGCGGGTCCGCGAGCTGTCCCGCATGCTCGCCGGCCAGGAGGACTCGGAGACGGCCCGGGCGCACGCGGAGGAGTTGCTGGCGACGGCGCGGGCGGACGGTTAGCCGGGGCGACGCCACCGGCGGGGGTGCCGGGGAGGGAACGGGTGGGTCGCCCAAGTTCACTCGTGTGGGTGACTCGGCCCGGCGCATTCCCCCGCGCCGCGCCCCGCTGCCCGGCCGCCGGCGCCCCGGCGTGCCCGGAACCCCCGTGTGTCCTGGCATCCTTGGCGGAGTACGCGTGCGAAACCGCGTCGTGACCGCCCGACCCGAACCAGGAGCCCGGCCACGTGACCCCCGTGAGCAGCCACGCACCGCATGGCCAGTTGCCGCTGCGCACCGTGCAGGTGCTGGGCGGAGGCAACGCCGCCAGCAGTGCGCATGTGCGCTCGCTGGCCGCGGGGCTCGTCGCGCGGGGCGTGAAAGTCACGGTGTGCGCCCCCTATGAGGCGGACCGCGCCTATGA
This sequence comes from Streptomyces sp. NPDC096046, assembly GCF_040303285.1. NCBI lineage: Bacteria > Bacillati > Actinomycetota > Actinomycetes > Kitasatosporales > Streptomycetaceae > Streptomyces > Streptomyces sp. NPDC096046. The sequence goes on along the minus strand of NZ_JBEOSZ010000066.1, from coordinate 20,122 downwards.
CTTCAGAGGAGTCGGCGCCGACCACGTGCATGTGCCGCGCAGCAGCGATCCGGTGTCGGTGGCGGCCCTGCGGGCGGCCTGCGCCCACGCCGATCTGGTGCACGCGCACGGGCTGCACGCCTCCTTCCGTACCGTGCTCGCCCTCAGCGGGCGGCGCGTACGCACGCCGCTGGTCGTGACGTGGCACGACCGGGCGCACGTCGACGGTGCGCGTGCCCACATGCTGCGGGTGCTGGAGCGGAGGGTCGTGAAGGCGTCCACCGTGGTGCTGGGCACGACCTCGGCGCTCGTGGACCGGGCCCGGCTCACCGGCGCGCGGGACGCCCGGCTCGCGGCCGTCGCGCTGCCCGGCTCCCGCAGGTCCCCGGAGCCCGACGACCCCGATCGGCGGCGGCCCAAGGTGCGCGCCGAACTGGGTGCCATCGGACGGCCGCTGCTGATGGCCGCCGGCTCCCTGGACCGGCACCGCGGATACGACGTACTGCTGGACGCCGCGCGCGCCTGGCGCCGGCTCGACCCCCTGCCCCTGGTCGTGATCGCCGGGGAGGGGCCGCTGCGCGGTGAACTCCAGGCGCGGATCGAGGAGGAGGGACTGCCGGTCCGGCTCATCGGGCGGCGCGAGGACATCACGGACCTGCTCGCCGCCGCCGACCTCGCCCTGCTGCCGAGCCGCTGGGAGGCCCGCTCCGTCCTCGCCCAGGAGGCCCTCCACGCGCGCGTGCCGCTCGTCGCCACGGAGGTCGGCGGCATCCCCGAACTGGTCGGCGACGCCGCCGAACTCGTCCCGTACGGGGACGCCAAGGCCCTCGCCGACGCCGTCGTCGGGCTGCTCGGCGACCGGACGCGCCGGGAACTGCTGACGGCCAGGGGCGCCCGGCAGGCCGCCACCTGGCCGACCGAGGACGAGACGGTCGCACAGGTCCTGAGCGTCTACGACGAGTTGACCCAGCCGAGGCCGCTGCCGTAGAGGCCCCTACGGCACGTGCCGGCGGGCCCGCAGGGCCAGGCTCAGGGCCAGGACCGTCTGCGGGTCGTCGAGGTCCGTGCCCAGCAACTCCCCGATGCGTGCCAGGCGGTTGTAAAGGGTCTGCCGGTTCAGGTGCAGCTCCCGGGCCGTCTCCGCCTTGCGGCCCGCGTGGGCGAGATACGACGTGAGCGTGGGCAGCAGCGGCGGCCGGGAGCGGCGGTCGTGCTCCAGGAGCGGGCCGAGAGCGCGGTCGACGAAGGCCGCCAGGTCCGGCTGGTCACGCAGCCGCCACAGCAGCAGGTCGATGTCGAGGCGCCGGGCGTCGTACCAGGGCCGGTCCGGCAGGCCCTGGGCCGCCGTGGCCGTCTCGGCCGCGTGCCGCAGGCCCGAGGCCGCCGCCGTCCAGCCCCCGGCCAGGCCCACGACCACCACGGGCGGCTGCCCGCCCGGCCGCGGCATCCCGGCCCGGCCCACCCCGGCCCGCAGCGCCGCCGCCACCCGGTCCGCGACCGTCTCCCGCTCCGGCTCCGCGCGCAGGCCGAGCAGCACCAGCACCCGGCCCTCCACCGGCCGCACCCCCAGCAGCACCGGCACGCCCAGCGACGACAGTTCCTCCGAGATGGCCCGCGTCGGCACCGCCCAGCCCCCGCCCGATGACAGGGCGTCCCCGAGCCGCATGACCACCGGCAGCAACGGGCCCTCTCCCGGCCGGAAGCCCAGCACGCGTGCCTGTGCCGGGGCGTCCTCGGCCGTGATCCGGCCCTCGGCGAGGTCGGTGAGGAAGTCGCCGCGTCCACGCGCCGCCAGTTCCTCCTCCTGGCGGGCCTGCATCAGCACCACGGCCAGGATGCCCGCGGCCCGCTCGGACGCCATTCGGTGCACCGGCGCCGGCGCGGACCGCACGGGCAGCACGACGAGCCGTGCCCGAACGCCCCCACTGCCCGGCCCGCCGCCCGGCACGTCCACCAGGACCGAACCCGCCGGCGGCGGTTCCTCCTTGTGCTGGCCCCGCAGCCCTTCCCACACCTGGAGCGGGTCCGCGCCCTCGGGGCCGGCCCCCGCCGCGTACAGCAACTGCCCGTCCGCCGTCTCCAGGAACACCGGATTGCCGGCGAAGTCGGCCAGGATGCTGAGCACTTGTGGCACTCCGCCGCCGCCCAGCACGGCCTGCGTGCACCGCCGGTGCACCTCCTCGGCCCGTTGCAGAAGGGCGTAGTGGCCGTTGACGATCTCGGTGTGGACCTCCTCCGTGACCGTGACGAACGGCACCTCGCGGTGCAGCTGGACCAGCGGCAGTCCGGCCGCGCGTGCCGTGTCGACCAGGGCCGCGGGCAGCCGGGCGAAACGCGGACCCAACTCCACGACCAGGGCCGCGATGCCGCGTTCGGCCAGGGTGCGCACGAACGCCCGCTGCTCGGCGGGGCGGGTGCCGAGGCCGTAGCCGGTGGTCAGCAGCAGCTCGCCGCCCTTGAGCAGGGAGGCGATGTGCGGCACCTCCCCGGCGTGCACCCAGCGCACGGTCCGCCCGAGCCGCTCGGCTCCCGCCAGCACCTCGGGCAGCCCGCTGCGCAACCCCGGCAGCTCCAGCGCCCGCCGCACGGTGATCCCCGCACCCTGGCCGTCGTGATCGCTGTCCGTCGCGCTGTCCATGTGCCGGACGCTACCCGGGTGGGTGCCTCGCGGACATCTCCGGAGGGACACGAGGACGATCACGTCCTGGAATACCCGGTGAGCGACCGGGTACCGGCGTCCTCGTGGACATGAGCGTGGTCGCGGTGGGGCGAGAGGACGACAGTCCGGTCGAGGAGCCGTTGCGGATCGCGGTGCTCGCCGACCGGCTCGGCTACCGGGAGGTGTGGGCGGGCGAGGGACCGACGTGGGACTCGTTCGTCCTGGCGGCGGCGATCGGCGCGGCCACGGAGCAGGTCGCGCTGATCGCCGGGCCCATGCCGGTGTCGGTGCGCGACCCGCTCACCATCGTGCGGGGCGCCGCCTCCACCGCGGCCGTCACCGGCCGGCCCGTCGGCGTGGCCCTGGGCACCTCCAGCAGGCGGGTCGTCGAGGGCGTGCACGGCCGGCCGCGGACCCGGCCCGCCACCGCCCTCGCGGAGTCGGCGGCGGCCGTACGGGCGCTGATGCACAGCGTGCCGGGCGAGCCGATCGTGCCCGGCAGCGCCTTTCCGCGCCGGCTGCCGCCGCCCGGTGGCACGCTCACCGTCGCGGCGTTCGGGGAACGGGCGGTCGCCGCGGCCGTCGCGCACGCCGACCGGATGCTGCTCGACGTCGTCTCGCCCGAGCAGGTCCGCGTGCTGCGGGACCGGATGCTCGCCGCCGCCGGGAAGGCGGGCCGCACGCCGCCGCGGCTGACCGCGTGGCTGCCCGCCGCCGTGGACCCGGACCCGGAGTCGCTCACCCAGGTCCTGCGCAGCGTCGTGGGATACCTCGCCGTCCCGGGCTACAGCGACATGTTCGTCGACGCGGGGTTCGCCGAGGTCGTCGAGCTGGCGGCCAAGGGCGCCGACCCGGACAGCCTGCTGAGGGCGCTGCCGCCCGAGGCCGCCGGCACGGTCGCCCTGGTCGGCGACGCCGACACCGTCCGCGCCCGTATCGCCGCCTACGCCGAGGCCGGACTCGACGAGATCGCCCTCGTCCCGGCCACGGCGGGCGATCCCGCGGGGGAGCGCACGCTCACGGCCCTCAGGGGGGCTTTCCCTATGCCCGGCCGGGTCGCGCGGCCCGGCACCGCACCTCGCCGCGTTGCCGAAAGACCCTGGTAGCTCCTCCCCCACTCTCGGCGTCGCCCGAGCGGGGGGACCCCCGTCGAGGGCCTTCCGGCGCCTGTCGATGCACGGCACCAGACCACGCGACCTGATCGGACGCTCACAGGGAAAGGACCCCCAAGGCCGCGATGACCCCCGAGGGCCGCCCCGCTCAGCCGCCGTACGCGCCCGAGGCCGTCAGGCGCAGCGCCGTGTCGATGAGCGGCACGTGGCTGAAGGCCTGCGGGAAGTTGCCCACCTGACGTTGCAGCCGGGGGTCCCACTCCTCGGCCAGCAGGCCGAGGTCGTTGCGCAGGGACAGCAGCTTCTCGAACAGCTTGCGGGCCTCGTCCACGCGGCCGATCATCGCCAGGTCGTCGGCCATCCAGAACGAGCAGGCCAGGAACGCGCCCTCGTCACCGGGCAGGCCGTCCACGCCCTCGTCGCCGCCCGAGGTCGGGTAGCGCAGGATGAAGCCGTCCGGCGTGGACAGCTCACGCTGGATCGCCTCGATGGTGCCGATGACCCGCTTGTCGTCCGGCGGCAGGAAGCCCACCTGCGGGATCAGCAGCAAGGAGGCGTCCAGCTCCTTCGAGCCGTACGACTGCGTGAAGGTGTTGCGCTCCTTGTCGTAGCCCTTGTCGCACACGTCCCGGTGGATGTCGTCGCGCAGCTCGCGCCAGCGCTCCAGCGGGCCGTCCGCGTCACCGGACTCGATGAGCTTGATCGTGCGGTCGACCGCGACCCAGGCCATCACCTTGGAGTGCACGAAGTGGCGGCGCGGGCCGCGCACCTCCCAGATGCCCTCATCCGGCTCCTGCCAGTGGTCCTCCAGGTAGCGGATCAGCTTCAGCTGGAGCAGCGCGGCGTAGTCGTTGCGCGCGAGACCCGTCATGTGGGCCAGGTGCAGGGCCTCGGTGACCTCGCCGTAGACGTCCAGCTGGAGCTGGTGCGCCGCGCCGTTGCCGACCCGGACGGGGCCGGAGCTCTCGTAGCCCGGCAGCCAGTCCAGCTCCGCCTCGCCCAGCTCGCGCTCACCGGCGATGCCGTACATGATCTGCAGGTTCTCCGGGTCGCCGGCGACGGCCCGCAGCAGCCACTCGCGCCAGGCGCGGGCCTCCTCGCGGTAGCCGGTGCGCAGCAGCGAGGACAGTGTGATCGCCGCGTCGCGCAGCCAGGTGTAGCGGTAGTCCCAGTTGCGGACGCCGCCGATGTCCTCCGGCAGGGAGGTGGTCGGCGCGGCGACGATGCCGCCGGTCGGGGCGTACGTCAGGGCCTTCAGCGTGATCAGCGACCGGACCACGGCCTCCCGGTAGGGCCCGTGGTACGTACAGTGGTCGACCCATTCGCGCCAGAAGTCCTCCGTCGCCTCCAGCGACTGCTCCGGCTCGGGCAGCGGCGGCGGCTCCTTGTGCGAGGGCTCCCAGGAGATCGTGAACGCGATCCGCTCGCCCGGCGCGACCGTGAAGTCCGCGTACGTCGTCAGCGACTTGCCGTACGTCTCCGCGGATGTGTCGAACCACACGGAGTCGGGACCCGCGACGGCCACCGTGCGCCCCTCGTGCTTGTGCACCCACGGCACCACCCGGCCGTAGGAGAACCGCATCCGCAGCGCGGAGCGCATCGGTACCCGGCCCGAGACACCCTCCACGATCCGGATCAGCTGAGGGGCGCCGTCACGTGGCGGCATGAAGTCGGTCACCCGGACCGTGCCCCGCTGGGTGTCCCACTCGGACTCCAGGATCAGCGAGTCGCCCCGGTAGCTGCGCCGCGCCGCGGTGGGCGGCTCCTGGTCGGAGGCGTAGGCGGGACCGAGCCGCCAGAACCCGTGCTCCTCGGTGCCCAGCAGGCCGGCGAAGATGGCGTGCGAGTCGAAGCGGGGCAGGCACAGCCAGTCGACTGTCCCGTCCCGGCAGACCAGGGCAGCGGTCTGCATGTCTCCGATGAGTGCGTAATCTTCGATGCGCCCGGCCACGTGCAACTCCAGTCGAACGGCCACGTCACCCCGCAAGGGGGCTGTCGCTAGTGCGGTCAAGGGGGGTTTCAGCAGGTCTTGCAATGCGTCGTTGAGCGATGAAGCAAAACAGGTCACTCAGCCGTGATGCAAAGCGCCAATTGTTGCTCAACGAACTGACGAGCTCACGTTGTTCCGGTGGTTACGGGCGGGGGGTGGTGCCGTTGGGCCGGACGGGCTCGGCAGCGAGTGTCCGAGCAGGATACGACGCACGCGGGTGATCCGGGTGCCCGTCCAGGCAAGGCGGGTAAGCCGAACGAGTGAGCAGCGGGTGAGGGACCGGTGACCATGACCGTCTCCGTGTCGGAATGCGTGCGGAGCGTGACCGGAAGCCGTCCCCCCGCGGCGCTGATACGCTGGTAGCCCGTGGACCGGTGGGCCCCTTCCCGACAGGGAACCCCCGAACCGCAGCGACGGCGCCCCGGAGCATTCCGGCGGCCAGCCGCACCGCACCCCCAGACCGCGACCACGGGAGCCCCGTCTTGGCCATGCCGCCCGCCGCTTTTCGTAACTCGACGACCAAGCACATCTTCGTCACCGGGGGTGTCGCCTCCTCGCTCGGCAAGGGCCTGACGGCCTCCAGCCTCGGCATGCTGCTCAAGGCCCGGGGCCTTCGCGTCGTGATGCAGAAGCTCGACCCGTACCTGAACGTCGACCCCGGCACGATGAACCCCTTCCAGCACGGTGAGGTGTTCGTCACCAACGACGGCGCCGAGACCGACCTGGACATCGGCCACTACGAGCGCTTCCTCGACCGTGACCTCGACGGCTCCGCGAACGTCACCACCGGCCAGGTGTACTCCACCGTGATCGCCAAGGAGCGGCGCGGCGAGTACCTGGGCGACACCGTGCAGGTCATCCCGCACATCACCAACGAGATCAAGCACCGCATCCGCCGCATGGCGACGGATGAGGTCGACGTCGTGATCACCGAGGTCGGCGGCACGGTCGGCGACATCGAGTCGCTGCCGTTCCTGGAGACCGTCCGCCAGGTCCGGCACGAGGTCGGCCGTGACAACGTCTTCGTCGTCCACATCTCTCTCCTGCCGTACATCGGTCCCTCGGGTGAGCTGAAGACGAAGCCGACCCAGCACTCGGTTGCGGCCCTGCGCAACATCGGTATCCAGCCGGACGCCATCGTGCTGCGCTGCGACCGCGAGGTGCCCACCGCGATCAAGCGGAAGATCTCGCTGATGTGCGACGTCGACGAGGCCGCCGTCGTCGCCTGCCCCGACGCCCGCTCGATCTACGACATCCCCAAGACCGTCCACGGCGAGGGCCTGGACGCCTACGTCGTGCGCAAGCTGGACCTGCCGTTCCGGGACGTCGACTGGACGACCTGGGACGATCTGCTCGACCGCGTCCACAACCCCGACCACGAGATCACCCTCGCCCTGGTCGGCAAGTACATCGACCTGCCCGACGCCTACCTGTCGGTCACCGAGGCGCTGCGCGCCGGCGGCTTCGCCAACCGCGCCCGCGTGAAGATCAAGTGGGTCACCTCCGACGACTGCAAGACCCCGGCCGGCGCCGCGGCGCAGCTCGGCGACGTCGACGGCATCTGCATCCCCGGCGGCTTCGGCGAGCGCGGTGTGACCGGCAAGGTCGGCGCGATCCGCTACGCCCGCGAGAACAAGGTGCCGCTGCTCGGCCTCTGCCTCGGCCTGCAGTGCATCGTGATCGAGGCCGCGCGCAACCTGGCCGACATCTCCGACGCCAACTCCACCGAGTTCGACCCCGCCACCGGGCACCCGGTCATCTCCACCATGGCCGAGCAGATGGACATCGTCGCCGGTGAGGGTGACATGGGCGGCACCATGCGGCTCGGCATGTACCCGGCGAAGCTGGCCGAGGGCTCCATCGTGCGCGAGGTGTACGACGGCAAGGAGTACGTCGAGGAGCGCCACCGGCACCGCTACGAGGTGAACAACGCCTACCGGGCGGAGCTGGAGAAGCAGGCGGGCATCCTGTTCTCCGGCACCTCGCCGGACGGCAAGCTCGTCGAGTACGTCGAGTACCCGCGCGACGTCCACCCGTACCTGGTCGCCACGCAGGCCCACCCGGAGCTGCGCTCGCGCCCGACGCGTCCGCACCCGCTGTTCGCCGGGCTCGTCAAGGCCGCGGTCGAGCGGAAGACTTCGAAGTAACACACCAGTTGTACGGTGGCCGGGGTGCATCCCTTCAAAGGGTGTGCACCCCGGTTTCGTTTCGGCAGGTCGCAGGGCACGTGGAAGGACAGGCATGACGATCAAGGACACTCCCGAGGAGTGGGAAGTCCGGGCGACGAACACCCCCTTCGTGGGCAACAAGACCTCCGTCCGCACCGACGAGGTGGTCATGCCCGACGGCACCGTGGTCGGCCGTGACTACCAGGTCCACCCCGGCTCCGTGGCCGTCCTCGCCCTCGACGGGGCCGACCGCGTCCTGGTCCTGCGCCAGTACCGCCACCCGGTGCGCCACAAGCTGTGGGAGATCCCGGCCGGACTGCTCGACGTCCCCGGCGAGAACCCGCTGCACGCCGCGCAGCGCGAGCTGTACGAGGAGGCGCACGTCAAGGCGGAGGACTGGCGGGTGCTGACCGACGTCTACACCACGCCCGGCGGCTGCGACGAGGCGGTCCGGATCTTCCTCGCGCGCGATCTGTCCGAGGCCGAGGGCGAGCGCTTCGCGGTCGAGGAGGAAGAGGCCGACATGGAGCTCGACCGGGTGCCGGTCGAGGACCTCGTGCGGGGGGTGCTGGCCGGCGAGCTGCACAACAACTGCCTGGTCGTGGGCGTCCTCTCCCTGGTCGCCGCGCGGGGCGGTGACGGCCTTGACGCCCTGCGCCCGGCCCAGGCCCCGTGGCCGGCCCGCCCGTTCGAGGCCTGAACCGTCCGAGGCGGCGGGATTCACGAACCGCCCGCGGCGGGTGCTCGTACCCGGGCCGGCCTCCGGAGGTGGGGTGCTCGTGCCCGGTCTTCGGAGGCGCGGGTGCTCGTACCCGGGCCGGCCTCCGGAGGTGGGGTGCTCGTGCCCGGTCTTCGGAGGCGCGGGTGCTCGTGCCTGGCCTGGGAGGCGCGGGTGCTCGTTCCCGGGTCTGGGAGGTCGGGTGCACGGGCCCGGTCCTCGGGGGCGGGGTGCTCCTGGGCGGGCACCGTGCCCGGCTGCGCGCCTGCTGGTCGGGCGGGTGCGGCCACCGGCCGGGCCGGCTCGTACGGCACCGGCGGCAGGCCGTGGCCGCCGGGCCGCCCGGCACGGTCTCCTCGTGGTGTGGCCGACCCGAAACCCCGCGATGTGAAGATCCGCTGATCCGATCGGGGGAAGTGCCGTTCCACCCCTCGCGCTCCACCCGGGAACGTTGCAGAGCGTGAACTAGGCTCTGTGGCACGCCCGAACCGGAGTCCCGGCGGGCTCGCGTGTGCGGTGGGACGGGAGTGTGGCCCGTGACGGATCAGGTCGTGGAGACAGGCGACGTGCGGCCGACCGGGCGCGCTGCCGGGCAGATCGAGTTCCTGGGCCGCACACGGGAGTTGAAGGAACTGCGCGCCGACATCGAGCGCGCCGGACTGGACACCCTGTCGGGCCGCAAGGCACCCCGCGCACGCGTGCTGCTCATCGCCGGACGGCCCGGCTCGGGCCGCACCGCGCTCGCCGAGGAACTCGTACGTCAGGTCGCGGACCGTTACCCCGACGGGGTCCTGCGCGCCCGCCTCACCGACCCCGACGGCACTCCGGTACCCGTCGGACGCGCCGCCCGGGGCCTCCTCACCGCCCTGGACGAGCAGGCGCCCGCCGGGGCCTGCGAGGACGACCTCACCGACGCCCTGCGCACCGCCCTGGCCGATCGCCGCACCCTGGTCCTGCTGGACGACGCGGCCGACGCCGAACAGGTCGACGCCCTGCTGCCCGACACCCCGGACTGTCTCGTCGTCGCGGTCTCCGAAGGCCCGCTGACCGGCATCTCGGACGTCCGCCCCTGCACCCTGGGCGGCCTGGACGCCAAATCCGGCGTGGAGCTGCTGACCCGGCACACCGGCCCGGTCCGCATCACCGTCGACCCCCGGGCCGCCGAGGGCCTGGCCGAGGAGTGCCAGGGGCAGCCCGCCGCGCTGATGCTGGCGGGCGGCTGGCTCGCGACCCGTCCCCAGGCCGCCGTCTCCGACCTCGCCAAGCAGTTGCGCGCCGAGGACACCGAGGGCACCGCCCTGGCCCGGGTCTTCCGGCTCGCCCACGCCGCCCTGCCCCCGACCGCCGCCCGGATGCTGCGCCTGCTCGCCCTCGCCCCGGCCGGGCTGGTCGATCCGCAGACCGCCTCCGCGCTCGTCGGCTGCTCGGTCGGCAGGGCCCGTACCGTCCTGGACGACTTCGTCGCCCTCGGCTTCCTGCACGCGGTGAACTCCCCGCTGCCGCAGTACGAGGTGCCCGGCTGCCTGCACCCCCAGCTGCGGATCCTCGCCGAGCACCATGAACGCCCGGCCGAGCTCCAGCTGGCCCGCGCCCGCATGCTGGAGCGGACCGTACGGCTGCTCCAGGCCTGCCGGGCGATCACCGAGACCGACAGCCCCCAGGCCCGCCAGAAGCTCCTCGACATGCCGCCCGCCCTGCGCTTCCCGACCCCGCGGGCGGCCGCGGACTGGCTGCGCCTGACCCGGCCCGCCCTGCTGGCCTCGGCCCGGCTCGCGGTCGCCGACGGGGAGCTGGACACCCTGGCCCGACGGCTGATGTCGCAACTGGTGCGTGCGATGGCGGCGCACATCGGCACCCAGGCCGCCGCGCCCGACCTCTACGACATCCACGGCATGCTCCTCGACGTCGCCGAGCGCCGCAACCTGCCTCGCGAGCGGGCCGCCGCCCTGCTGAACCTCGGCGACCTCGACGCCCGCACGGGCCGCACGGCCGACGCCCTGGCGCGCTACCGGCTCGCGCTGGACGCCGGGCGTGAGGTGAACGACCCGTACGCGACCGGCCGCGCGATGGAATCCGTAGGCGGCGCGCATCTGGAGCTCGGCGACTACGACCGGGCGGCCGACTGGTTCGGCCGCGCCCTGGTCGAACGGCTCGCCCGGGACGAGCGCGCCGATGCGTCCCGGCTCTACGGGCGGATCGCCGCGGCCCACACCTTCGCCGGCCGCTACGGCGAGGCCCTGCGGAACTGGCGCGCCGCGATCGCCGGGCACCGCAAGAACGGCGATGTGGCCGCCCAGGCACGGGCGCTGAGCGAGCTGGCGCGGGTCCAGGAGTACGCCGGCCGTCCCGAGGAGTCGCTGCGCACCTGCCGAGAGGCCGTGGAGTGGGCGCGGCGCGCCGAGGACCCGCGGCTGCAGGCCGCCCTGCATCTGCGGGTCGCCGACACCCTCGAACACCTGGGTGATCCCGCGTCGGCCGGACTGCACCGGGGCGCCGCCGAGCGGATTCTCGGCGACTCAAACCTTCAAACTGAGCCAGACGCCTGCGAAATCCGTACCGCATCAGCTGAAGATTGATGCAATGAAAGGCTAGACAGCGAGAACGCCTTCATTAGACTGGCTCTGCCGCACTTCTCCTGCGGTCTCTCCCGGTGTGCCCGTGCGTGCCCGGGTATGTCTTATTAAGACCCCCATACCCTCTGAGCCAAGGACCGTGATCCACGTGAAGGTCGGCATCCCCCGCGAGGTCAAGAACAACGAGTTCCGGGTGGCCATCACCCCCGCCGGCGTGCACGAGCTGGTGCGCCACGGCCACCAGGTCGTCATCGAGCGCGGCGCCGGCGTCGGCTCCTCGATCCCGGACACCGAGTACGTCGCCGCCGGCGCGCGGATCCTGGACACCGCCGACGAGGTGTGGGCCGCCGCCGACCTGCTGCTGAAGGTCAAGGAGCCCATCGCCGAGGAGTACCACCGCCTCCGCAAGGACCAGACGCTCTTCACCTACCTGCACCTGGCCGCCTCCAAGGAGTGCACGGACGCCCTCCTGGAATCCGGCACCACGGCGATTGCCTACGAGACCGTCGAGCTGCCCAGCCGCGCGCTGCCGCTGCTGGCCCCGATGTCCGAGGTGGCGGGCCGCCTGGCCCCGCAGGTCGGCGCTTACCACCTGATGCGCGCCAACGGCGGCCGGGGCGTGCTGCCCGGCGGTGTCCCCGGTGTGCTGGCCGGCCGGGCCGTCGTGATCGGCGGCGGTGTCTCCGGCTGGAACGCCGCGCAGATCGCCATCGGCATGGGCTTCCACGTGACCCTGCTCGACAGGGACATCAACAAGCTCCGCGAGGCGGACAAGATCTTCGGCACGAAGATCCAGACCGTCGTCTCGAACGCCTTCGAGCTGGAGAAGGCCTGCCTGGAGGCCGACCTCGTCATCGGGGCGGTGCTGATCCCCGGCGCCAAGGCCCCGAAGCTGGTCACCAACGAGCTCGTCTCGCGCATGAAGCCCGGAAGTGTTCTTGTCGACATCGCGATCGACCAGGGCGGCTGCTTCGAGGACTCCCGTCCGACCACCCACGCCGAGCCGGCCTTCCAGGTCCACGACTCGGTCTTCTACTGCGTCGCCAACATGCCCGGCGCGGTGCCGAACACCTCCACCTACGCGCTGACCAACGCCACGCTGCCGTACATCGTCGAGCTGGCCGACCACGGGTGGGTGGGCGCCCTGCGCCGCGACCCCGCGCTGGCCAAGGGCCTCAACACGCATGACGGCAAGGTCGTTTACCGCGAGGTCGCCGAGGCGCACGGCGTGGAGCACGTGGAGCTCTCCTCGCTGCTCGGCTGAACCCTCGCGGCCGGTGAGTCGGCTAAGTGACCAACCGGCAAAGGCGATACATCAACACCCGTCGTCAACGCCGCGCACCCGGCCGGACCTTGCCCGACAAGGTCCGGCCGGATGTGTGTATGGTCACTTCGCGATTCTCGAGCAACTCGCCTCGAACGTAACCCTTCAACCGATTCGCACACCGGTGAAACCTGCCGTGCGACGGCCGTACGCCCTTGACAGCCGGATGTTTCATTGCCGACACATCGGGCCGGGTCCGGCGGATTGTGTTGCTGCGGACGCCCGACACGCCATAGAGTCGCCAATCGTCGGCATGGTGCCACGCTGACCTGTCTAGAAGTTTCCTGGTCACCAAGGAGGTAAGACGACTTGTGAATGAGTCGACATTTACTCCCGGGGGTGGTCAACCAGGAATGCCTGCACGGGACCAGGATCCCGCGGGGTTCGAGGCTGTCGGCTCCGTCGCTGTGCGCACCTTCGCAGCCCACCAGAGTCAGCAGGCGACTCACACAGCACACCAGAAGATGGATGGCCATCACGTGAACGCCATGGCCGGCGACGGAAGTGGCGCGCCCCACAACCACTTCGCCGACTACGACGAACTGCCCGAGGGGCACTTCTACGACCCCGACGCGGAGTACGAGCCCGACCCCGAGTACGCGGCCACTCTCGCGCCCGACGCGGCCAGACAGCGCCGGGAGCGGGTCGGCCCGACCGGGCGCCCGCTGCCGTACTTCCCGATCCCGGGGCCGCTGCCCGACCACGGCCCCGCGAAGATCATCGCGATGTGCAACCAGAAGGGCGGCGTCGGCAAGACCACGTCGACCATCAACCTGGGTGCCGCGCTCGCGGAGTACGGACGCCGGGTCCTGCTCGTGGACTTCGACCCGCAGGGCGCGCTGTCGGTCGGACTCGGTGTCAACCCGATGGAGCTCGACCTCACCGTCTACAACCTGCTCATGGAGCGGGGGATGGCGGCCGACGAGGTGCTGCTGAAGACGGCGGTCCCCAACATGGACCTGCTGCCCAGCAACATCGACCTGTCGGCGGCCGAGGTCCAGCTGGTCTCCGAGGTCGCCCGCGAGTCGACGCTGCAGCGCGCCCTGAAGCCGCTGCTGCCCGACTACGACTTCATCGTCATCGACTGCCAGCCCTCGCTCGGCCTGCTCACGGTGAACGCCCTGACGGCCGCCCACAAGGTGATAGTGCCCCTGGAGTGCGAGTTCTTCGCACTGCGCGGTGTGGCCCTGCTGACGGAGACCATCGAGAAGGTCCAGGAACGGCTCAACCCGGAGCTGGAGCTCGACGGGATCCTCGCCACGATGTACGACTCGCGCACGGTGCACAGCCGTGAGGTGCTCGCGCGGGTGGTCGAGGCGTTCGACGACCACGTCTACCACACGGTCATCGGGCGCACGGTCCGCTTCCCGGAGACCACGGTCGCCGGTGAGCCGATCACCACGTACGCCTCCAACTCCGTCGGTGCCGCCGCCTATCGCCAGCTCGCCAGGGAGGTGCTCGCCCGGTGTCACGCCGAGTGAGTCTGCCGGGGGCCGACGAACTCTTCCGTACGACAGGGGGGATGGCGCTTCAGTCGTCCCAGCCCAGGCGTCAGGCCAACGGCGACGCCCGGGTGCCCGCTCCGGCGGGGGAGGGCGACGCCACGGCGGCCGCGGAAGACGCGCCGCAGTCGGTGCCCGCGCAGGGTGGCGACGGCGAGGGCGCCGAGCATGTCGCGGTGGATGCGGAACCGGCCGAGGCCGGGGAGGCCCACAGCCGTTCCGCGGCCGCCGAGCGCTCCGGCTCCGCCCGTCGGCAGACGGCGCAGGAAGGTTCTGCCACCGGGACCGCGGGTGCCACGTCCCGCAAGCGCGGGCGCAGCCCCTCGCGCCGTCCCAGCGGCCGTGAGCGGCACGACGAGAAGATCACGGTGTACGTGTCGGCCGAGGAGCTCATGGACCTGGAGCACGCCCGTCTCGTGCTCCGCGGTGAGCACGGCCTGGCCGTCGACCGCGGACGTATCGTCCGCGAGGCGGTCGCCGTGGTCCTCGCCGACCTGGAGACCCGCGGAGACGCCAGCATCCTCGTACGACGACTGCGCGGGCGGTAGCGGTAGCCTGCGGGGGCCATGACCTCGAACGTTCCCCCACCACCCCCCGGCGGCCCGGTCGGCCGCCGGCGTGCGCTGGGGCGGGGGCCGGCGGCTTCACCGGCCGGGCCTCCTGCGGAGGCGAACGGGACGGCTCCGCCGACTGAGCCCGCCGAGCCGACTGAGCCCGCCGAGCCGGCGGGGCCGGCACAGACGGTCCGGCCGGGAGTCTCGGCCGCGGGCGCGGCGGGGGAGGACGCGGCCCGGACGGACGTGGCCCGGACTGACGCGGGCTCGGCCGGGCCCGCGTTGTCCCCGACCGGGTTCATGGACGGGGCCCGGCCGCCGCGGGCCGGGGCGTCGCCCGCGCGCGCGGGCGAGGCAGTGGTGTCGCCCGGGGCCGTGGAGCCCGCGGTCCCGCTGGCCCAGGAGTTCGCTGAGGCGGCTCCCGTGGCCGGACCGGCGGAGTCCTCCGGGGCCGATCCCGGCCCCGCCCCGTCGGCACAGGACGCGGAAGCGGCCGACGACGGGGTCTTCAAGGTCCGGCTCGCCAACTTCGAAGGGCCCTTCGACCTGCTGCTGCAGCTGATCTCGCGGCACAAGCTGGACGTCACCGAGGTCGCGTTGTCGAAGGTGACCGACGAGTTCATGGCGTACATCCGGGCCATGGGGCCGGACTGGGACCTGGACGAGACGACCGAGTTCCTGGTCGTCGCCGCCACGCTGCTGGACCTGAAGGCCGCGCGGCTGCTGCCCGCCGCCGAGGTGGAGGACGAGGGCGATCTGGCGCTGCTCGAAGCGCGGGACCTGTTGTTCGCCCGGCTGCTGCAGTACCGCGCGTACAAGCGGATCGCCGACATCTTCAGCGGACGCCTCGACGACGAGGCCCGGCGCTACCCGAGGACCGTCGGGCTGGAGGCGCACCATGCCGAGCTGCTGCCCGACGTCGTCATCAGCATCGGCGCGGAGGGCTTCGCGAAGCTCGCCGTGAAGGCGATGCAGCCCAAGCCCAAGCCGCAGGTCTACGTCGACCACATCCACGCCCCGCTGGTCAGCGTGCAGGAGCAGGCGCAGATCGTCGTGGCCCGGCTCCGGGAGCTCGGCGAGGCCGGTTTCCAGGCCCTCGTGGCGGACACCGACGACACCTTGACCATCGTGGCGAGGTTCCTGGCCCTGCTGGAGCTGTACCGCGAGAAAGCCGTCGCGCTGGAACAGGAGACCGCTCTCGGGGACCTGCTCGTACGGTGGACCGGCGGGGACGGGGACGAGACCCCGACCGTCACCGACGAGTTCGACCGGCCGCCCGAGCCGCCGAAGGAGGAGAAGAAGGCGTGAGCGAGCGAACGACCGACCTGCCGGCCGGGCCGCGTGCCGTCGCCGATCTCGACCTCAAGCCGGCCCTGGAGGCCGTCCTCATGGTCGTGGACGAGCCGGCGACCGAGGAGCATCTCGCGAGGATACTGGAGCGGCCCAGACGCCAGATCGCGGACGCCCTGCGCGAACTGGCCGACGAGTACGCCGTCCAGGGCCGCGGATTCGAGCTGCGCCACGTCGCGAACGGCTGGCGCTTCTACACCCGGGCCGCGTTCGCCCCGGCCGTCGAGCGCTTCGTCCTGGACGGCCAGCAGGCCCGCCTCACCCAGGCCGCCCTGGAGACCCTGGCCGTCGTCGCCTACCGGCAGCCGGTCAGCCGCAGCCGGGTCTCGGCCGTGCGCGGAGTCAACTGCGACGGTGTCATGCGCACCCTCCTCCAGCGCGGTCTGATAGAGGAGGCGGGCACGGAACCCGAAACAGGTGCGATCCTGTACACGACGACGAACTACTTCCTGGAGCGGATGGGCCTGCGGGGTCTGGACGAGCTCCCGGAGCTCGCGCCCTTCCTCCCGGAGGCGGAGGCGATCGAGGCCGAGACCCAGGAAGGCGTACCGTCGTTCGACCCGGACGCGCCTGACGACGACGTGCCGGGCAGCCGCCCGGCCACCCCGGGTACCGACGACGAAGACGACCAGACGGAACTTTGATGCGAAGCAGCGGCAGCGGCAAGAGCGGCGGGCGCGGTAACCACCGCGGCGCCGGCAACAACAGGGACCAGAAGCAGGGGCAGGGCCGCCCCAGCAAGCCCCGCCCCGAGGAGCGCCGCTACGACGTGGGCCCCGGGGCGACGAAGGACGG
Source organism: Streptomyces sp. NPDC096046 (assembly GCF_040303285.1). Classification (NCBI taxonomy): domain Bacteria; kingdom Bacillati; phylum Actinomycetota; class Actinomycetes; order Kitasatosporales; family Streptomycetaceae; genus Streptomyces; species Streptomyces sp. NPDC096046. Next base: position 3,398 of record NZ_JBEOSZ010000066.1, on the reverse strand, counting down.
CCCCAAGGCCGGGCGCGGCGGTGCCGCGCGCGGCGGCGCCAAGGGCGGGCCCAAGCAGCCCCAGAAGCAGGGGCGCTCGGCCCCGGCGCGCCCGCGTGAGTACGACGCGAAGGTCGAGGAGCGCAACCGTGACCGGTACGCCGGCAAGAAGGAGGTCAAGCTCCCCAAGACCTTCCCCGGCGCCGAGCAGGAGGGCGAGCGGCTGCAGAAGGTCCTCGCCCGTGCGGGCTTCGGCTCCCGGCGCGCCTGCGAGGAGCTGATCGAGCAGGCCCGGGTCGAGGTCAACGGCGAGATCGTCATGGAGCAGGGGCGGCGCGTCGACCCGGAGAAGGACGAGATCAAGGTCGACGGGCTGACCGTCGCCACGCAGCGCTACCAGTTCTTCGCGCTGAACAAGCCCGCCGGTGTCGTGTCGACCATGGAGGACCCGGACGGCCGGCAGTGCCTCGGTGACTACGTCACCAACCGCGAGACCCGGCTCTTCCACGTCGGCCGGCTCGACACCGAGACCGAGGGCGTCATCCTGCTCACCAACCACGGCGAGCTGGCCCACCGGCTGACCCACCCGAAGTACGGCGTGAAGAAGACCTACCTCGCGCACATCGTCGGACCCATCCCGCGCGATCTGGGCAAGCAGCTGAAGGACGGCATCCAGCTGGAGGACGGCTACGCCCGCGCGGACCACTTCCGGGTCGTCCAGCAGACCGGCAAGAACTACCTCGTCGAGGTCACCCTCCACGAGGGCCGCAAGCACATCGTGCGCCGGATGCTCGCCGAGGCCGGCTTCCCGGTCGACAAGCTGGTGCGGGTCGCCTTCGGGCCGATCACCCTGGGCGACCAGAAGTCGGGCTGGCTGCGGCGGCTGTCCAACACCGAGGTCGGGATGCTGATGCAGGAGGTCGACCTCTAGGCATCACCGCCTCCGAGGGCTTGTGCGTCACCTGCACCCCCTTTTATAGTCAGAGCGACTATAAAAGGGGGTGCAGGTGCATGGCCAGCTACGACAAGTACGCCCACGAACCCTTCGCCGTCACCGTCGACCTGGCCGTGTTCACCCTTCGCGAGGGCGCGCTGCACGTGCTGCTCGTCGAGCGCGGGCAGGAGCCGTACGCCGGGTGCCGGGCCCTGCCCGGCGGGTTCGTGCAGCCCGAGGAGTCCGCGGAGACGGCAGCCCGGCGTGAACTCGCCGAGGAAACCGGCCTGTCGGACGTCTCCGGGCTGCATCTGGAGCAGCTGCGGACCTACAGCGAGCCCGGCCGCGACCCCCGGATGCGGGTCGTGTCGATCGCCTTCGCCGCACTGCTGCCCGACGCGCCCGAGGCGCACGGCGGCAGTGACGCGGCCCGGGCCGACTGGCTGCCGTACGACACGGCGGGGCCGCTCGCCTTCGACCACGACCGCATCCTGGCCGACGCCCACGACCGCGTCGGCGCCAAGCTCGAGTACACCTGCCTCGCCACCGCCTTCTGCCCGCCCGAGTTCACCCTCGGTGAGCTCCAGCAGGTCTACGAGACCGTGTGGGGCACCGCCCTCGACCGGCCCAACTTCCGGCGCAAGGTGCTCACCACGCCGGGCTTCGTCGAACCCGTCCCGGGTGCGGCGCGACTGACCGGCGGCCGGGGCAAACCCGCCGCGCTGTACCGGGCCGGCACCGCCGCCGCCCTCCACCCGCCTCTCCTCCGGCCCGCCCGGGAAGGACGCCCCGCATGACCACGCTCGTCCACAAGCAAGCCGCCACCGGAACGCTCACGGGTCTCGCCCTCGGGGATGCGCTGGGGTTCCCGACCGAGTTCGACGACGTGCCCTCGATCCTCGCCACGTGCGGGCCGTGGCGGGAGATGGAGCTGCCGAAGCGCGCCTTCGTCTCGGACGACACGCAGATGACGCTGGCGCTGGGCCGCGCGGTGCGGACGGCGATGGACCGGGGGCCGCTCACGCCGCTGCGACTGGCCCGGCCCCTGCGGGAGGAGTTCGTGGACTGGTACCAGTCCCCGGAGAACAACCGGGCTCCGGGCCGCACCTGTCTGAAGGCCTGCATGCTGCTGAAGGACGAGACCCGCCCCTGGCAGGACGCCGCCCAGATCCACTCCAAGGGCTGCGGTGCCAACATGCGCGTCGCACCCCTGGGGCTGGTGCCCGGCCTCAGTGACGAACAGCGGGCCGGTGCCGCCCAGTTGCAGGCGGCGCTGACACACGGGCACCCCACGGCCCTGGCGGCCTCCGACCTCACCGCACACGCCGTACGCCTGCTCGCCCAGGGCGCCGAGCCGACCGGGCTGGTGGGGCTGCTCCGCTCGTACGCCCTGGAGAACCGCGGTCACTACCACGAGCGCTGGCTCGGCGACCTGTGGCGCCGTGCCGAGGACCCGAGCCCCGAGCGGTTCATCGCGCGCGGCTGGGACGAGTGCCTGGAGGCCCTCGACCGGCTCCAGCACGCCGTGCGCACCGTCTCGCCGGAGACCGACCCGTGCCTGGCCACCGGCGAGGGCTGGATCGCCGAGGAAGCCCTGGCGACCGGGCTGCTGTGCTTCCTGCTCTTCGTCGACGAGCCGGTGACGGTCCTGCGGCGGGCTGCCTGCACCGTCGGCGACTCGGACTCGATCGCCTGCCTGGCGGGCGCTTTCGCGGGCGCCTGCCTGGGCGCGGAGGCCTGGCCCGCCGAGTGGGCCGACCGCGTCGAGTACCGGAGCGACCTGCTCACCCTCGGGGCCCTGTGGGACGCGTGAGGAGGGCCCTCACGTCAGGCGGATCGAGTTCCCCTCCATGGTGATCGGCTCGGCGGGCAGCGGGCGGGTCGCCGGACCCTGGGCCACCGACCCGTCGGTGATCTCGAACCTGCTGCCGTGGCAGGGACAGTTGATCGTGCCGTCGGAGACGGACCCCACCATGCAGCGCTGGTGGGTGCAGATCGCCGAGAAGGCCTTGAACCGGCCCTGCTCCGGCTGGGTCACCACGATCTCCTCGTCCTTGAAGATCTTGCCGCCGCCGACCGGGATCTCGTCGGTGCCGGCCAGGACCCGGCCGGCGGGCCCGCTGGTCGCTCCCTCGCCGGTGGGGGAGTCCGTGGACGCGGAGCCGTTGTCGCCGCCGCCTCCACCGCAGGCCGCGACGAGCGCCGCCGCACTTGACGCGCCCGTGGCGAGGAGGACCGTGCGGCGTGTGGTCTCGTAGCTCATGTCGTCACTCCGGAAGTGCCAAAGAGAGGGTGAATCAGAGGTTGGTTTATTTTGCACTGAACCTACCCAAAGCCCGCGAACCCGGCGTCTCGCCGGGCGGGCGCCGCGCACCCGGGCCGCGCGGGCTGACTAGTGCCGCGGCAGGCAACGTTTGCCCGTCAAGGAGCGGCGTCCGGTGCGTGCTCTCGGCGTGCCGGGTGCAAGCCCTCGTACTGGGTGTAC
>NZ_JBEOSZ010000065.1:0-34012 GCF_040303285.1 Streptomyces sp. NPDC096046 | reverse complement strand
GAGGAGACGACCAGCTGCTTGATGTTCAGGATCAGGTCGGTGACGTCCTCCTTGACGCCCGGCACGGTGGTGAACTCGTGCAGGACACCGTCGATGCGGACGGACGTGACCGCCGCACCCGGGATCGAGGACAGGAGCGTACGGCGCAGGGAGTTGCCGAGGGTGTAACCGAAGCCCGGCTCCAGCGGCTCGATCACGAACCGGGAGCGGAACTCGTCGACGACCTCTTCGGTCAACGAGGGACGCTGAGCAATCAGCACGAGGTATTGCCTCCAGTGTGTGGCGCCCGCTATGTGACGCCGTAGACACCACAAAGGGTACGGGGTGGTTCGGCCTGCCGTGCGGCCGAACCGCCCGACCTCGCCCGGGCCCGCTCAGGAGGGGGCTCCCTCACCGGCGGCCCTCCGTGGTGTTCTTCCGTGCTCCACGCGGCCGTTCGGTCCACGAAGAGGAGTCCGGGCCGGCTCCCGGCCGGCCCGGCGGGAGCCCCGCCGAAGCGGCGGTGCGCCACTCCCTGCCAGGCCGCTTCCTGGCACGGGGCACCGTCCGGCGGCCGGTACTCGGCGGCCGCGACGGTCGCCGTCTCCTGATGGGCGGCCCAGGCGGTGACCCTGCCCACGCGGTCGCCCGGTGCTGCGCCGCGCGCAGCGCGAGGGGTGTCCGCGGCAGGTCCTCGCCCTGCTCCCGTTGTGGCGCAGGGCGCGAACCGGGGACCGAGGACGCGATGGACCTGGCCGCCTGCCTGGCCGACGCCCCGCCGAGGCGATCCCCGGCCCTCTGGACCGCTACGAGCCCCTGGCCGTCCCGCGCACCGCCGAGGTCCAGCGGGACTCCCGCGGCAAGGCCCGCATCCTGCACCTTCCCGACGTCCCGGCCCGGCGTCGCAGGGACGCCCGGATGGCGGTCCACACGGCTGCGCGACCGTGCGGCGGTCCACGCGGCTGCGCGACCGTGCGGCGCTCTACGCGCACGAGACGGGCCGCGGCGTGGTTTCGGGCGTGATCCCTCCGGAAGTCTCCCGAAACATTCGATGAACGGATGCTTGCGTTCCGCACCCTGAAGGGGAGGCAGATCCGCACAATGCGGCTCACCGCGACGAACGACTACCTCTTGAACAGGGTGAACATACGACCATCACCCCTGGCAGCGAACCGAATGATTCGCGACCACAGTCGAAACCATTGACAGTTGACAGGGCCCGGCCAACACTCCCGGATGACAGAGCTCCCCCATCGACCACCCCACGAGGACATGGAGGAAGCACCTCATGAACAAGTCAGCCGGCCGTTTGCGGCTGCTCCTCAGCAGCGTCTGCACGATGCTGCTGGTCGCGGCCGCGGCCCTCACGATGCCGGGCACGGCTCACGCCGACACCGTGGTCACCACCAACCAGACGGGCTACGACAACGGCTACTACTACTCGTTCTGGACGGACGCGCCGGGCACGGTCTCCATGAACCTGGCCTCGGGCGGCAGTTACAGCACCTCATGGCGCAACACCGGGAACTTCGTCGCCGGCAAGGGCTGGAGCAACGGCGCCCGCCGCACCGTGACCTACTCGGGCTCCTTCAACCCGTCCGGCAACGCCTACCTGACCCTCTACGGCTGGACGGCGAACCCGCTCGTCGAGTACTACATCGTCGACAACTGGGGCACCTACCGGCCCACGGGCACGTACAAGGGCACCGTCACCAGCGACGGCGGCACGTACGACATCTACAAGACGACGCGGTACAACGCCCCGTCCGTCGAGGGCACGCGCACCTTCGACCAGTACTGGAGCGTGCGGCAGTCGAAGCGGACGGGCGGCACCATCACGACCGGCAACCACTTCGACGCGTGGGCCCGGGCCGGGATGCCCATGGGCAGCTTCAAGTACTACATGATCATGGCGACAGAGGGCTACCGCAGCAGCGGCAGCTCCCACATCACCGTGCGCTCGTGACCGTTTCCTGAACGACGGGCGCGACGGCCCCAAGCCGTCACGCCCCAGGGGCGGTTCCAGAAGGACGGCCCGGGGGCGGCGGCTCCACCACCGCTGCTCGCGTGCCGCTCCGACGCCACCCTGAGCAGGATCTCGCGCGGAGGGACGTCGGCTGACGCACTGCGGGGGCGGGCGGCGCCCACCTCGCGTACGCGGGCTTCACCCGCACCGCGTGGGATGCTCAAACGCCCTGGTGTCCGTCGTACTTGAGTACGCGTGCTCATGACGGCCCCCGCCCCGCTCCTCGATCCTGGGCGTATGACCAATCGGGGAATGGTGGCGGCCGGGGCCGCGCTCGTCAGTGCGGTGCCCGTGGCCGCCTGGGGGCTGATGGGACAGCAGAACCACGACGGGCTGCCGGCGGGTGAGCTCGACTACGCGTTCCAGCCGTGGGACATCGGCGACGGCGTGGCCGCGGTCGCCGGAGGGCTCGCGCTGGTGCCGGCGGCGGCCGGTGCGGCGGTGCTCGTGCGGGGGTCGCTGCGCGGGGTGATGGACCGGAGCTGGTGGGGGGTGCTCGGGCCGCTGGTCGTGCTCGGGCTCCTGGCCGGGGTGGGGTGGCGGATCCTGACCGCGGGGGGTGTCGGAGCCAACATCGGAGCCGGGCTGCTGATCGTCTCCGGTACGCCGGTCGCCGCCGGGCTGCTGCTCTGGTCCCTGGCGTGGGCGTTCTGGCTGGTCACCCAGCGCCACGGGCGCGAGACCGGCGGAGATGTGGGCGGGTTGGCCTCCCGCGGGGTGTAGCACCCGGGCCGTGGCCGAAACTCCACGCCGGGCGGGGGGCGGGAGGGACGACATCCGTACCGCACCAGGGAGTTCTTCTAGGTTGGTGTGCGGTCCCCCTTCCTCACCCTCACAGGAGGCCCCGCCGTGTCCGATGACAGGCTGCGCGACCGTATCGACACCTCCACGCCGCACTCGGCCCGCTTCTGGAACTACTTCGTCGGCGGCAAGGACTACTACGAGGTCGACCGCGAGATCGGCGACCAGATCAAGTCGATCTTCCCGGGGCTCGTCGACGTGGCGGTCACGAGCCGCCGGTTCCTGGGGCGGGCCGTCGGGTATCTGGCCGGTGAGCAGGGTGTGCGGCAGTTCCTGGACGTCGGCACCGGCCTGCCCACCGCCGACAACACCCACGAAGTCGCGCAGCGCGTCGCACCCGACGCCCGGATCGTCTACGTGGACAACGACCCCGTCGTGCTGGCCCACGCCAACGCGCTGCTCACCAGCACCGCCGAGGGCAGGACCGCCTATCTGGACGCCGACCTGTACGACCCCGAGGCCGTCCTCAAGGCCGCCGCCGGCACGCTCGACCTGTCGCGGCCGGTCGGCCTGATGATCCTCAACACCCTCGGCCACGTCGCCGACTACGAGCAGGCGCGCGAGCTGGTGCGGCGGCTCATGGCCGGGCTTCCGGTCGGCAGCCACCTGGTGATCAGTGACAGCACCGCGACCAGCGAGGGCATGATCGCCGCGTCGGAGGCGTACAACGCGAGCGGGGCGGTGCCGTACCACGTGCGTACGGTCGCCGAGATCGCCGGGTTCTTCGAGGGCCTGGACCTGGCCGAGCCGGGGGTCGTGCGGGTGCCCGAGTGGCGACCGGAGGCTTCCGGCGACGCCGCTTCCGGTGCCGCCGTGGACGCGTACTGCGGGGTGGGACGCAAGCCCTAGGCTCCCCCCGGTCACCCGTCCGGGCCGATCACCCCAGCCCCTCGGCGCCCCCACGCGATAATCAGGACATGCCCGCTGCTGACCCCGTCTCCGAGCCCGCCGGCCGGCTTCTCGGTGATCTGCTGGCGGTGGGTGAGGCCTACTCCCTCGTCCTCGCCGGCGGCTCCGCGGTGCTGGCGCACGGCCTGGTGGAGCGGGCCGGGCGGGACGTGGACGTGGCCACCGAGCACCCGGCCGCGATGGAGGTCATCGCCGGCACCGTCCGGTCCGGGCTCGTGGGGCGCGGCTGGCTCGTGCGGACCCTGGAGACCGAGCCGCTGTCCGCCCAGTTCCTGGTCACCGACGCGGCGAGCGGCGCGGAGTGCGAGGTCGGCGTCCACAAGGAGACGCTGTGGCGCCCGCCCGTGCCGACGGAGCTCGGTCCGGCGCTCTCCCTCGACGACCTGGTCGGCACCCGCGTACGGGACCTGGCCGACCGCGGACTCGCACGCGACCTGGTCGACGTGCACGCCGCCTCGGTCCGCTGGAGCCACCCCGAGCTGGAGGAACTCGGCCGCCGCCACGCACCCGACAGCTTCGACCTCACCGACCTCCAGGCCCGGCTGACCGGTACGGACTGGCTGGACGACAGGGCCTTCACCGTCCACGGTCTCGATGTCGCCGCCGTACCCGAACTGCGCCGCTGGGCCCAGGAGTGGGCCGACGACATCGCGGAACGCCTCATCGAGGGCGAGGCCCCGGAGGAGGAGTGACCCGCCCGCCTGTCCCGGGTCGTGGTGGACAACGAGGTTCCCGAGGTGTTCGTCGAGGCCGGGCCGCTTCCGGTGACCGGCACCGGCACCGGCTAGCGGGCGCCTCCTCAGGAGCCGCCCGGCGGGCTCGTCTCAGCAGCGCGCCGTCCGAGTTCCTCCCGCTTCGCCGCGCCCATCAGCAGCGACGTCACCGCCGCCGACCCGACGGCCATCGCGGTCATGGCCCCGGCCGGGGAGGTCAGTTGAGCGAGTGTCCCCGCCAGCGCCGCGGCCACCCCCTGCATCGTGAGCATGCCCGCCGAGTGCAGCCCCAGGGCATGGCCCGTGAGCCCGTCGGGTGTGAGGGCCACCAGTCGTTCCTGCTGCACGAGGCTCGCGCCGAACCCGACGGAGGCCAGCGTGACGGCGGCCGCCGCGAGGGGAAGCGCCGGGTGCAGCAGGAACGGCACGTAGGGGAGGGCGAGGAGCAGCAGGAGAGGGAAACCCAGGCGGGAGCGCAGGCCCGGTGGGAGCACGCGGCCGACCAGCACGTCCCCGGCCAGCATGCCCAGCGCGGCGCAGGCGAAGAGGGTGCCGGCGGAGGCGGGCGCGTAGGAGACGTAGAGGGATTCGCAGCCGACGACGAGGCCGTTGGGGATCCACAGGGCCAGGTAGACCTGGCGGCGGGGCGGGCAGGACCAGAGCAGCGCGTTGGCGCGCCAGGTCGCCGACACCGAGGGGCGGCCCGTCGTACGGGGCGGGCGGCGGGTCAGGCCGAGGCGGACGACCACGGCCGCCAAGGCGTACAGGGCGGCGGCCGCCAGCAGCGCCGGCCGGGGGGACAGCAGGGCCACGAGCGCGCCGCCGCTCGCGTAGCCGGTGATCTGCATGAGGCCGCTCATCATGTTGAAGACCGAGCGGCCGAGCAGATAGCCGTCCTTGGCGAGGATCTCGTTGAGCAGGCCCCAGCGCACTCCCCCGCCCACCGACTCCACCAGCCCTTTGGCGAGGACGATCGCGAAGATCGCCCCGACGGGCAGACCGGGCAGGGCCAGGGCGGCCGTGGCCGCCGCGAACAGCAGGGGCAGGGCGGTCAGTGCGGCACGCGGCGGCAGCCGGTCGGCCGCGGAGAGCAGGAAGGTCGCGCCCAGCACCTGCACCAGCGACGAGCCGAACATGCTCACCGCGGACAGCAGCGGTGACCCGGTCGCCCGGTACACCAGGGTGCCCAGGGCCAGTCCGCCCATGGTCTGGGCGACCGTCTGCGCGGACGCGGCGAGGAAGAACGGGGTGAACTCGGGGGTGCGGAACAGATCGCGGTAGCTGCGCATGGGACGGAGTCTTCGGCGCCCCCGCTCGCGCGGTTACTGTTTCGCGCTGACGCGAAACCTCGGAGAGGAGGTGGCCGGTGGGCTGGTGGCAGATCAACGCCGACACCCTGGCCGGGAGCCGGTTCGTGATATCGCCGTTCGCCGAGGCCTTCGCGAGTCTGCGGCTGTTGCAGGCGGCCGAGGCGGCACATCCGGGCGAGCGACGGTGGCTCGACGACCATCTGCCGGCCTACCGGCGGCGGCTGGCGCGGGACCGGGTGACCGCGCGGCTGATCGGCGCCGGGATCGGGCGGGAATGGACGGCCGACTTCCTCTCCCCCACCCCGCGCGCCGGGGAGACCTTCGAGCAGGGGGTCGCACGGGTGCGGGCGGCCGATCCGGCGGCGGCCCGCACGGACCTCACCGTCTCGCTGCGCGGCCCGGTCCCGGCCCCGCTGCACCGGGACGACCTCCCGGAGCGTGCCGCGGACCTGCTGACGCACGTCTGGACGACGGCCGTACGGCCGTACTGGCCCCAGCGGCGGCGCGTCCTCGAAGCGGATGTGGTCGCGCGGACCGCACAGGTCAGCAGGGGCGGCTGGGCGTCCGCGCTGGACACGCTGCGGCCGGGGACGCAGTGGCTCGGGGAGAACCGGCTCCAGGTCAACGCGCGCGAGTACCCGCCGCGTGAGCTGTCCGGCGCCGAGCTGGTGTTCGTGCCCGTCACGACGCAGCGCGTCGGCTGGGTGGCCTGGGAGGGGACGGACCGGTACGCGCTGGTCTACCCGTGCGCGGGGGCGCTGGCCGATCCCGGCGGCAGGCCGGTGCCCGCGAGCCTCGGCGCGCTGCTCGGCACGGCCCGCGCCGGTGTGCTGGTCCGGCTCGGCTCGCCCCTGAGCACCAGCCAGCTGGTCGCCGTGACCGGGCAAGGGCTCGGCTCGGTCGGGCGGCATCTGCGGGTGCTGCTGGACGCCGGTCTGGTGGAGCGGCGCAGGGCGGGCAGGTCGGTGCTGTACTCGCGGACGGCGGCGGGGCGGGTACTGGTGGAGGCCACCGAGGCCCGCGACCGGCCCGGCACCCGGCGGAGCTAGGGTCTTGCTCATGACGACTACCAACGGTTCCTCTCCCCTCGATGTCGAGATCGGTGCGCTGCAGGGCGGTTCCGCCGACCTGTCCCAGTACGCGGGCAAGGTGCTGCTCGTGGTGAACGTCGCCTCCAAGTGCGGCCTGACCCCGCAGTACACGGGCCTGGAGAAGCTTCACGAGCAGTACGCCGCACGCGGCTTCAGCGTCCTCGGTGTGCCCTGCAACCAGTTCCTGGGGCAGGAGCCCGGCAGTGCCGACGAGATCGCCGAGTTCTGCTCGGCGACGTACGGTGTGACCTTCCCGATGACCGAGAAGGTCGAGGTCAACGGCGAGGGGCGGCACCCGCTGTACGACCGCCTGACCGGCTTCGCCGACGCCGAGGGCCACAGCGGGGACATCCGCTGGAACTTCGAGAAGTTCCTCATCGGCCGCGACGGCCGGGTGGTGGCCCGCTTCTCGCCGCAGACCGAGCCGGACTCGGCGCAGGTCGTGGCCGCGATCGAGGCCCAGCTGGCCTGAAGGCGGCCGGTGGGGCGTTGACCTTGCCCCTGGGTCAGGCCCGAGTGTCCTCGTCATCGGGCGGAAGAGCCGCCCGATGACGGAGGATGCCGTGGTGGACGGACCGGAACGGGACCTGGAACTGCTCACCATCGGGGCGTTCGCCGCGCGTGCCCGCCTGTCGGCGAAGGCGCTGCGGCTGTACGACCGGCTGGGCCTGCTGGCCCCGGCGCACGTCGACGCGGCCACCGGCTACCGCTACTACCGCGCCGGGCAGGTCGAACGGGCCCGGCTCGTGGCCCTGCTGCGGCAGCTGGACATGCCGCTCGCCCGGATCGCCGAGGTGGTCGCGGCCGGTGACGGGCCCTCGGCCGCCGCACTGCTCGGCGCGTACTGGGCGGACGTCGAGGCGCGGGTGGCGGGGCAGCGGACGCTCGCCGAGTACCTCCGTGGACGGCTGTCGGGGAGGAGCTCCGAGATGTACGGGAAGTTCACGGTCGAGACGGTGGAGGTGCCCGCCCAGGTGGTGATCTCCGAGAAGCGGCACACCCTGGCGGACGAGCTGCCCGCGTGGATCGGGGCGGCGCTGGGCCGGTTGGAGGAGGCGGCCCGGGAGTGCGGGGGCGTGGCCGGGGTGCCGTACGTCGCCTATCACGCGGAGGTGTCGATGGAGAGCGACGGCCCCGCGGAGGCGTGCGTGCCGGTGGCCGACGAGGCGGCGGCCCGGGCCTGGGCGGAGCGGCGGGGGAAGGCGTGGGAGACGGCGGTGCGGGTGGAGCCGGCCCGGCGGCTGGCCTACACCAGGATCACCAAGGCGCAGGTGGCGCACCCGCAGATCCTGGCCGCCTTCGAGGCGGTGGAGGAGTGGATGGCGGCGGAGGGGCTGACGGCGACCGGCCCCTGCCGGGAGCTCTATTTCGCGGACTGGGCGGCGACGGGCCCGGGGGACCCGGCGTGTGACGTGGCGTTCCCGGTGAGCTGATCCCGGAGTTCCGCGGGCACAAGCGGAGCCCTCTCGGCAAGGACGGCGATTCTGGTCGAGAGGGCTCTGTCGGTGGTGCTTGTGGTGCTCGTTGTGCTGTCGATCGCGGGGATCAGGCCTTGACCGAGGCCACGAAGGCGCTCCACGCGTCGGCGGGGAACGCCAGTTTGGGGCCCTCGGGAACCTTGGTGTCCCCGAGCTCCAGGGCCTCGTCGACGGTCGACCTGACCATCACGCACGCGCCGTTGTTGTTGGTGTAGGAGGACGTCGTCCACGTTTCCGTGGCGCCCAGACGAATTGCCATGTTTGCTCCGTTGCCAGTTGCGTTTACGCCAACCGGTGCTGATGGTTGGCGTGATCGACGCTACTCGCCAACCTCCTCGTTCGAAGCAGCCATTCACTCGACTGGATGGCATATTCCAGGGGTGACTTCCAGTCAGGCGTGTCAGGGGTGTAACATCCCGCGCTTTCACCCCACCAGAGGTCCGCGCCCGACGTCAGGTCAGCGCGCGTACTCCTTCGCCACCCGCTCGATGAGCTGCCGGGACTGGTCCACGTTCAGCGACTGGGCGCGCAGGTGCTCGTACATCACCGTGTACTTCTGCACGTCGAGCGGCTTCTCCAGATACAGGTCGCTGGTGACGCCCTCGATGTAGACCACGCTCGAATCGGCCGCGTCGGCGAACTCCAGGATCGAGTACTGGCCGTTGATGCCCGCGTGCGCGCCGACCTCGAACGGCAGGACCTGCACGGTGATGTGGGGCAGCTGCGACATCTCGATGAGGTGCTCCAACTGCTCGCGCATCACCGGCCGGCTGCCGACGATCCGGTGCAGGGACGCCTCGTCCAGGACCACCCACAGCCGCAGCGGGTCCGTGTCGGCGGTGATCCGGCCCTGCCGGCGCAGCCGGACCTCGACGCGCTTGTCGTTGTCCGCCTCCGACGCCTCGGGCGAACCGCCGCGGATGATGGCCTCGGCATACGCACGGGACTGCAACAGACCGGTGATGATCTGGGGTTCGTACACTCTCAGCGACTCGGCGTCGGTCTCCAGGCCGATGTAGACGCTGTAGGGGATGTCCCCGAAGGCGTGCCACCAGCCCTGCTGCCGGGAGTCCTTGGCCATCTGCATCAGCGAGTCGACGATGCGCTGGTCCTCGACCTCGTAGACCCCGCACAGGTCGCGGACGTCGCGTTGGCTGATGCTGCGCCGCCCGTTCTCCAGGCGGCTGATCTTCGACTGCGACACCAGCAGCCGCTCGGCCACCTCCTCGGCCGTCATGCCCTTGAGCTCCCGGAGCCTGCGGAGCTCCTGGCCCAGCCGGCGCCGCCTGACGGTGGGATTGACATTGGACGCCACGGGACGTGCACCTCCGGCTGCGTGCCTCTACTTTGCGTATCTGCTGCTGAGCAGACTGCCACCAAGGTGCTTACTACCGCTGGGAAACGGTGGATATGCGACGGGTACACGCCAGTTCGGGCACGGCACGCCGAGCGGGGCGGAGAGAGTGTGCGCTCTCTCCGCCCCGCTCGGACAGCGGCTCCCGTGACCGGGCTCGTGGGCCCCATGGAGCATGTGGGGCGTTGGTGCGTGGTGCGTGTGCCGGTCGTGGGTCGTGCCGGCGCGGCGCGGCTCAGTGGGCCGCGACGCGCGCCATGGTTCCGTGACGCGGTTGCATCGGAACGCCTCGGGCGGGTTCCGGTGCGGGCCTGGCTCCGCCGGCGGCCTGACGGCCGGACGGTGCCGGGTTGCGGCGCGGCTGGGCCGCCACGCCGTTCTGGACGTCCATCACCGCGTGCGCGACGAGGCCGCCCATGGGGTCGTGCCTGATCAGGTCCCGCAGCCGGGATCGAGAGGAACGCCCCTCGTTGCCCGGGTACAGGTGCTTGCCGAGGCCGACCGCGTGAGCGAGGGCGGCGAGCGCCGCGGTCCGCGGGTCCGGCGGTACGCCGGTGCGGATCGCGGAGTCCAGCCGGGCCCTGATCTCCCGGCTGATCTCGGTGTCCGTCGCCTGGTAGCGAGTCGTCGGCAGCACTCCGCACATCTGACCGGCCACGGCATGCACCATGCCGCACCGCTCCAGATGCGAGAGGTAGGTCTGGCGGAGCCCGAGACGCGGCCCGCCGATCCAGTGGACGGCGCGCACGGGAGCGCCACGCCGTCGCAGCAACTCCAATGCGCAGTCCAGTGTTGGATCTCCTGTCGGCCGTGGTGCCACCACGGCGATACGATCCCCGTCTGGGGCTATCCGTCCGGCCAGCGCCAGCTCCACTAGCTGTGCTCCGGCCAGACCGAGGTCGAGCGACTGCGGCTGTGCGGTGGTACCCGTGGTCGGGTCCAGCGCCAGCAGCAGAAGCTCCTCCGGAAGTGTTCTGCGGCTCCTGCCCATCCATGCCTCCCCGCGTGGATGAAAGACAGGGTGACCCCTCTCACATTGGTCTGTCGAGGGTGCGTGACCGGTTCGTAGTGGAACCAGTAGGTATGTCGTTCTCGTCTACCGGATGGGTTTGGCCCGCACACAGGACACTGGTACATGGTTCGGACAGCGCCGAGCGGTGTCACGGGCGGCGGTTCACGGTTCGGTACGCGTACGCGGGGAGTGCGGCGCGAGGAGGAGGCATCGGTGGCGGGCGAGTCCCCCGACAGGTCGAAGCAGCGCGAGTCGTCGGCACCAAGGACGTCGGGGAGCGCGAGTCCGGTTCCGGAGGCCAGGAGTGAAGCCGCCGACCCGCGGCTCGCGGTGGCCCGGGACGCGGAGAGGTCCTCGGCGCGGGGTGCTGCCGACACGGCGACCCGCGTGCTGTCCACCCGGACGGCGGAGGACCCCGAGAACAGCGAGCGCGCCGCGCGCGGCTCGGACACGGAGAGCGACACCGAGGGGCGCGCGTCCGGCTCCGCCGAGGGGTCCGGGGGCGCCAAGGGGTCCGGCGGGTCCGGGGCCGGGGGCGGGAAATCATCCGAGGCCGACGCCGGGGGCGGTGACGGGCGGCTGAGGGATGCGGTCGCCGCGTGGGTCGCCTCGGCGGACGGGGGCGAGAAGCCCGCCGCCGCCAGCGGCGACGGCGGGGACGCCGAAGACGGCCGAACGGCTGCCGAACACACGGACGAGCCCACCGAGGCCGACACGGACGGTCAGGAGGCCGGGAAGGCCGCCGGAGCGCCGGAGGCCGGCCCGGACGCCGAGGACGAGCGTGCGGACGGGTCCGCGAAGAACGACACCGACGCGAGGGGCGCCGAGCGCGCGGCCGGGCCTGCCGAGAGCGGCACAAGCACGGGAACGGACGCCACGGGCCGCCGTGAGGCCGAGCGCGACGAGGCGCCCCAGGACGCCACGGACGAGGCCGACAAGCCCGGGGAGGACCGTTCCGCCACGCGCGGCAGCGCGAGCGTCACCGCGGCCGGTGAGAAGTCGGGCGAGAAGACCAGCCACACCGGCCACAAGGCCTCCGGGCCCGCGGACCCGCGAATCCCCGGCCCGTCCAACGCCACGCCGAAGTCCACCGCCGCCAAGGCCACGCCGAAGTCCGCCGACGCCCCGGCCCCTGACACCAAGGCCGAGCCCGAGGACGCCGTCCCCCAGGACGCGCCCCAGCCCACCGACGCCAAGGACGCCAAGGACGCCGACGGCAAGCCCTCGCCGAAGGACACCGGCGCCAAGGCCCCCGACGCCAAGGACGCTGACCGCACACCCGACGCCCCCGACGCCGAAGGCGTGGCCAAGGCGCCCGCCGTCGCGGGTGAGGCACCCGCGGACAGCGTCGGCAAGGACGAGCCCGGCACGACCGAGGGCGGCGGAGCCGCCGGCACCGGCACCGCGCCCGCGTCGGACGACGGCACCGACGACGCCCCGGCCGAACGCCCCGTCGACCAGCCCACCGCCGTCTTCAAGGCCGTGCGGCCACCCGTCGATCAGCCCACCACCATGCTGAAGCTCGGGGGCGGGCCCAAGGACGCGCCCGAGAAGGATGCCGAGCGGACCAGCAAGTTCGTCGCGCTGAAGCCCTTGGACGAGCCGGCGGTCAAGAAGCCGGCCCCGGCCGAGGCCACCGCGCCCGTCCCCACCGTCGGCCCCGAGCGGACCACGCAGCAGCCGCTGCCGCCCAAGCCGCCGCTGGACCTGCTCGCCGAGCTGACGAACACCCCGCCGCCCCCGGAGACGCCGCTGCGGACGGCCGCCCGGCGGGTGAAGATCTGGACGCCGCTGGTGCTGCTGCTGGTGGTCGTCTTCGCGGTCGTGCAGAGCGTGCGCCCGCTGCCCACGCCCACCCTCGAACTCACCGCGAAGGACAGTTACACCTTCGAGGGCGGCAAGGTCGACATCCCCTGGCCCGCCGAGGGCCAGGCCGCGCTGGACGTCCAGGGCATCGGCACCTTCGGGTCCTCCGGTGAGCAGAAGCCCGTCCCGATCGCGAGCGTGGCCAAGGTCATGACCGCCTACCTCGTCCTGCGCGAGCACCCGCTCAAGAGCGGCGAGGACGGTCCGAAGATCCCGATCGACCAGGCCGCCCAGGACCAGTCCGACGCCGGCCAGGAGTCCACCGTCGACGTCACCAAGGGCGACGAGATCACCGAGCGGGAGGCTCTGGAGAGCATCCTGATCGCGTCCGCGAACAATGTGGCGCGGCTGCTGGCCCGCTGGGACGCGGGGTCCGAGAAGGCGTTCGTGCAGAAGATGAACGACGCCGCCGAGGACCTCGGCATGAAGAACACGACGTACACCGACCCGTCGGGCCTGAACAACACGACCGTCTCCACGGCCGTGGACCAGGTGAAGCTCGCCAAGGCCGCCATGCAGCAGCCCGTCTTCCGCGAGGTCGCGACGATGATGTCGTACGTCGACTACAAGGGGAAGAAGCACGACAACTGGAACCGGCTGGTCGGCTACAACGACGTCACCGGCATCAAGACCGGCACCACCACCTCGGCGCTCGGCAACCTCGTCTTCTCGGCCAAGAAGGACGTGAACGGCGAGACCCACCGGATCATCGGCGCGGTCGTGCGCCAGCCCGCCGGCGGCCCGGACAACACGATCCTGGGCGCCGCGCTCCACGAGGGCGACAAGCTGATCCGGGCCGCGCAGGGCGCGCTGGAGTCGGCGACGATCCTGAAGAAGGGCGATGTCGTCGGGTACGCCGACGACGGTCTCGGCGGCCGCACGCCGGTCGCCGTCACCGAGGACGTCACGGCCGTCGGCTGGGCGGGTTTGTCCGTCAAGCTCACGTTCGCCGGGGACGACCTGCCGCACACCGCCGAGGCCGGCACGAAGGTGGGCACGCTCACCGTCGGCGACGGCACCACCAGCGCCGTGAAGGTCCCGGTCGCCCTCCAGAAGGACCTGGTGGAGCCGGACTTCGCGGCCAAGCTCACGCGACTCGGCTGATCCGGGGCGCGTGCCCGCACCACCGCACCCCGCCGGTGACGGCCCGTCCGGGCACTGTCCGGCGGGGTGCGTGCTAGCGTCCCGAATCGGGGACAGGCCGCCGTTCGCGGTGGCGCGGCGGTGAAGCCGGGAAGAACACGAGAAGAGAAGACGGGACACGGGGAGTGCCTTCGAGTGGCCACTGCGGAGCCGACACACGCAGACGACGCCGATCCGGGCTCGGTATCGGGCCCGCGAATAGGCGTACCCGGGGCGCGGGACGCCGGCGCGTCTGAAGACAGCGGGGAGCGGTTCGAGTGGCCGGCCCCCGTACTGGCGTTGCGTGAGCGCATGCTGCGGCATCCCATCCTGTCGATCACCGGCCTGGCCGCGGCGCTGCACATCCTCTGGTTCTTCACGTTCGCGAACAGCGGAGGCGATCTGGCCGCGCAGGACGCGTGGGCGGAGTTCGTCGGCCGGCATCCGGACTCGGCGTACAACCTCGCCTGGTACGGCGGGATGCACCCGGTCTCCTACAGCGTGGTGTCGCCGTATCTGATGTCCGTGCTGGGCGTGCGGACGACGATGATGATCGCGGGGACGGTCTCGGCCGGGCTGCTGACCCTGCTCCTCCTGCGCAGCCGGTCGGTCCGCAATCCTCTGTGGGCGTCGCTGGCGGGCGTGTTCGGGCTGTTCTGCAACGCGGTGTCCGGGCGCGTCACGTTCGGGCTGGGCATGATGTTCGCGCTCGGCGCGGTCGCCGTCGTGTTCTGCTGGCCGTACCGGTGGCGGTTCAAGCGCTGGGCGAAGGCGCTGAGCGCGGCGCCGCTTGCCGCGCTGGCCACCATGGCGTCGCCGGTCGCGGGCCTGTTCGTGGGTCTGGTGGCGGTGGCGCTGTTTCTGCAGAAGCGGCGGCCCGGCGCGTGGGCGCTGGGTCTGGCGCCCAGCGCGGTGGTGGCGGTGTCGGCGTGGCTGTTCCCGTTCTCGGGCACGCAGCCGATGGTGATCGGCTCGGTGCTGCTGCCGCTGGCGTTCTCGGTCCTCGCCTACGTGCTGGTGCCGCCGGAGTGGAAGACGGTCCGGCTGACGGCGGCGGTGTACGGCCTGGGAGTCGTGCTGGTGTGGCTGATCAGCTCCCAGATCGGTTCGAACATCACGCGCCTGGCGATGCTGTTCGCCGGGGTGGCGCTGGTCGCCGCGCTGCCGTTCACGGTGCCGCGCAGCCGCAAGTGGTACACGGCCGTCGTGGCACTGTGCGGTTTCGGGGTGTGGATCGGCTTCAAGACGGTCGACGACATCGTGCACACGGCCCCGGCGGCGTCCTGGTCGCGCGAGCTCGCGCCGCTGGTGAACGAGTTGCAGGAGGTCGGCGCCGAGAAGGGCCGGGTCGAGGTGGTCCCCGCCCGTTCGCACCGCGAGGCCTCCGCCCTCGCCCCGTACGTCAATCTGGCCCGCGGCTGGAACCGCCAGGCCGACATGGAGCGCAACCCCCTCTTCTACGACGACACGCTCAACTCGGCGAACTACCACGAGTGGCTGAAGCGCTGGGCCGTGCACTACGTCGTGCTGCCGAAGGGCGAGCCGGACGGTGACGGGGGTCAGCGGGAGCGGGCGCTGGTGCGGCGCGGGCTGCCGTATCTGACCCAGATCTGGGGCAACGACACCTGGCAGCTGTTCAGGGTGACGGCCCCGACCCCGCTGGCCGGGCCGAACGCGGTGGTCGAGCGGGCCGAGCAGGGCGAGATGACCCTCCAGGTGAGCAAGGCGGGCCGGATCCTGGTCCGCGTCCCGTACTCGCCGTGGCTGAGCATCGTCGACGCGGAGGGCAAGAGCCTGAAGCCGCCGCAGGAGACGGAGGAGTCCAAGAGCCGCCCCGAGGGCGAGCCGAAGACGTACGTGAACGTCAACGGCTGTCTGGCGGAGACGGAGGAGGACGCGCAGGGCGACAAGTGGACGGAGCTGCTGGCCCCCAAGGCCGGGACCTACCGCCTGGCGGCGCCGTACCAGCTCCCGCGGGGCACGCCCTGCCCGGAGGAGCTGCGCTGACCGGTCCGCGGTCCGCCCCTCTCGCGCCCCTCTGAACCCACCGTCCCCGTTCGATTACAGTGCTGAGCTGTCGTACGTGTGGACGGTGCCCTGGGGAGGTCTAGGTGGGTGCGACTGCCGGTGCCGTCTGGGGCCGTACGGAGCAGCAGAACTTCCGCAGCCGGGTACGGGGCACCATCCTGGGCGTGGGCGTGGGGGACGCGCTGGGGACGCCGGTCGACGGGCTGACTCTGGAGGGAATCCGGGAGGCGCACGGGGCGGAGGGCCTGGTGGACCTGGCCCCCGCCTACGGCAGACGCGGCGCCGTCACGCATCTCACCCAGCTCACCCTGTTCTCCGTCGACGGTCTGATCCGGGCCCAGGTCAGGCGGGACACCGGTGCCTGGCATCCCCCGACCGATCTGCACCGGGCGTATCTGCGCTGGGCCGCCACGCAGCGCGACTGGGGGCCCGACGAGCGGCGCAAGGAGGACGGGTGGCTGGCGCGGGAGGAGTGGCTGTACGCGCGGCGGGGCCCCAGCCGCGCCCTGCTGCTGGGGCTCGGCGACCAGACCATGGGGACGCCGGAGGCGCCGAAGAACCCCGGTGAGGCCGGGCCCGAGGCGGCCGCCCGGTCCGCTCCGTTCGGGCTGCTCGTGGGCTGGGAGCCGCAGTTGGTCGTCCAGCTGGCCGTCGAGTGCGCGGCGCAGACCCACGGCCATCCCACGGCCTCGCTCGCGGCGGGCGCGTACGCCGTGATCGTGCACGCGCTGGCTCTGGGCGAGAGTCTCGACGGTGCCGTGCAGCGGGCCTTCGGGCTGCTGGCCGCACGGCCGGGGCACCAGCCGGTGTCGGACGCGCTGCAGCAGGCGCTGGGCGCGGTACGGCAGGGCATGCCCGGCCCGGAGCGCGTGGCCGAGCTGAGCGGGGCGGGTACGGCGGAGGGGCTCGTCGCCGCAGCGGTGTACTGCGCGCTGGTCGCGGCCGATGTCCGGCACGGGCTGTGTCTGGCCGTGAACCACGACGGCCCGTCCGCCGCGACCGGTGCGCTGACCGGTGGTCTGCTCGGCGCCCTGCACGGCGAGACCGCGCTGCCGCCGGGGTGGCTGGCCGAGCTGGAGGGCCGCCCCACCATCCTGGAACTGGCCGACGACTTCGCCATGGAGATGACCCAGGGCCCGTCCCTGCACGGCCCGGGAGGCTCCTCCCCCGGCTGGCTCGCCCGCTACCCGAGAGCCTGACCGGCGGCCCCACCAGGCCGCCGGACGACCACGTCCGGGGTGCCGGGTGCCCCACGATCCGGAACCGGCACCCACCCGCCCCTGAGCGGCATCGGCCGCCGGCACGCCCCTCGGTGACCGCCGGCAGGCCCGCGGCGGGGCCGCCCCCGGCAAGGGCCACCGCCCCGGCCCGGTCACGGTGCGCGCCGCGGCACGCCGCCGAAGCGGCACGCCCCGCGGCGCACCGATGAAGCACCGAGCAGTCCCTCGGCAGGCCCCGCCGCCCCGGGTCGGTCGCGGCCGGTACGTCGACATGGTGCCGGGCGGCACGCCCCCGACGCGGGAGTGGCCGCCCGGCGCGGCGGGACCTTCGGCGCGGTTCGTCCCCGGCACCTGGCGACGGCGGGACCGCCGGCTCGCCGGTTGTCCGGAACCGCCGCCGGGCGGCCGCTCCCGCGTCGGGGGCGGTCGCCCGGCAGGTGCTCGGTGGGGCCGGCCGGGCCGTGGGGTCAGTTCTTGACCGTGCGGACCACCTCGTCCGCGGGGCCGGCCGGTGCCGGGATCGTGACCGCCGCCGCACCGTCGTCGTCGGTGTTGATGCGCTCGATGATCGCCAGCCGCTCCGGGGTGTCCTCCGGCCTGATGTAGCCGACGAGGATGTAGAGGACCAGTGACACCGCCAGCGGGATCGACACCTGGTACTGGAGCGGCACGCCGCCCTCGACGTTCCAGTTGATCGGGTAGTTCACCAGCCAGAAGGCGAGCAGGCCCATCGACCAGCTGACCAGGGCCGCCGTGGGTCCGGAGCGGCGGAACGCGCGCAGCAGGCCCAGCATCATCGGAATGGCCATCGGGCCCATCAGACCGGCCACCCACTTGATGACGACCGTGATGATGTCCTTGAACGCGGGCGAATTGACCTGGGTCGCCGCCGCCATGGACAGGCCGAGGAAGACGACCGTGGCGATCCGGGCGACCCGCAGGCCCTGGCTCTGGTTCCAGGTCCGGGCCCTCGCCCAGATCACCGGCGCGCAGTCCCGGGTGAACACGGCCGCGATGGCGTTGGCGTCGGAGGAGCACATGGCCATGGTGTGCGAGAAGAACCCGACGATGACCAGGCCGAGCAGGCCGTGCGGCAGGAGTTGTTCGGTCATCAGGGCGTAGGAGTCGGAGCCGTCCGGCTTCTGCGAGTCGACCAGCAGCGGCGACATCCACATCGGGAAGAACAGCACCAGCGGCCAGACCAGCCAGAGGATCGCCGACAGGCGGGCCGAGCGCTCGGCCTCCTTGGCGTTGGGCGTGGCCATGTAGCGCTGGGCCTGGTTGAGCATGCCGCCGTTGTACTCGAAGAGCTTGATGAAGAGGAACGCGAGCAGGAACACCGTGCCGTACGGCCCGACCAGCGGCTTCTCGTGGCCCTGGAGTTCGGGCGAGTCCCACACGCCGAAGAAGCCGCCGTGGTCGTCGAGGCGTACGAACACCGCCACGAACATCGCGATGCCGGCCAGCAACTGGATGATGAACTGCCCGAGTTCGGTCAGCGCGTCCGCCCACAGGCCGCCGATGGTGCAGTAGATCGCCGTGATGGAGCCGGTGATGAGGATGCCCTGGTTGAGGGAGATCCCGGTGAAGACGGACAGCAGCGTGGCGATCGCCGCCCACTTCGCGCCCACGTCCACGATCTTCAGCAGCATCCCGGACCAGGCCAGCGCCTGCTGCGTCTTGAGGTCGTAGCGGTTCTTCAGGTACTCCAGCGGGGAGGCCACATGGAGCCGTGAGCGCAGTCGGTTGATGCGCGGGGCGAACAGTTTCGACCCGATGGCGATGCCGAGGGCGATGGGGAAGGACCAGGTGACGAAGGAGGTGACGCCGTAGGTGTAGGCGATGCCCGCGTACCCGGTGAACATCACCGCGCTGTAGCCCGACATGTGGTGCGAGATGCCGGAGAGCCACCACGGCATCTTGCCGCCGGCGGTGAAGAAGTCGCTGACGTTGTCGACGCGTTTGTGCGACCAGACGCCGATCGCGACCATCACGGCGAAGTAGCCGATGAGCACGGCCCAGTCGAGACCGTTCATGAATCCCCTTCCACGGTGCTGCCGCCAGGGTCAGGCATGTGAACTCTGGGTTCGGTGATGTGTGCACGGCAAGCAAGAGGAAGGTCAAGACCACGTAAAATAGTTCGGTGAGGTGACCTCGGTTCATGTACGTGGACGGGAGGGTGTGGCCGGAAACCGCCGTCAGCGCATCAGCTCACCGGCGTTCACCAGGAGCGACTGTCCGGTGATCGCCCGCGCCCGGTCCGACGCGAGAAACACCGCCGCATCCGCCACGTCCCCGTCCGTCGCCAGCTCCGGCAGCGCCATCCGGTCGGACAGCCTGCCCAGCACCTCCGCCTCCGACACCCCCTCCGACTCCGCCGCGAACTGCACGTACGCGCGCACCGGCGGCCCCCACATCCAGCCGGGCAGCACGGTGTTGACCCGGATCCGGTACGGCCCGAGCTCCCGCGCGAGTGAGTACATCGCGCTCGTCAGCGCCCCCTTCGACGCCGCGTACGCCGCCTGCCGCACCTGCGAGGGGGCGGCCACCGCCGACTGCGTCCCGATGAACACCACGGATCCACCGCCCTGTTTCAGCAACGGCAGACAGGCCCGCGTCATGCGCAGCGTGCCCAGCAGGTTCACATCCAGCACCGTCCGCCAGGACGCGAAGTCGGCGTCCTCCAGCCCGCCGAAGCAGTTGTCGAGCGCGGCCACGTGCACGACGGCGTCGATCCCGCCGAACCGCTCGCGCGCCACCTCCGCCAGGGCCTCGCACTGCGCCTCGTCGGAGATGTCCGTGGCCCGGTACGCGGCGCACGCCCCGCCGGGGTCGATCTCGGCGGCCGTCTTCGCCAGGCTCGCCTCCGTGCGGGCCCCGAGCACGGCCCTTCCGCCGTCCCGTACGACCGCCGCCGCGACCTGCCGCCCGAGCCCGGCCCCGACCCCCGACACGACGACCGTCTTCCCCGCGAGCAGTGACATGGCAGGACCTCCCCGGACCGGAACCCTGGCGTTCTATCTGACGGAGCGTCAGAGTATGAGCGAGCCGCCGACGAAGGGGAAGGGCATGAGCGAGGACACCCGCAGCGAGCTGTACGCCGAACTGGCCGCCGTCGGCCCCTACGGCACCCACCCCGGGCACGCCCTCATCACCATGGTCGAGCCGCACCCGGGCCACGAGTACGCGTACAACCGCTGGTACGAGGACGACCACTACTACGCCGGCGCGATGGCCATGCCCTGGATGTACGCGGGCCGCCGCTGGGTGGCGACACGGGACCTCCAGCTCCTGCGCTACCCCGAGAAGTCGGCGATCGCCCAGCCCGTCACCGCCGGCTGCTACCTCTCCACGTACTGGATCACCGCCGGCCGCTATGACGACCACATGCGCTGGACGGTCGCCATCAACAAGCGCCTCAACCGGGACGCCCGCGTCTACCACGACCGCACACACGTCCTCACCGCGTTCCAGCACCACGAGGCGACGGTGTACCGCGACGGAGCGGCCGGCCCCCGCGACGTCCACGCCCTCGACCACCCCTACGCGGGCCTGGTCCTCCAGGTCGTCGAGTCGGACACCCCCGGGCAGCGCGTCTCCCTCCTGGAGTGGCTGCGCACCCGCCACCTCCCCAAGCGCCTGGCGGGCTCCCCGGCCGCGCTGGTGACGGCCTTCAGCCCGACGCCCCTGCCCGGCGACCGCATGACCTATGTCAAACAGGTCGAGGGCGTCGGCACCCGGCTGACCCTGCTGTGGTTCCTCCAGACGGACCCGAGGGAGTGCTGGGACCCCTGGTTCACGGGCCTCGACGCGGCGGTGGCGGAGTCGGGCCTGGGCAGGGTGGAGCTGGTTGCCCCGTTCATCCCGACGGTGCCGGGCACGGACACGTACGTGGACCGGCTCCGCTGAGCCGGGTGCGTCAGACGGCGACTACCCTTCGCTGACATGAAGCGCGCCTGGACCATGCCGGTACTGCTGCTGCTCTGCGGCACGGCCGGGGCGGCGGGGCTGATCCTCAGGGGGAGCACCGGTGCGGCCGTGGGCCTGCTCCTGGTAATCCTCCTCCTCGCGGGCGCGCAGTCGCCGCTGGTCTTCCCCCGTTCGGTCGGCGCGCTGGAGGCGCAACGGCGCAGCGCGGCCGACGGACGCCCGGTCGTCTACTGGCGGCCGGGCTGCACCTACTGCCTGCGGCTGCGCATCCGCCTGGGCCGGGATGCCGGCCGGCTGCACTGGGTGGACATCTGGCGGGACCCGGCCGGGGCGGCGGCGGTGCGCGCCGCCAACCGGGGCGACGAGACCGTGCCGACCGTCGTGGTGGCGGGCCGCCCGCACACCAACCCCGACCCGGCGTGGGTGCGCGAGCAGCTCACCGGGTGAACAGGGCGGCCGCGTTGTCGTGGCACACGGCCCGCAGCCACGCGTCGCCCAGACCCAGGCGTTCCAGGGCCTGGAGCTGGTGCAGGTACGGGTAGGGGATGTTGGGGAAGTCGGAGCCGAACAGGATGCGGTCGCCCAGTGCCGCGAACCGGGGCAGGGCCCGGCGCGGGAACGGCATGACGTCCTCGCTGAAGTCGGTGAACGCCATCGTCGTGTCCAGCCGCACCTCGTCGTACCGCTCGGCGAGGTCGAGGAACTCCTCGTACTCGGGCATGCCCATGTGGGCGATGATCAGGCGCAGCCGCGGGTGCCGCGCCAGCACCCGTGCGACGGGCTCCGGGCCGGTGTGCTTTCCGGGGGCGGGCCCGGAGCCGCAGTGGATCACCACGGGTGTCCCGGCCTCGGCCAGCAGGCCCCACGCCGGGTCGAGGCGCTCGTCGGCCGGATCGTACGCGCCCACCTGCACATGGGATTTGAACACCCGCGCCCCCGCCTCGACGGCCTCACGGACGTACGTCTCCACCTCCGGCTCGGGGTAGAGGGTGGCGGTGTGAAGGCAGTCGGGGGTACGGCGGGCGAAGTCGTCCGCCCATCCGTTCAGCCACCGGGCCATGCCGGGCTTGTGGGGGTAGAGCATCGAGGTGAAGGCCCGGACGCCGAAGTCCCGCAGCAGTGCCGCCCGCTCCGCCTCCTCCCTCCGGTACGTGATCGGCCACGGAAGCCCGCCGACCAGCGGGCCGTTGGCGTCGAAGTAGGACCACACCTTGCGCAGGACACGCTCGGGCATGAAGTGGGTGTGGACGTCGATCAGACCGGGGAGACCGAGCCGGTCCCAGAACCGGCGGACCTCTGCGGCCTCCTGGGACGCCTCGCGCTTCTCGCTCATCCGATCTCCGTCACGGGGGTGTGATCCCGCTCCTCGAAGTCGCGGAGCGGTGGAGTCACTGTAGGAGGAGGGCGTCTCCGCCGCGTGATCGGCCACCGAGGCCTCCGTCACACGGTCAGTTCGGCCCACACCGTCTTGCCGTGGGCCGGTGCCTCCACCACACCCCAGCGGTCCGCGTACGCCGAGACGATCCGCAGGCCCCACCCGCCCTCCGCGTCGTCCGCGACCGGCCCCGAGGGCCGCGGAATCCGGTCGCCCCGGGCATCGGTGAGCTCGATGCGGAGCGTGCGGTCGGCGCGCAGCTTCAGCTCCAGCCGGAAGTCCCTGCCCCGGGCGCGTCCGTGCAGCACCGCGTTCGACGCCAGCTCCGCCACCACCTGCACGGCGGCGTCCTGGGATGCACCCCAGTCGTCGAGCTGGCGTTCGGTGAGCAGGCGAGCCAGTCGAGCGCCTCTTCGAGTGGCGGACAACTGGAGCGTGAAGTGACGTACGGGGGCGTTGACTCCGGCGGGGGATTTCTGGCTCATGTCACCCAGCGTGGCCGTCCGTCCCTACTCTGAACAGCGACGACCTCGGTACGGAGGGTGACTGTCCGGACGCGTCACGAGGTCGTACGGCTCGTACGTGGGAGGGGAAGGCGTGGAGGACGAGGAAGCGGCGGCCGTACTCAGGACGGTCGGGCGGCAGATCAGGATGTGGCGCGAGGCGGCGGGGCTGAAACAGGCGGAGTTGGGCTCGGCCATCGGCTATGGGGAGGAGATGGTGTCGTCCGTCGAGCGGGCGCGGCGCATCCCCAAGCCGGACTTTCTCGACAAGGCCGATGAGGTCCTGGGAGCGGACGGCAAGATCTCCGCGATGAGGGAGGACGTGGAGAAGGCGCGGTATCCGAAGAAGGTGCGGGACCTCGCCAAACTGGAGGACGAGGCTCTTGAACTCGGGGCCTACGACACCCATCAGATCAACGGGATGCTTCAGACACCGGAGTACGCCCAGGCGTTGTACGCCATGCGCAGCCCTGCCTACACGGAGGACGAGATCGAACGGCACGTCGCAGCGCGCATGGCGCGGAAGGCCGTCTTCGATCGGCTTCCGCGACCGCTCATCACCTTTGTCCAGGAAGAGACCACGCTACGGCGACCGGTCGGGGGCAGAATGGTGCTGCGCCACCAGCTCGAACACCTGTTGGAAGTCGCCCGGTTGCGGCACGTGTCGATTCAGATCATGCCGACCGACCGCGAGGATCACGCGGGCATGGCAGGTCCGTTCCGGCTCCTGAAGTTCCAGGACGGCAAGGTGCTGGGGCACTTCGAAGCCCAGCTGCACAACCGCGTGATCAGCGAGCCCCGCGACGCCCAGATCCTCGACATGCGCTATGGAATGATCCGGGCGCAGGCCCTCTCACCCCGAGAGTCCCTGGCCTTCATTGAGAAAGTTCTGGGAGACGAGACGTGACCACTGAACTCGCCTGGTTCAAGAGCAGCTACAGCAGCAATGACGGACCTGATTGCGTCGAGGTCGCCATATCCGCTCAGGCCCCCGCCGTCCACATCCGCGACTCCAAGAACAAGGAGGGGGCCCGGCTGTCGTTCACCGGTGGTGCCTGGTCGGAGTTCCTGGAGTTCACGGGAGGACGCTGACGTCCGCGAACCTCTCCAGCGCCCCGGGATCCAGCGTCCGGACGCGTGCCATGTCCGCCCGGGCCTGCTCCGGTCGGCCCATCGCCGCGTGGAGAACGGCCCTGCGGCACAGGGCCCGCGTTGCCGTGCACGTGGAGGCGGAAGCGGTGGCGTTCGTCATGCGGGGCGGTGTCGAAGTCGGCGCGGAACGCGGCGCGTTCGGCGGAGCGGCCGACGAAACCGGCCCGGCCGCGCTGCCTGATCAGCTCCTGCATGGTCGGTCTCGTCCGCGCCATCCGTACGTTCCCCTCGACTCGCCCGGCAGGCTTCTCGCCGTCATTCTCGCGCAACGGGCGCGGGGTACACCGGACGGCCGCGCTTGGGGAGAATGATCGGCATGGCCACCTCCACCTCACGCGGCGCCCTGTCGCTCGCCGCCACCCTGCTCACCGCGACCATCGCCCTCTACACGGCGCTCGTCGCCTTCGGGAACATCACCGACTTCGGGACCAACCAGCAGTTCGTCCGGCATGTGCTGGCCATGGACACCACGTTCAAGGACGAGGACCTGATGTGGCGGGCCATCACGAGTCAGGGGCTGCAGGACGCCGTCTACGTCGGGATCATCGTCTGGGAGACCCTCGCCGCGCTGGTCCTCATATACGGGAGCTGGCTGTGGGTCAGGCGCGATGACGCGCGCGCCCGGCGGATGTCCGGCTACGGGCTGCTGATGGTGATGCTGCTGTTCGGGGCCGGGTTCATCGCGATCGGCGGCGAGTGGTTCGCGATGTGGCAGTCGGAGAGCTGGAACGGGCTGGACGCCGCGACCCGGATCTTCCTGTTCAGCGGGGTCGTGCTGATCGTCAACCAGCTGTCGGCCCGGCGCGGGGAAACGCCCGCTACCTGACCACGGTCACGGTCGTGCCGACCGTGCCGAACGCCCACAGTGCCGTGCCGTCCGCCTTCCGCATCCTGACTCCGCCCGTCTTGGTGCCGGAGGCGGCGGGCGGCGGCGAGGCTCCGTCAACGGCGTTGGAGAAGGCGACGGAGACGCCGGACTTCGCGGCGAAGTACATGATGTGCTCGATCTGGACGCCGTCCGAGCCGGTCGTGGCCGCGTTGCGCGACGACACCGTGTAGCTGCCCGGGTCGGGGCTGACCGAGCCCGGCCAGACGGTGAAGGTGCGGCGGGTCGCCTCGCTCGCGTCGACCAGCCACACCCGCTTCTCGCCGAGGGAGTAGACGATGCGCCGGCCGGTGCCGGAGCCGTCGGGCACCCTCGCCGGGGCCGAGGCGGTGGGGGCGGGTTGCGCCGAGGCCGTGCTGCTCGGCTTGGCCGACGTGGCGGTGGGGCGCGGGCCTCGGTCGGCCTGTACGCCCAGGACCGTCACCGCGGCTATCGCTCCCGCGGTCAGCCCGGTCACCCAGGCCCACGAAGGAAGTCGGGCAGGCACCGGCACGCATCTCCTCAGTCACGGGACCCCGCACCGAAACGGGGTTCCGATCATCGTACTGCGCGTCCGCCGTCCCCCCGGTGCCTCAGGGGCCCCGGCCGCCTCAGGGGCGGCCGGCGGTCTTGCGGACGGGGACCGGGCCCGTGCCGGCGCCGCGGGCGGTGTGGCGGGCGGCGCGCACCGGGGCCGGGTAGGAGAGGTGCACCAGACGGGTCTGCTCCTGGCGCATGTGCGTCAGCGACTCGAGGATGTAGCCCACGAGCAGCACGAGTGCCGCGATGGTCATGATCGCGGCGGCGAGGATCGCCGTGGGCACCCGGGGCACGGTGCCCGTCTCGACGAAGTCGGCGATGACGGGGATGCCGAGGACGACCGAGACGAGGGCCAGGAGCCCGGCGACGACGGTGTGGACCAGCGAGGGGCGCTCACGCCGGGCCAGGTCGAGGATGACACGCAGGATGCGCCAGCCGTCCCGGTAGGTGCGCAGCTTGCTCTCGCCGCCCGCGGGCCGGACCCGGTAGTCGACGACCACCTCCGCCGTGGGCAGCCGCAGGTGCAGCGCGTGGATGGTCATCTCGGTCTCGGTCTCGAACTCCCGGGCGAGCGCCGGGAAGGACCTCACGAAGCGCCGCGAGAAGACGCGGTAGCCGCTGAGCATGTCCGTCACGTCGTTGCCGAACAGGGATCGCACCGCCCCGGTGAGCAGCTTGTTGCCGACGGCGTGCCCGGCCCGGTAGGCCCCGTCGTCGGTCACCCGGCGGGCTCCGACGACCTGGTCGTACGGTCCCTCGAAGAGCAGGTCCACCAGATCCCGGGCGCGGGAGGCGTCGTAGGTGTCGTCGCCGTCGATGATGAGCAGCGCGTCGGCGTCGACGTCGGCGAAGGCGCGGCGGATGACGTTGCCCTTGCCCTTGCGGGTCTCCTCCCGCACGATCGCGCCGGCCTGCCGGGCGACCTCCGCGGTGCGGTCGGTGGAGGCGTTGTCGTACACGTAGACGACCGCCTCGGGGAGGGCGGCCCGCAGGTCGCCGACCACCTTGCCGACGGCCGCCTCCTCGTTGTGACACGGCACGACACACGCGATCGTCGGTTCCACTGCCACTCCCACTCCTCGGCCGAAGCGCTGCCCGATAGTAGGAAATGATGCGATATGAGCGAGCCCGCCGAGCGAGGGCACGCCGGGTGGCTACTCTCCCTTTTGTGCCGGTTTCCAGCTCTGTGACCAGCTCCATGCGCCACGCCGTGCAGGGCATCTGGCGCGAAGCCGCCAAGTTCGGCGTCGTCGGCGCGCTGGCGTTCGTCGTCGACCACGGCGGCTACAACCTGCTCGTCTTCGGGCTGCCCGGTGGGGCGCGGGGCGGGCCGATGAGCGCCTCCCCGGTCCTGGCGTCCGCCCTCGCGACCTGCGCCGCCGCGCTGTTCAGCTGGGCCGGGAACCGTTACTGGACCTACCGCGACCGGCACCGCGAGAAGGTGACCCGCGAACTCGCCCTCTTCCTCGCCGCGAACGGGGTGGGGCTCGCCATCACCGCCGGGACCGTCTTCGCCTCCCGGCACCTGCTCGGACTCGACTCGCCGCTCAGCGACAACACGGCCCGCGTCCTGGGCTGGGTGCTCGCGACCCTGTTCCGCTTCTACGCCTACCGGCGCTACGTCTTCGTCGCATCGTGAGCCGTTAGCATCCGGCACATGGGACAAATGGGATGGATGCCTCGGGTGCGGCACTGGGGCTGGGCCCTGGCCGCCGTCGCCGCCGTGGGCTGCCTGGCCACGATCCTCGTCTTCGCCCCCGGCTACCTGAGTCCCGACAGCCTCGACCAGCTCCGGCAGGCCGAGGGGAAGAAGCCGCTGACCGACTGGCACCCGCCCGTGCTGAGCCTGGTGTGGCGGGCGCTCATCGCGGTGACCGGCTCGATCGCGTCCATGCTGGTCCTCCAGTCGCTCGTGTTCTGGGGGACGTTGTGGGTGCTGGCCCAGTGCGTGTGGGACCTGACCGGCAAGCGCGGCGGATCGCTCGCCGTCCTCGGACTCGGCCTGGCCCCCTTCGTGCTGACGTTCGCCGGAGTGGTGTGGAAGGACGTCCACGCGGCTCAGGCGCTGCTCGCCGCGTGCGCGGTCGCGTGCACGGGGCTGCGCGTCCGGGACCGGCGCGTGGGCCCCGCCGTGCGGTGGGGCCTGCTCTGGCTGGGCGTGCTGTTCCTCGCCTACGCCATGCTCGTGCGCAAGAACGCCTTCCTCGCGGCGATCCCCGTCTTCGTCCTGCTCGTCCTCGCGCTGTGGCGCGCCCCCGGACGCGGCACGTGGCTGCGGTGCACGGGCGCGCTCGCCGTCGCGCTGGTCGTGCCCGCCGTCGCCATCTCGCTGTTCGCCGAGCCGCTGCGGACCAAGCAGGGCGCGCAGATCATGCTGGACGACCTGGTGCACGTGCTGCGGGTGGAGGAGCTGCGGTCGGCCGACGTCTCCCCCGCCCTCCGGGACCGGCTCGTGGCCTCGGCGCGCGAGTGCCGGCGCGTCGGCGCCCTGTCCGACGCCTACTGGGCGTGCTACGAACGGCCGGCCGACGGACTGCGCGGCGACTCGGGCGAGATCACCTCCCTGTGGCTGCGGGAGATGGGCGGGCACGTGCCGCAGTACCTCCAGTACCGGCTGCGCCTGTTCGCGTCACTGCTGTTCGAGACCGGCTATCCCTACAAGGCGGGTATCACCCGCAACGACCTGGGCATCGAGGTGGCGCACCCCCGGCTGGAGGAGATGCTCGGCACGTACGTCAAGGGGATGGCCGCCGACCTGCCCTGGCTGTTCCGCGGGTGGTTCTGGCTGGCCGTCGCGCTGGTGCTCGCCGCCCGGCCCGGCCGGGGCGCCTTCGCGATGCCGGCCCGGGCGCTGGGCATCAGCGCGGCGGCCTACATCCTCGGTTATCTGCCGATCATGCCCGCGACGGACTTCCGCTACGTCTACTGGCCCGCGCTCGCCGGTGCCCTCGGCCTGCTGCTGCTGTGGCTGGGCCGGGGCGCGGCTCCCGGGCGACCGCCGAGCCCCGGCGCCGCGTCCGGCCGCTTGCTGACGGAGCACCAGCCGGCGGACGCCGGGGCCGCTGGGACCCGTCAGTCCAGCACCGGCAGCAGCTGAGGCAGTTGCCCGTCCGAGGCCACCGCCGCCCGCTGCCGCTCCTCGGGAACCTCCCCGTACAGGGTGTTCCGGGCCCTGGCCGGACGGCCCGCGGCGGCCGCCACCGCGATCAGGTCCTTGACCGACTTGTACGAGCCGTACGACGAGCCCGCCATGCGGGAGATGGTCTCCTCCATGAGCGTCCCGCCGACGTCGTTCGCGCCCGAGCGGAGCATCTCGGCCGCGCCCTCCGTGCCCAGCTTCACCCAGCTGGTCTGGATGTTGGGGATGTACGGGTGCAACAGCAGCCGGGCCATGGCCGTGACCGCGCGGTTGTCCCGCGTGGTCGGGCCCGGGCGGGCGATCCCCGCCAGGTAGACCGGCGCGTTGGTGTGCACGAACGGCAGCGTCACGAACTCGGTGAAGCCGCCCGTGCGCTGCTGGATGCCCGCGAGGGTGCGCAGATGCCCGAGCCAGTGCCGGGGCTGGTCGACGTGGCCGTACATCATCGTCGACGACGAGCGGATGCCCAGTTCGTGGGCGGTCGTCACCACGTCGATCCAGTCGGCCGCCGGCAGCTTGCCCTTGGTGAGGATCCAGCGGACCTCGTCGTCGAGGATCTCGGCGGCCGTGCCCGGGATGGTGTCCAGGCCCGCCTCCTTCGCGGCGGTCAGCCACTCGCGGACGGACATGCCGGTGCGGGTCGCGCCGTTGACGACCTCCATCGGCGAGAAGGCGTGCACGTGCAGGCCCGGGACGCGTTCCTTCACGGCCCGCGCGATGTCGAAGTACGCCGTGCCCGGCAGATCCGGGTGGATGCCGCCCTGCATGCACACCTCCACCGCGCCCACCTCCCAGGCCTGCTGGGCCCGGTCGGCGACCTGGTCCAGGGAGAGGGTGTAGGCGTCGGCGTCCGTGCGGCGCTGGGCGAAGGCGCAGAAGCGGCAGCCGGTGTAGCAGACGTTGGTGAAGTTGATGTTGCGGGTGACGATGTAGGTGACGTCGTCGCCGACGGCCGACTTGCGGACGTCGTCGGCGATGCGCGCGAGGGCGTCCAGCGCCGGTCCGTCCGCGTGCAGCAGGGCGAGGGCCTCGTCGTCGGTGAGCTTCGTGGGGTCGTCGGCGGCCGTGCGCAGGGCCTGCCGTACGTCGGTGTCGATGCGCTCGGGGGCCATGCCCGGGGCGGCGGCCTCGCGCAGGGCGTCCCAGTCGCCGTACACCTCGTCGAAATCGTCCCGGCGGTCCGAGGTGCGGCCCTCCGAGTCGATCGAGGAGTGCAGGTCGGTGCGGCCCGACGCGACGAAGACCTCCTCCGGCTCCTGCCAGGGCAGGCCCCGCGGGAGGGCCTCGGGGCGGGCGAGCCCGGTCTCCGGGTCCGCCAGCGCGGCCACGTGCGGGCGCAGCCGCGGGTCCAGCCAGGGCTCACCGCGCCGCACGAACTCCGGGTACACGCAGAGCCGTTCGCGCAGTTCGAAGCCGGCGGCGCGGGACTTCTCGGCGAGCCGCTCGATCTGCGGCCAGGGGCGCTCGGGGTTGACATGGTCGATGGTGAGCGGGGAGACACCTCCCCAGTCGTCGATACCGGCTGCGATCAGCCGCTCGTACTCGTCGTCGACGAGGTTGGGCGGGGCCTGGATGTTGCCGCTCGGGCCCATGAGGAGCCGGGCGACGGCCACCGTGGCGACCAGTTCGTCCAGTTCCGCGTCGGGCATGCCGCGCATCGCGGTGTCCGGCTTGGCGCGGAAGTTCTGGATGATCAGTTCCTGGACGCCGTGGTAGGCCCGGGAGACCTTCCGCAGCGCGAACAGGGACTCGGCGCGCTCCTCGTAGGTCTCACCGATGCCTATGAGGACCCCGGAGGTGAAGGGCACGGAGGAACGCCCCGCGTCCTCCAGGACCCGCAGGCGGACGGCGGGTTCCTTGTCGGGAGAACCGTGGTGCGGGCCGCCCGGCTCCGACCAGAGGCGCCTCGCGGTGGTCTCCAGCATCATGCCCATGCTGGGCGCGACCGGCTTCAGACGCTGGAAGTCCGTCCAGCTCATGACGCCCGGGTTCAGGTGGGGCAGCAGGCCCGTCTCCTCCAAAATGCGGATGGAGACGGCCCGGACGTAGGCGATGGTGTCGTCGTAGCCGTGCGCGTCGAGCCACTCGCGCGCCTCCGGCCAGCGGTCCTCGGGCTTGTCGCCGAGGGTGATGAGGGCTTCCTTGCAGCCGAGGGCGGCGCCCTTGCGGGCGATGTCCAGCACCTCGTCCGGGGACATGAACATCCCATGACCCTCCCGGCGCAGCTTGCCGGGGACGGTGACGAACGTGCAGTAGTGGCACTTGTCCCGGCACAGCCGCGTCAGGGGGATGAAGACGCTCTTCGAGTACGTGATGACGCCCGGCCGCCCGGCCGCCGCCAGGCCCGCGTCCCGCACCCGGGCGGCCGACGCCGACAGGTCCTCCAGGCGCTCACCCCGCGCCTGGAGCAGCACCGCGGCCTCGGCGACGTCGAGCGAGACGCCGTCCCTGGCCCGTTTCAGGGCGCGACGCATGGAGTTCTCGGTGGGGCCGGTTCCGGAGGTCGCGGAAGTCGTCATCCTTCGAGCATACGAGTGCGCTGATCAGGCTCGGGGCAGCCCCGTCAGTGGAAGGCCAGCCATCCGATGCCCAGGGCCGAGACGAGACCGGCTGCGGCCACGGCGGCCGGTCTTTGGCGGTGCAGGGCGAACCAGACCAGCGCTGCGGTCACCAGCACGGCCGTCGTGCCGATCGCGGCACGCAGCAGGCCCTGGCTGTAGCCGTACTCGGTGAAATGACGCAGGAGCCAGGAAAACCAGGCAAGCCGCATGACGCTCTCCCCCGTGAAGACAGTGAGCCGGGCCCCTCACACCGTCCGGCGCGGTGGTCAGCCGCGCACCGGTGTTCCCGACCCGGTTGTTGACCCGCAGTTTAGTAGGGATCACCAACCGCCCTGCCGCACAGGGGAGTTGTCAGAGGTACCCGGCGAGGCCGTCCAGGGTCTTCAGCACCTCCGCCTCCCCCGCCGGAGGCAGCTGCGCCACGACCTCCTCGATGCCGAGGTCGGCGTAGCGGGCGAGCTTGCCCGGGGTCGGGTGGACGGCGTAGGGGACGACCTGGAGGGCCTGGGGGTCACGGCCGGCGTCGGCCCAGGCGGTGCGCAGGAGCGGCAGCGACTCGCCGAGGCCCCGGCCGCCGATCGGCAGCCAGCCGTCGGCGTACTCGGCGATGTGGGCGAACAACTTCGGTCCGGCCGCCCCGCCGACGAGCGTGCGCGGGCCGGTGACCGGGCCGCGCGGGTTCCGCACGGGCTTGGGATACGCGTGACTGGCCCGGACGCTCCCGAACTCCCCCTCGTACGCGGTCGGCGCCTGGGACCACAGGGCCCGCATCAGCGCCATCCGGTCCCGGACCAGCTCGCGCCGGGTGCTCCACCGCACGCCGTGGTCGGCGGCCTCCTCGACGTTCCAGCCGAAGCCGAGCCCCAGGGTGAACCGGCCGCCGGAGAGGTGGTCGAGGGTCGCGACCTGCTTGGCCAGGACGATCGGGTCGTGCTGGGCGACGAGCGTGATGCCCGTGCCGAGGCCGAGCCGCTCGGTGACGGCGGCGGCCTGGCCGAGCGCCACGAACGGGTCGAGGGTACGGCCGTACTCGGGCGGCAGGTCGCCGCCCGCCGGGTACGGGGTGGTCCGCTCCACCGGGATGTGGGTGTGCTCGGGCAGGTACAACCCGGCGAATCCGCGGTCCTCCAGCTCCCGGGCGAGCCGGGTCGGAGTGATCGTCTCGTCGGTGAGGAAGATCGTCACGGCGATACGCATGAGCCATCTGTACACGAGGGCGGACCGACTGTCCATACCGACCAGTCGGATTTTTAGGTGGCCCTGCGCTGGTGGGTCCGGCCCGGGACGCGGGCCTCAGCACCCGACCCGCACGGGCTGTTTCCCCGCTTCCCGCCGTCCCCTTCCCTTCCCTTGCACACCGGTTCACGCCTCACTACAAGGGTTGGGCACCACCCCGCACCACTCATGCCTTGTCGCCGACGACACCGGGGAGCAGCAGCATGTGCGAGGACAGCCACGGCGGGTTCGGCCGGCGGGCTCTGTTCGTGACGGGAGCGGCGGCCGCGCTTACGTTGGGAAGCGTGAGCTTCGCGTCGGCGGCCGGCGGGGGCCGGGAGAGCAGAACCGTGCGCGGCACGCTGCCACCCGGCTCCCCGGACTTCGTGTACGTGCCCGTGGAGGTCCCGGCCGGTGTCCGGGAGCTCAAGGTCGCCTATACCTACGACCGGCCCTCCGTCCCCGCCGGCACCCTGGGCAACGCCCTCGACATCGGCGTCTTCGACGAGCGCGGCACCGAGCTCGGCGGGCGGGGCTTTCGCGGCTGGTCGGGCGGGGCGCGCACCGAGTTCTTCCTCCGCGCGGACGAGGCGACGCCCGGCTACATCCCTGGCCCGGTGCGCGAGGGCACCTGGCACATCGCGCTCGGCCCGTACACGGTCGCCCCGCAGGGCCTGTCGTACGAGATCACCATCACGCTGACGTACGGGGAGCCGGGCGAGGCCGTCGAGCCGGTGTATCCGCCGGAGCGGGCGAAGGGCCGGGGGCGGGCCTGGTACCGGGGCGACTGCCATCTGCACTCCTGGTACTCCGACGGCCGCCGCACCCCCGCGGAGATCGGCGAACTGGCCCGGGCCGCCGGTCTGGACTTCATCAACTCCGCCGAGCACAACACGCACGCGGCGCACGCCCACTGGGCCGACATGGCCGGGGACGACCTGCTGGTCATGCTGGGCGAGGAGGTCACCACCCGCAACGGGCACGTCGTCGCGCTCGGCACCGACCCGGGCACCTTCGTCGACTGGCGCTACCGGGCCCGCGACAACCGCTTCGGCCGGTTCGCCCGGCAGATCCGGCGCGCCGGCGGCCTGGTCGTCCCGGCCCACCCGCACGCCACCTGCGTCGGCTGCAACTGGAAGTTCGGCTTCGACGAGGCGGACGCGGTGGAGGTGTGGAACGGCCCCTACACGCCCGACGACGAGGTGGCGCTGGCCGACTGGGACAGCATGCTCGTGGCGTCCGTACGGGACGGGCGCGGCCGGCTCCCGGCGATGGGCAGCAGCGACGCCCACCGCTCCCCGGACGCGGTGGGCAGCCCCCAGACGGTCGTCCTGGCCGAGGACCTGACCCGCGAGGCCGTCCAGGAGGGCATCCGGGCCGGACGGTCCTACATCGCCGAGTCCGCCAGGGTCGCGCTGTCGTTGCGGGCGACCGGCGGACGCGGCGGGCACGCCGGCATCGGCGAGCGGCTCGCCGTGGGCCGCGACACCCCCGTCACCGTCCGCCTCGACGTGACGGGCGCCCCCCGCTGCACGGTCCGCTTCGTCACCGACCAGGGCGTCGTCCACACCGGTGCCCCCCTGCCGGTGTCCGGTGCGGGCGTGGCCGAGTGGCGGACGACACCGTCCTACGCGGCGTACGTACGGGTCGAACTGCGGCACGAGGCGGCGGCGGGGCCGCTGCCCGGACCACTGGCGGCCTTCACGAACCCGATCTTTCTGGGGCACCGCTAGGGGGCTTCTGATGGATCTACGTGGAAGAAGGAGCGGCGTTCGGTGCGTGCGATCGGCGTGCGCCGTGAACGGTCATGTGGCGGAGCCACC
>NZ_JBEOSZ010000064.1:0-35688 GCF_040303285.1 Streptomyces sp. NPDC096046 | reverse complement strand
TCGGAGAAGTACCAGCTCAGGCACCGTGACTGGGAAGCGGCCGAACGTGAGGGCCGCACCATCACCGCGCTGCTGACCCGGCTCAACACCGTCCGGCGGGAGAACCCGGCCCTCCAGCAGCTGCGCGACCTGCACTTCCACCACGCCGACCAGGAAGCGGTGATCGCCTACTCGAAGCGGAAGGGTTCGAACACGGTTCTGGTGGTCGCGAACCTCGACCCCCACCACACCCAGGAGGCCACGGTCTCGTTGGACATGCCGCAACTCGGCCTGGCCTGGCACGAGTCGGTGCCGGTGCGCGACGAGCTCACCGGCGAGACCTACCACTGGGGCAGGGCCAACTATGTGCGCCTCGAACCGGGCCGCAGGCCCGCGCACGTCTTCACGGTTCTGCGACCGTCCACCCCGGAGATCGGAGGGTCACCCACAACATGATCGTCAACGAACCCGTTCCGGACACCTTCGAGGACACTCCCGCCAGGGACCGTGACCCGGAGTGGTTCAAACGCGCCGTCTTCTACGAGGTGCTCGTCCGCTCGTTCCAGGACAGCAACGGCGACGGCGTCGGCGACCTCAAGGGCCTGACCGCCAAGCTCGACTACCTCCAGTGGCTCGGCGTCGACTGCCTGTGGCTGCCGCCGTTCTTCAAGTCCCCGCTGCGCGACGGCGGCTACGACGTCTCGGACTACACGGCCGTGCTGCCGGAGTTCGGCGACCTCGCCGACTTCGTGGAGTTCGTCGACGCCGCACACCAGCGCGGCATGCGCGTGATCATCGACTTCGTCATGAACCACACCAGCGACCAGCACCCGTGGTTCCAGGAGTCGAGGAAGGACCCCGACGGCCCCTACGGCGACTACTACGTGTGGGCCGACGACGACAAGCAGTTCCAGGACGCGCGGATCATCTTCGTCGACACCGAGGCCTCGAACTGGACCTACGACCCCATCCGCAAGCAGTACTACTGGCACCGCTTCTTCTCGCACCAGCCGGACCTCAACTACGAGAACCCGGCCGTGCAGGAGGAGATGATCTCCGCGCTGAAGTTCTGGCTGGACCTGGGCATCGACGGGTTCCGGCTGGACGCGGTGCCGTACCTGTACCAGCAGGAGGGCACCAACTGCGAGAACCTCCCGGAGACGCACGACTTCCTGAAGCGGGTGCGCAAGGAGATCGACGCGCAGTACCCGGACACGGTGCTGCTCGCGGAGGCCAACCAGTGGCCCGAGGACGTCGTCGACTACTTCGGCGACTACACCAACGGTGGCGACGAGTGCCACATGGCGTTCCACTTCCCGGTCATGCCGCGCATCTTCATGGCCGTGCGCCGCGAGTCCCGCTACCCCGTCTCCGAGATCCTGGCCAAGACACCGGCCATTCCGTCGAACTGCCAGTGGGGCATCTTCCTGCGCAACCACGACGAGCTCACGCTGGAGATGGTCACCGACGAAGAGCGCGACTACATGTGGGCCGAGTACGCCAAGGACCCCCGCATGCGCGCCAACATCGGCATCCGCAGGCGGCTGGCCCCGCTGCTGGACAACGACCGCAACCAGATCGAGCTGTTCACGGCCCTGCTGCTGTCGTTGCCGGGCTCGCCGATCCTGTACTACGGCGACGAGATCGGCATGGGCGACAACATCTGGCTCGGCGACCGGGACGCGGTGCGCACGCCGATGCAGTGGACCCCGGACCGCAACGCCGGGTTCTCCTCGTGCGACCCGGGGCGGCTGTTCCTGCCCACGATCATGGACCCGGTCTACGGCTACCAGGTCACGAGCGTCGAGGCGTCCATGGCCTCGCCGTCGTCGCTGCTGCACTGGACCCGCCGCATGATCGAGATCCGCAAGCAGAACCCGGCTTTCGGACTCGGCTCGTACACCGAGCTGCCGTCGACGAACCCGGCGGTGCTGGCGTTCCTGCGGGAGTACGAGGACGACCTGGTGCTGTGCGTGAACAACTTCTCCCGTTTCGCACAGCCCACGGAACTGGACCTGAGCGCCTTCGAGGCGCGGCACCCGGTGGAGCTGTTCGGCGGGGTCCGTTTCCCCGCGATCGGCGAGCTGCCGTACCTGCTGACGCTCGGGGGCCACGGGTTCTACTGGTTCAGGCTTCGCAAGGAAACCATGTGAAGCCTGAAAAGGGCTGTTGAGGCCTGATGTGCGGGGCGGGCGGCAAACCCCGGCGGCGGGGCGTTTCCTCCGCCCCGCCCGGGGCACGCATCAGTAACACCCCGCCCACCCGCGTGAGCCGGAGGGGCGCCGTCCGGGGCCGGCCGCAGGCGCCGGAGGCGCACCAAACATGGGTGAAAGGACGCGACGCCATGTCGGAAGCCGTCACACGCACCGTCACCACCCCGCCCGGCCTTCTTGCCTCCCTGGATCCGCTGCTGCGGGAATGGCTGCCGCGGCAGCGCTGGTTCGCGGGCAAGGGGCGACCGGTCACCGGGTTCACCCTGGTCGAGGCCACCGAGCTGCTCCCGGCCACGTCCAAGCTGGGCCTGTACCACCTGCTCGTCCGCGCCCACCAGCCCGTGGTGCCGTCCCACGGTGCGCCCGGTCACCCCGGTGACTGCTACCAGCTGCTGATAGGCGTGCGCGAGGCGCTGCCGCCTCGGCTGGCGCCCGCGCTGATCGGACATGTGCCGACGGGACCGCTGGCCGGCCGGACCGTCTACGACGCCCTGCACGACACCAGGCCGGCCGAGCTGCTCCTGGAGGCACTGCGCACCCGGGCCCGTATCGGCAGGCTCCGCTTCGACCGGGACACCGGGCAGGACATCCGCTCCGGACTGGTGCCGCGGGTGGTGACCGCCGAGCAGTCCAACTCGTCGATCGTCTACGGAGATACGTTCATCCTGAAGCTGTTGCGCCGGATCGTGCCCGGGGTCAACCCCGATCTGGAGCTGCCGCTCGCGCTGGCCCGCGAGGGTTGCCCCCGCGTTCCCGCTCCGACGGCCTGGATGGTCGCGGACATTCCTCCCACGGCGGACCCGGTCGTCACCGCGGGCCCGGGCGACCCCGTCGGCCAGCCGTACGTCCTCGGGGTGCTCCAGCCGTTCCTGCAGGGCGCCTCCGACGGCTGGGAGCTGGCCCTGCGCGAGCTGGCCAAAGGCGAGGACTTCGGCGCCGAGGCGCGGGCCCTGGGGCGGGCGACCGCCGAGGTGCACACCGCGCTGGCCCGGGCGCTGCCTACCGTCACGCTCGGTCACATGCAGCTGCAGATGATGGTCGACGGCATGATCGAGCGCCTGGACGCGGCCGTCCAGGCGGTGCCCGCCCTGCGGCCGTACGCCGGTGGGCTGCGGTCGGCGTTCACGGCGCTGGGCGATCTCGCCGCCGAGGGCCGCACCTGGACCGCGCAGCGGGTGCACGGCGATCTGCACCTCGGGCAGTGTCTGCGCTCGCCGTCCGGCGAGTGGTGGCTGATCGACTTCGAGGGAGAGCCGGCCCGGCCGCTCGCCGAGCGGCGCATGCCGCAGCCGGCGGTGCGGGACGTCGCCGGCATGCTGCGGTCCTTCGACTACGCGGCGCGTTCGGCCGACCCTCCCCAGCCGGACTGGGCCGAGACCTGCCGTTCCGCGTACTGCTCCGGCTACGCGGAGGCCTCCGGCCTCGACCCGCGCACCGACCCGGTGCTGCTGCGGGCCTACGAGACGGACAAGGCGATCTACGAGGTGGTGTACGAGGCCCGGCACCGCCCCGACTGGCTGCCGGTGCCCCTGGCCGCCATAGACCGGCTCGCCTCGTCCGGCCACCTGACCTGACCGACCCCTCGTCCTGGAGGCTCCGCCCGTGACCCCCCGTCCTGAGTCCAGCGGTTCGCATCCCAAGGGCACCGCCGGGGAGAAAATCCCCGAGCAGCCCACGGCCGCGCAGAAGAAGAGCGCCACGAAGAAGACGGCGGTGCCGAAACAGGCAGCGGCGAAGAAGACGGCCGCCGCGAAGAAGGCCGCCGTCAAGAAGACGCCCGCCACGCAGTCACCTGCGGTGAAGGCCACGGCCGAGAAGGCGGCGCCGACGAAGACGACGGCGAAGAAGGCGGTGGCCAGGAAGGCGGCTCCCGAGAAGGCGGCTCCACCCGTGAAGGCGGCGGTGAAGAAGGCGACGCCGGCGAAGACGGCCGCGAAGAAGGCGCCGGCCGAGAAGACGGTGCCCGCCAAAGCCGCCGCCAAGAAGGCCGTCACGAAGAAGGCCGTGACGAAGAAGGCCACCGCGACGAAGGCCTCGGCCACGAAGTCCCCTGCCGCGAAGGCACCGGCCGCCAGGGCGGCCACGCCGAAGGCGACGGCCAAGAAGGGGACCGCCGAGAAGACGGTCGTCCAGAAGGCCACCACCGCCGACGCCCCCGCGAAGAAAGTGCCCGCGAAGAAGGCGCCCGCGGGCAGGGCTCCCACCGGGACGGCCGCCGCCGGAAGGACCGCCCCGGCCCAGGTGGTCCCCCCGGAGAGGGAGGTCGCCGTCTCGCCCGCCGTGGACGCGGTGGACCGTCAGCGGCTGCTCGACGGTACGCACCACGACCCGCACTCCGTGCTCGGCGCGCATCCGGTGCCCGGGGGTATCGCCTTCCGGGCGTTCCGGCCCTACGCCCTGTCGGTGACCGTCGTCGCCGGGGAGCTGCGCGCCGAACTGCACCCCGACGGCGAGGGCTTCTTCTCCGGCCTGCTGCCGCTGCGCGAGGTCCCCGCGTACCGGCTGGTCGTGGAGTACGAGGGGACGGTGCTGGAGACCGAGGACGCCTACCGCTTCCTGCCCACGCTGGGCGACCTCGATCTGCACCTGATCGGTGAGGGCCGGCACGAGGAGCTGTGGACGGTGCTGGGCGCGCACCCGATGACCCACGAGGGTGTGACCGGCACCCGGTTCGCGGTGTGGGCGCCGAACGCGCGCGGTGTGCGCGTGGCCGGCACGTTCAACTTCTGGGACGGCACCGGCCACGTCATGCGCTCGCTGGGTTCGTCCGGAGTGTGGGAGCTGTTCCTGCCGGACGTCGGCGAGGGCGAGCTGTACAAGTTCGAGATCACCCGGCCCGACGGTTCGAGGACGATGCGCGCCGACCCGATGGCCCGCCGCACGGAGGTGCCGCCCGCGACCTCGTCGGTCATCACGTCCTCGGAGTACGAGTGGGGCGACGCCGAGTGGGTGGCCCAGCGCGCCGAGGCACCGGCGCACGAGGCACCGTTCTCGGTGTACGAGATCCATCTGCCCTCCTGGCGGCCCGGCCTGACGTACCGCCAGCTGGCCGAGCAGCTCCCCGGGTACGTGAAGAACCTGGGTTTCACGCACGTGGAACTGATGCCGGTCGCGGAGCATCCGTTCGGCGGCTCCTGGGGCTACCAGGTGACCGGCTTCTACGCGCCGACGGCCCGGCTGGGCACGCCGGACGACTTCCGGTTCCTGGTCGACAAGCTGCACCAGGCCGGCATCGGCGTCCTCATGGACTGGGTGCCGGCGCACTTCCCGAGGGACGACTGGGCGCTGGCCGAGTTCGACGGCCGACCGCTGTACGAGCACGCGGATCCGCTGCGGGCGGCGCACCCCGACTGGGGCACGCTGGAGTTCGACTTCGGGCGCAACGAGGTGCGCAACTTCCTCGTCGCGAACGCCGTCTACTGGTGCGAGGAGTTCCACATCGACGGCCTGCGGGTGGACGCGGTGGCCTCGATGCTCTACCTGGACTACTCGCGCGAGCCGGGCCAGTGGACGCCCAACGAGCACGGTGGCCGGGAGAACCTGGACGCGGTGGC
Source organism: Streptomyces sp. NPDC096046 (assembly GCF_040303285.1). Classification (NCBI taxonomy): domain Bacteria; kingdom Bacillati; phylum Actinomycetota; class Actinomycetes; order Kitasatosporales; family Streptomycetaceae; genus Streptomyces; species Streptomyces sp. NPDC096046. Next base: position 29,942 of record NZ_JBEOSZ010000064.1, on the reverse strand, counting down.
GTTCCTGCAGGAGATGAACGCGACGGTGTACCGCAGGGTGCCCGGCGTGGTCACGATCGCCGAGGAGTCCACCGCCTGGGACGGTGTCACCCGGGCCACCCACCACCAGGGCCCGAGCGGCTTCGGCGGCCTCGGGTTCGGGCTGAAGTGGAACATGGGCTGGATGCACGACTCGCTCCAGTACATGAGCCACGAGCCGGTGTACCGCAAGTACCACCACGGTGAGCTGACCTTCTCGATGGTCTACGCCTACAGCGAGAACTACGTCCTGCCGATCTCCCACGACGAGGTCGTGCACGGCAAGGGCTCCCTGGTGTCGAAGATGCCCGGCGACTGGTGGCAGCAGCGCGCCGGGGTGCGCTCCTACCTGGGCTTCATGTGGGCCCACCCGGGCAAGCAACTGCTGTTCATGGGGCAGGAGTTCGCACAGGGTGCCGAGTGGTCCGAGGCGCACGGCCCCGACTGGTGGCTGCTGGATCCGGGCTACGGGGCCGAGCCCGACCACCGGGGCGTGCGGGACCTGGTGCGCGACCTGAACACCGTCTACCGGGCGACCCCGGCGCTGTGGCGCCTGGACACGGACCCGGCCGGTTTCGAGTGGATCGTCGGGGACGCCGCCGACGACAATGTCGTCGCGTTCCTGCGGCTGGACCAGGAGGGCGCTCCGGTGCTGGCGGTGTCCAACTTCGCGCCGGTCACCCGCCAGGACTACCGCCTGGGCGTCCCGGAGGACGTCCCCGCCTGGCACGAGGCCGTCAACACCGACGCGGCCCGCTACGGCGGCAGCGACGTCACCAACCCCGACCCGGTCAAACCGGAACCCCAGCCCTGGCACGGCCGCCCGGCCAGCATCCGCCTCACCCTGCCACCGCTGGCGACGGTGTGGCTCCGGCCGGCCTAGGTGGCCTGGAGCTCCTGTGACAGGGCTGTGACCGGAGGTATGGCCTCCGTCACAGCCTGTCCGGTCGGGTGCTGGTGTGGTGTCCGGATGCGTGCCGTCCCGTTCACCTCGCAGATCCCGCCGTACTGATGGGCTTCGGTGTCTCCGCGGCCTGTGCCGTCGGCGCGCTCGTCGCCGCGGCGGGTGTTGTCGCGATGGCGTTGCCCGGGCGGCCCCAGCCGTGGCCGGTGCATCTGATGCGCCGTGCGGCGGGCGCGACCGCGTGGGCGGCGGCGGCCGTGTACTCGCTGGGGGCCTCCACCGTGCTGATGTCGGAGCACGCCTTCGGTGACGGCGCGAACTCGATGCCCGCCCCGGCCTGCCGTGACGGCTTCGACCCGGCCACGATGGAGGGCCTGAGCCACCACCGGTCCTCGTTCCTGCCACTGCGTTTCGACTGCGTCCGCGAGGACGGCTCCGTCTACTCCAGCGATCCGGACTACGTGTGGATGAACGGGGCGAGCGCGTCCCTCGCCCTGTCCGCCGCGCTGTTCGTCATCGGCGCGGGCTACGCGAGCGAGCTGCGGGCCCGCAAGGCGGCCGTGACGTCATGACGCTGCTGCCCCTCTTCGCCGGGCTGGTCGTCGGCTGGGTCGCCCTGCGGGGGCTGCTGGCGCATCCGCTGCTGCCGCTGTGGGTGAGGACGTCGGTGTTCTGGGCGGTGCCGCTCACCGCGGCCACCTGGCTGTTCATCATGGCGGCGGACGACCCCTTCCTCTTCCCGGAGACCGCCCCCTGCCCCGGGGAGCCGTACCGGGAGGGGGTCATCGGGAGCGGACAGGTATCGGGCGTCTCCACCCCGTTTCCGCCGCGGGCCTACTGCGAGTGGGAGGACGGCACCGTCTACGAGCTCACCCCCGGGGCCGAGTTCCTGTTCTGGGTGTTCTTCGCCCTGACCGTCGTACCGCTCGCCACCGGGCTGTGGCACGCCCTGCGTAATCCGAGGTCGCTGCTGCGGTAGACGGCCCCGCACCCGGCCGGAGGGGGCGGATGCGGGGCCGCTTCGCTACCCGAAGGCCTCCGCCAGAGCCTTCGGCAGTTCCCCGGTGTGCAGCACGCCCAGCCGCTGGGTGGCCCGGGTCAGGGCCACGTACAGATCGCTGGTGCCGTACCGGCCGGGCTCGGCCACGAGGACGGAGTCGAACTCAAGACCCTTGGCCTGGCGCGGGTCGAGCAGGACGACGTTCCGGGTGAGGTCGGGTTCCGCGCCCGCCGTGACGCCGTCCAGCCGGGCGGCGACGGAGCGGTGCAGGTCGCGCGGCGCGATCACCGCGAGCCGCCCCTCGGCCGGGGTGAGCTCCTCGACCGCCTCGGCGACGGCGCCCGGAAGGTCGTCGGTGGCGCGGGCCCAGGGGCGTACGCCCGTGGAGCGGACGGAGCTGGGCGGTTCGAACCCGGGGTGCTCGGCGCGCACCACGGCCGCCGCGACGTCCATGATCTCGGCCGGGGTGCGGTAGTTGACGCCCAGGCGGGTGTGCTCCCAGCGGTCCTCCACGTACGGGGAGAGGATGTCCGACCAGGAGCCGACCCCGGCCGCCTCCGCGGTCTGCGCCGGGTCGCCGACCAGGGTCATCGATCGGGTCGGGCTGCGCCGCATCAGCAGCCGCCACGCCATCGGCGACAGTTCCTGCGCCTCGTCGACGATGATGTGCCCGAACGCCCAGGTGCGGTCGGCGGCGGCCCGCTCGGCGGCGCTGCGGTGGTCGTCCTCCTCGTGCCGTTCGGCGAACCGCTCGGCGTCGATGATGTCGTGCGCGGAGAGCACCTCGGAGCTCTCGGGGTCGCCCTCCTCCTTGTCCTCGAACTCGTAGGTACGGGACGCGTAGGACACCTCCAGCACGCCCTGCGCATAGGCGATCTGCTGCTCCCGCTCGCGCTGGGCGCGCTCGCGGGCGAGCCGGTCGTCGTCGCCGAGGAGCTCGGCGGCCTCGTCGAGCAGCGGCACGTCCGCCACCGTCCAGCGCCGGGTCACGGGGCGCCGTACCGCGTCGGCGTCCTCGGGGGGCAGGAACTCCTCCGGGGCGGCGAGGAAGTCGGCCACGAGCCGTTGCGGGGTGAGCACCGGCCACAACCGGTCGATGGCGGACCACACTTCGGGATTCTCGGCGAGGTCGTCGCGGATCTGGGTGATGTCGCTGGGGTCGAGCAGGCTGGACCCGTCGAAGGGGTCGGTGCCGATCCGCTCGGCGTACAGGTCGGTGAGGGCGTTGAGGATGTGCCCCTCGAAGTGCTCCCGGGCGGCGTTGTGCGGCAGCTCGGCACCGCGGGCGCGGTCACGCGCGACGCCCACCAGGCCGTCGTCGAGCATGAGGACCTCGCGGTCGTGCTCGATGGCGATCACCGGGTCGGGCAGCGCCTGCCGGCTGCGGACGACCTCGGCGAGCACGTCGGCCATGCCGGCGCGGCCCTTCACGGCGGCCGCCTCGGGCGTGTCGGTGGCGGTCGCCTTCACGCCGGGGTACAGCTCGCCGACGGTCGCGAGGAGCACGCCGGTCTCGCCGAGGGAGGGCAGCACCTCGCCGATGTAGCCGAGGAACGCCGGATTGGGCCCGACGATCAGCACCGCCCGCTTGGCGAGCAGTTCCCGGTGCTCGTAGAGCAGGTAGGCGGCACGGTGCAGGGCGACGGCCGTCTTGCCGGTGCCCGGGCCGCCCTCCACGACGAGCACGCCGCGGTGCGGGGCGCGGATGATGCGGTCCTGGTCGGCCTGGATGGTCTGCACGATGTCGCTCATGCGGCCGGTGCGCGCGGAGTCGAGGGCGGCGAGCAGGACGGCGTCGCCCGTCGGGTCCTCGTGGCCGGTGCGGGTCCGGTCGCCGAGGTCGAGGAGTTCGTCGTGCAGCCGGGTGACCCTGCGGCCGTCGGTGGCGATGTGCCGCCGGCGCCTGAGGCCCATCGGGGTGTGGCCGGTGGCCAGGTAGAAGGGCCGGGCGACGTCGGCGCGCCAGTCGATCAGGACGGGGGTGCGCTCGGCGTCGTCGGTGCGCAGCCCGATCCGGCCGATGTGGTGGGTGACGCCCGAAGTGAGGTCGATCCGGCCGAAGCACAGGGAGCCGTCGACCGCGTTCAGCGCGGCGAGCAGCCCGGAGCGCTCGGCTACCAGGATGTCCCGCTCGAGTCTGGCCTGCATGGGGGCGTTGCCCTGCGCGAGGGCGTCCGTGACGGAGGTCTCGGCGTCGCCGCGCAGCGCGTCCACGCGCGCGTACAACGTGTCGATGAATTCCTGTTCCTGGCGCAATTCATCGTCCGGAAATTCGGTGTTTGACAATTCCACTCCCGCCCGGATATACTGTGCTCACTGAACTTCACCATGCCTCCAATCAGCTTGAAGGCACGAACAAACAAATATACGCAAGGAAATCCCCCGAGCGCAATTGCTCGGGGGATTTCCTCATGTCGGGCGCATACGGGGCGGTCTCTACAGCACGTCGGCGAGCTCCTCCAGCAGCCGCCGCCTGGGCCGCGCGCCGACCATCGACTTCACGGGGCTCCCCGCGTCCTAGCGGGTCCCGGCGGACTCCAGTTCCTTGTTCTCCTGCGCGGGCTCGTCGGCGGGCTTCGCCCTGCCGGGCAGCAGCAGCGCCACCACCACCGTGCCGGCGCCCAGGATCACCGCCCCGATCAGGCTGGTGTGCGCGACCGCGTCGGAGAACGCGGACCCGACCGCGTCGGCCATCTGCCGCGCGTCCCCGCCCAGTCGGTCGGCCTGCGACCGGAGCCGCTCCGCCTGCTGGGGGTCGCTGGTGTGCGCGGCCCGCTCGGCGAGCTGCCGGGCCTTGTCGCCGATGCCGTGGGCGACGGCGTACCCGGCCCCGACGGAGTCCTGGGCCGTGGCCAGGGAGGAAGGGGGGAGCTTGCCGCCGGCCGTCGCGTCGGAGAGGTGCCCGGAGTACGACGTCGCCAGCAGCGAGCCCAGGATGGCGATGCCCAGCGAACCGCCGAGCTCCAGCGACGTGTCGTTCACGGCGCCGCCGACGCCCAGCTCGGACTCCGGGAACGCCCCCATGATCGCGTCCGTGCAGGGCGAGAGCGCGAGCCCGATGGAGAGGCCGAGGACGACGAGAGGCGCGACGAAGTCGCCGTACGACGAACCGGCGTCGGCCCGGGTGAGCAGCGCCAGGGCGGCCGTGCCGCCGACCATGCCGGCCGTGACGGTCCACTTCATGCCGACCCGGGGCGTGAGGAAGCCGGTGAGGGCCGCCCCGACGAACACGGCGCCCGCCAGCGGCAGCATGCGCAGCCCCGTGTCCAGGGCGTCGTAGCCGAGGACGAACTGGAGGTGCTGCGTCAGGTAGTAGAAGGCCCCGAAGACCGCGAGGAAGAACAGGGCGACGGCGAGGTTGGAACCGGCGAAGCCGCGGTCCGTGAAGCGGCGGACGTCGAGGAGCGGGCGGGGGTGGCGCAGCTCCCACAGGACGAAGGCGACGAGCCCGGCGCCGGCGACGACCGCCGCCGTGACGGCCCTGACGCCCCAGCCGAAGTGCGGACCCTCGATGATCATGTAGACCAGCGCGGCGATCCACACCACCGACAGCAGTCCGCCGCCGTAATCGATGCGCCCGCGGTCGGCGGCCTGGGACGGCGGTACGAGGACGAGGGCGCCGACGAGGGCCAGGACCGCGACGGGGACGTTGATGAGGAACGTCGAGGACCATCCGTGGTCCTCCAGCAGCGCCCCGGCGACCAGCGGTCCGGCGGCGATGGCGAGCCCGGCCGTGGCGGTCCACAGGGTGATGGCCTTGGCCCGTTCGGCGCGCGGGAAGGTCGCGGCGAGCAGGGACAGCGTGGCGGGCATGATCATCGCGGCGCCGACGCCCATCACGGCCCGTGCGGCGATGACCGTCGTGGAGCTGTCGGCGAGGAAGCCGAAGACGGAGCCGCCCGCGAACACGACCAGCCCGAGCACGAGCGCGCCCCGGCGGCTGTACTTGTCGCCTATCGCGCCGAGCAGCAGCATCAGCGCGGCGTAGGGGACGGTGTAGCCGTCGATCACCCACTGCAGGTCGGCGCTGGACAGCCCGAGGTCCTCGGTCATGGCGGGCGCGGCGACGGTGAGGGCGGTGTTCGCCATCACGATGATCAGCAGGCTCAGGCAGAGCACGAGGAGCGCCCACCAGCGGCGTGCGTAGGGGCGGTCCATCCTCTCGGCCGGTTCGTTCATGACGAGTCGCATGGCAGGGGTTGCCTTCCTCGCTGAATTGCACATGGATGTGCATTTACACAACGCTGTGCAATCTACGCCGTTGCACACTACTGTGCAACTCGATGCGGGAAGGGGCACAATGACGTCCATGACCACGGGTACCAGCCGCGCCGACGCCAACCGCCGCCGTCTTCTCGACGTCGCCCTCGCCGAGCTGCTGCGCGACCCCGACGCGTCCATGGACCAGATCGCGCGGGCCGCGGGCGTCGTACGGCGAACGGTGTACGGGCACTTCCCGACCCGCGAGGCGCTCATCGGCACACTCGTCGACGAGGCCGTGGAGGCGCTGTCGGCCGCGCACGCGGCGGGCCGCGCGGACGTGCGGGATCCGGCGGAGGCGGTGGCGCGATCGGTGCTGGCGGTGTGGTCGATCGCCGACCGCTACCGGCTGCTGGTCGCGCTCGCCCAGCGCACGGTCACCGTGCAGGGCATCCGGGAGCGGCTCGCCCCGGTCCGGCGGGAGAGCATCAGGCTGCTGCAGCACGGGCTGGACGAGGGTGTCTTCAGCTCACCGCTGCCGGCCCCGGCCCTGGCCTATGTGCACGAGCAGATGCTGTTCGCGGTGATGGAGGCGGTGAACGACGGTCTGCTGGCAGCACAAGAGGCGGGCCGCTGCGCCGCGGTCACCGTGCTGACCGCGGCGGGCGTGCCCGCCTCGAAGGCCACCGGGCTGGTGGCGAAACTGAACGCTTGATCGTGCTGAAGGATCGTCCTGAAGGACGAACCGGGCGGCTGAGCGACGGGGGGACACCCAGCCGCCCGGAGTCTCGCGGGGGCGGCGCGGCCCTCAGGCCTTCGCCAGCTCCTTCTCACCGCCCCGGTCGGGCACCTCGGCCTCGACGTGGTCCTCGGCCGGGCCGCCGTGACCGTCGTCCAGCAGCGTCTTCTCGTCGAAGGGCAGTCGACCGGCGAGGACCTGGTTCACGCGGTCCTTGTCGATCTCCTTCGTCCAGGTGCCGATCAGCACGGTGGCCACGGCGTTGCCGGCGAAGTTGGTCAGGGCGCGGGCCTCGCTCATGAAGCGGTCGATGCCGACGATGAGGCCGATGCCGTCCACCAGGGCCGGCTTGTGCGACTGCAGACCGCCGGCCAGCGTCGCGAGGCCGGCGCCGGTGACGCCGGCGGCGCCCTTGGAGGCGACCAGCAGGAAGAGCAGCAGCGGGATCTGCTCGCCGATCGACATCGGCGTGCCCATGGCGTCGGCGATGAACAGCGAGGCCATGGTCATGTAGATCATGGTGCCGTCGAGGTTGAAGGAGTAGCCGGTCGGGACGGTGATGCCGACCACCGGCTTGCTGATGCCCAGGTGCTCCATCTTGGCGATGAGCCGCGGCAGCGCGGACTCGGAGGAGGACGTGGACAGGATCAGCAGGAACTCGCGGCCCAGGTACTTGAACAGGGCGAAGATGTTCAGGCCGGAGACGGCCCGCAGCAGGGCGCCGAGCACGATGAAGACGAACAGGAAACAGGTGACGTAGAAGCCGAGCATCAGCACGGCGAGGCTCTTGAGCGCGTCCACGCCGGCGGAGCCGGTGACGGCGGCGATGGCGCCGAAGGCACCGATCGGGGCGGCCCACATCACCATGGCGAGGATGCGGAAGACGAGTCGCTGGATGTGCTCGATGCCGCGCAGGATCGGCTGCCCGGCCGCGCCCATGCTCTGCAGCGCGAAGCCCGCGAGCAGGGCGATCAGCAGGGTCTGCAGGACCGACTCGTTGGTGAAGGCCGACACGATCGTGGTCGGGATGATCCCGAGCAGGAACTCAGTGGTGCCCTTCGCCTCGGCGTCGACCTGCGCGTGACCGACGTCCTTGACCGCGTCGGTCACCGCGAGGCCGGTGCCCGGCTCCAGGATGTTGCCGACGACCAGGCCGATGCCCAGCGCGACCAGCGACATCACCATGAAGTAGCTCAGGGCGATACCGCCGACGGCGCCGACCTTGGCGGCCTTGCGCACCGAGCCGATGCCCAGCACGATCGTGCAGAAGATGATCGGCGAGATCATCATCTTGATCAGGGCCACGAACCCCGTACCGATGGGCTTCAGCCCCTGCGCGAAGTCCGGTGCGGCCAGACCCACCGCGATACCGGCGGCGACCGCGATGATCACCGCGATGTAGAGATAGTGCGTACGGTCCCGCTTGGCTTTGGGTGCGGCAGGTGCCGTATCGGCTGCGCTGGTCACGGTGGCCCTCCTTGACGACGTCGTCGGCATCACCGGCGTGCGGCTCACGTCCGGGGGAAAGGGAGCGGGGCTCCCGGGGGATGCGTTATGGGGAATGCCCGTGACTATGTCCTGCTCTGTGAGCGCGGTCACCCTTCCGTTCATTTAGTTCACAATCAGCCACGGTGCAGACTGACGGCATGCGCCTCACCGTCCCCGGTCCCCGCAGTCTGGCGGGCCAGCTCTTCGCCATGCAGGCCGTGCTGATAGCGGTCGTCGTGGCCGGATACGCGCTGTTCACCTATGTCAGCGACCGCAATCAGGCCGAGGAGGCGGCGGCGCGCCAGGCCAGGGCGGTGGCGCGGTCCGTCGCGGACTCCCCGTCCGTGCTGGCGGCGACCCGCACCAGCGATCCGACGGTCGAGCTCCAGCCGTACGCGCTGAAGGTGATGCGGGACACCGAGGTCGACTTCGTCACGATCATGGACCCGCGGGCCATCCGCTGGACGCACCCCGACCCCCGGCAGATCGGCCGGACCTTCCAGGGCCACACCGAGCGGGCCCTGAAGGGCCAGACCTTCACCGAGACCTACACCGGCACGCTCGGCCCGTCGGTCCGGGCCGTCACCCCGATCTGGGACGGCCGGAAGGTGGTCGGCCTGGTCAGCGCGGGGATCCGCGTCGACCAGATCACCCAGCGGGTCCAGGACCAGCTGACGGCCCTGCTCGGCGTCGCGGCGGGCGCGCTGGCGCTGGGCGCGGTCGGCACCTACGTCATCAACGCCCGGCTGCGCCGCCACACCCACGGCATGAACGCGACCGAGCTCAGCCGGATGCACGACTACCATCAGGCCGCCCTGCACGCCGTACGCGAGGGCCTGCTGATGCTGGACGGGCAGTACCGTGTGGCGCTGATCAACGACGGAGGTCGGGAGTTGCTCGGCGTGGCCGGGGACGTGGTGGGCAGGTCGGTGGCGGAGCTGGGGCTGCCGGCCCCGCTGACGGGCGCCCTGCTGGCGTCGGAGCCACGGGTGGACGAGGTGCATCTGACGGCGTCCCGGGTCTTGGTCGTCAACACCTCACCGGTGTCGGGCGGCGAGCGGCGCGGTACGGTCGTCACGCTGCGCGATGTCACCGAACTCCAGTCGCTGATGGGCGAGTTGGACTCCGAGCGGGGCTTCACACAGGCACTGCGCTCCCAGGCCCACGAGGCGGCGAACCGGCTGCACACGGTCGTCTCGCTGATCGAGCTGGGCCGGGCGGAGGAGGCGGTGGAGTTCGCGACGGCCGAGCTGGAGCTGGCGCAGGCACTGACCGACCAGGTCGTGGCGGCGGTGAGCGAGCCGGTGCTCGCGGCGCTGCTGCTGGGCAAGACGGCCCAGGCGAACGAGCGGGGCGTGGAGCTGATGGTGTCGGAGGACAGCAGCCTGGACGACGGCCTGCTGCCGGCGACCCTGCCCGCGCGGGACCTGGTGACCATCCTCGGCAACCTGATCGACAACGCCGTGGACGCGGCGCAGGGCAGCGCGCGGGCCCGGGTGACGGTGGCGGCGTACACCCGCGACGCCGGGGACACCCCGGAGCTGGTGCTGCGGGTCTCCGACACGGGCCCGGGCGTGGATCCCGAGCACGCCGAGGCGGTCTTCCAGCGCGGCTTCACGACGAAGCCGGCGGGCCCGGGCGGCCGGGGCCTCGGGCTGGCGCTCGTACGGCAGGCGGCGCAGCGGCACGAGGGCTCCCTGACGGTGACGGGGGCCGACGGGGGCGGGGCGGCGTTCGAGGTGCGGCTGCCGCTGCGGGAGCCCGGGCCGACGGCGGGCGCGGGCGTGACATCCGGGGCCACGGCGGCCAGAGGCGGCGGAGGCGACACATGACGGACACCGAGCAGGCCATCCGGGTGCTGGTGGTCGAGGACGACCCGGTCGCCGCCGACGCGCACGTGATGTACGTCGGCCGGGTGCCCGGGTTCGTGGCCGTGGGCAAGGCGCACTCGGGTGCGGAGGCCCGCCGGGTCCTGGAGCGCACCCCGGTGGACCTCCTTCTGCTCGATCTGCACCTGCCGGACGTGCACGGGCTGCAACTGGCCCGGTCCCTCAGGACGGCCGGCCACCACGCGGACGTCATAGCGGTGACCTCGGCGCGCGACCTGGCCGTCGTGCGCGAGGGCGTCTCGCTGGGGGTCGTGCAGTACGTCCTGAAGCCGTTCACCTTCGCGACCCTGCGCGACCGCCTGGTGCGCTACGCCGACTTCCACGCGGCGGTCGGCGAGGCCAGCGGTCAGGACGAGGTGGACCGGGCGCTCGCGGCCCTGCGCGCGCCGGGCCCGGCCGCCCTGCCCAAGGGGCTGAGCGCGCCGACGCTGGAGCGGGTGACGGAGGCCCTGCGCGACTGCGCGGAGGGCCTCACGGCCGCGGGAGTCGCGGAGACCGTGGGCATCTCCCGGATCACGGCCCGCCGTTATCTGGAGCATCTCGTCGACGCGGGCCGCGCGGCCCGCCGCCCGCAGTACGGCACGGTGGGCCGACCGGAGTTGCGGTACCGCTGGGTCACGGGCCAGTGACGGTCCCTCAGCCGCCCGTCGAACCGCCGCGCACGCATCGACCCGGCCAGACCACTCGACTCGGGTTCACGACCCACCCGTCCCGGCCACTTCACCCGCCCCGTCGAGGTGTCGGCCATGACGCACTCCCCTTCGATGTCCGCCCACCTGGGCGACACCTGAGGCGCCCCGCCCCGCCCCCACGGTCGTGAGGTGCCAGAAGTGCGACGCGGGAAGAAACTCGCGCATATGCCCCTTGAGCTTGCCTTTTACGCGGGTCATGGCCTTTCGGGCCCGCGGCCGCCGGGCCCCGGCGCCCTCCTCGCCCCGCTCCGCACCGGCCGACCGACGATCTTCAACCCCGGTCGAACCCGCCGGTAGCCGTAGCTTCCTACAATCCGTGATCCTGGCCGAACAGACCGTAGTCAGGCCCCTCCCGCCGCCCTAGCTTGTGGGCCGTGCGCCGACCTTCAGCCCGACCGGGCCAGCCCCCGCCCCTTCCCCCGCCGCGGACCGCCCCGACGCCCCCGCCCTTCAACGCCCCCGCCGCCCGCCGGCTGCGCGCGGCCCTCGGCATGGCACCCGAGCACGTCGCCCACGGCATGCGCGTCTCGTACGGGCATCCCCACGTCACCCCGGACCACGTGATGGCCTGGGAACGCGGGGCCGCCGCCCCGACCGACGCCGAGCTCACGGCGCTGGCTGGCGTGCTGTGGTGCTCGCCCGCCGAGCTCATCGGCAGACCGCGCACCCTGCGCGAACACCGCATCGCCCGCTGCCTCGCCCCGGAGGACGTGGCCCGGGCCGTGGGGCACGACGTGCACGCGTATCTGCGCATGGAGGAGACCGACGCCTGGCGCGGTACCGACCGCCAGTCCGCCGCCCTGGCCGATCTGCTCCGGCTGGGACTGCCCGACTTCGTCACCGTCACCGGCAAGGACGCCAAGCTCGGCGACCTGCTGCGCAGCGCCGCCACCACCCGCTGGCAGGCCTATGTCCGCCCGGTGGCCAAAGTCGTGCCCCTGCACCGGCGGTTCCTGGAGGACGCCCTGCGGGCCCTGCACGAGGACTACCAGGGGCACATGGCCGCCACCCTGAGCTGGGGCGGCGGCAGCGGTGACGCGGGCGGCGCCGGACAGGACTTCCTGGAGCGCATCGTGGAGCACTTCTGGGCGAAGCTCCAGGACGACACCCGCCTGGAGACCGGCCGGGGGAACGGCGTCTAGAAAACCGACTCGGCCTCGTCCATCCGGTCCTTCGGCACCGTCTTCAGCTCGGTCACGGCCTCCGCCAGCGGGACCATCACGATGTCCGTCCCGCGCAGAGCGGTCATCCGGCCGAACCTCCCCTGGTGCGCCGCCTCCACCGCGTGCCAGCCGAACCGCGTGGCGAGCACCCGGTCGTAGGCGGTCGGCACACCACCGCGCTGGATGTGGCCGAGGATGACCGGCTTGGCCTCCTTGCCGAGGCGCCGCTCCAGCTCATGCGCGAGGGCGGTGCCGATGCCCTGGAAGCGCTCGTGGCCGAACTTGTCTATGGCGCCCTTGACGTAGTCCATGGTGCCTTCGGCGGGGTGGGCGCCCTCAGCGACGCAGACCACCGCGAACTTCTTGCCGCGGGCGAAGCGCTCCTCGACCATCTTCACGAGGTCGGCCGGGTCGAACGGGCGCTCCGGCAGGCAGATCCCGTGCGCGCCGGCGGCCATGCCGGACTCCAGCGCGATCCAGCCGGCGTGCCGGCCCATGACCTCCACCACCATCACCCGCTGGTGGGACTCGGCGGTGGTCTTCAGCCGGTCCATCGCCTCGGTGGCGACCCCCACCGCGGTGTCGAAACCGAAGGTGCGGTCCGTGGAGGAGATGTCGTTGTCGATCGTCTTCGGGACGCCCACGACGGGCAGGCCCGCGTCGCTCAGCATGCGTGCGGCCGTCAGCGTGCCCTCGCCGCCGATCGGGATCAGCGCGTCGATCCCGAACTCGTGGATCATGTCGGAGGCGTTCTCGCACGCCTCCCGGAGCCGGTCGCGCTCCAGCCGGGACGAGCCGAGGATGGTCCCGCCGCGGGCCAGGATGCCGCTGACCGCGTTCAGATCGAGGGAGCGGTAGCGGCCGTCGAGCAGGCCCGCGTAGCCGTCCTCGAAGCCGATGACCTCGTCGCCGTAGTTGTCGACCGCCCGGTGCACGACCGACCGGATCACGGCGTTCAGGCCGGGGCAGTCGCCGCCTGCGGTGAGAACTCCGATACGCATCGTGCTGTGTCTCCTGCTCGCTGTTGACACCGGTGAGCCACTGCCGATTGTTTCACGCCCCACGGCCCGGTGCGGCACCCCCGGCCTGCCGGGCGCCTTATCTAGCCGCAGAGGTATTGTCAAGAGGGTTCTGCTCACCTCGGTGGGCGATTTTTCTGCCCCTGGCTGGACAGCAGTGGCGTGAGGCCTCCCCCACTCGAGACGAAACGGAGAGCGCGCGTGACCCGCAGCGTGTACGTGACCGGCATCGACCGCGGCGACGGACGCCAGGTCGTCGAACTGGGGGTCATGGAGCTCCTCACCCGGCAGGTGGACCGGGTCGGTGTGTTCCGCCCCCTGGTCCACGACGGGCCCGACCGCCTCTTCGAGCTGCTGCGCGCCCGCTACCGGCTCACCCAGGACCCGGCGACCGTCTACGGCATGGACTACCACGAGGCGTCCGCCCTCCAGGCCGAGGCCGGCACCGACGAGCTGGTGTCCACGCTCGTCGACCGCTTCCACCTCGTCGCCCGGGACTACGACGTCGTCCTGGTCCTCGGCACCGACTACGCCGACACCCAGCTCCCGGACGAGCTGGCGCTCAACGCCCGGCTGGCGAACGAGTTCGGCGCGTCCGTGATCCCGGTCGTCGGCGGCCGCAAGCAGCCCGTGGAGTCGGTGCTCGCCGAGACGCGCAACGCCTACCGCGCCTACGCCACCCTCGGCTGCGACGTCCTGGCCATGGTCGCCAACCGGGTGGCCCGCGAGGACCGTGACGAGATCGCCGGCCAGCTCGACTCCCGGCTGCCCGTGCCCTGTTACGTCCTGCCCGACGAGCCCGCGCTGTCCGCCCCGACCGTCTCGCAGATCGGCCACGCCCTCGCCGCCAAGGTGGTGCTCGGCGACGACTCGGGGCTCGCCCGGGACGTGCTCGGTTTCGTCTTCGGCGGCGCGATGCTGCCGACCTTCCTGGGCGCCCTGACGCCCGGCTGCCTCGTCATCACCCCGGGCGACCGGGCCGACCTGGTCGTCGGCGCGCTCGCCGCGCACAGCGCCGGCACCCCGCCGATAGCGGGCGTGCTGCTCACCCTGGACGAGGTGCCCGGTGACCACATCCTCACCCTCGTCGACCGCCTCGCGCCCGGTACCCCGGTGCTGTCGGTGGCCGGCACCAGCTTCCCCACCGCCGAGCAGCTGTTCTCCCTGGAGGGCAAGCTCAACGCCGCCACCCCGCGCAAGGCGGAGCGGGCCCTCGGCCTGTTCGAGCGGTACGCCGACACCGGCGACCTCGCGCGCCGCGTCTCCGCGCCGAGCAGCGACCGCGTCACGCCGATGATGTTCGAGCACAAGCTGCTGGAGCAGGCCCGCTCCGACCTGCGCCGGGTCGTCCTGCCCGAGGGCACCGAGGAGCGGGTGCTGCACGCGGCCGAGGTGCTGCTGCGCCGCGGCGTGTGCGAGCTGACCCTGCTCGGCCCGGTCGACCAGATCCGCAAGAAGGCCGCCGATCTCGGCATCGACCTCGGCGAGTCCCAGCTGATCGACCCGGCCGCCTCCGACCTGCGCGACGCCTTCGCCGAGAAGTACGCGGCCCTGCGCGCGCACCGGGGCGTCACCGTGGAGCTGGCCCACGACGTGGTGTCCGACGTGAACTACTTCGGCACGCTGATGGTCCAGGAGGGCCTCGCCGACGGCATGGTGTCGGGCTCGGTGCACTCCACGGCCGCGACCATCCGGCCGGCCTTCGAGATCATCAAGACCAGGCCGGACGCCGACATCGTCTCGTCCGTGTTCTTCATGTGCCTGGCCGACCGGGTCCTCGTCTACGGCGACTGCGCGGTCAACCCGGACCCGAACGCCGAGCAGCTGGCCGACATCGCCATCCAGTCGGCGACCACGGCCGAGCAGTTCGGCGTGGAGCCGCGGATCGCGATGCTGTCGTACTCCACCGGCACCTCCGGCTCGGGCGCCGACGTCGACAAGGTGCGCGAGGCCACCGAGCTGGTCCGCGCGCGCCGGCCCGACCTGAAGATCGAGGGCCCGATCCAGTACGACGCCGCCGTGGAGCCGTCGGTCGCGGCGACCAAGCTGCCCGGCTCCGAGGTCGCCGGGCAGGCGAGCGTGCTGATCTTCCCCGACCTGAACACCGGCAACAACACCTACAAGGCCGTGCAGCGCTCGGCCGGCGCGATCGCCGTCGGCCCGGTGCTCCAGGGTCTGCGCAAGCCGGTCAACGACCTGTCCCGGGGCGCCCTGGTCTCCGACATCGTGAACACCGTCGCCATCACGGCGATCCAGGCCCAGTCCCCCGCCCCGTCCCCGAGCGAGAAGGCGACCGCCCAGTGAGCAGCCCGACCCGTGTCCTCGTCCTCAACTCCGGTTCCTCGTCGGTGAAGTACCAGCTGCTCGACATGCGCGACAGCCGCCGGCTGGCGGTGGGCCTGGTCGAGCGCATCGGCGAGCAGTCCTCCCGGCTGAAGCACACCCCGGCCGGCGGCGGGAGCCGGGAGCGCGGCGGTGCGATCGCCGACCACGACGCCGCGTTGAAGGCCGTCGCCGAGGAGCTCGCCAAGGACGGCCTGGGTCTGGACTCGCCCGAACTGGCCGCGATCGGGCACCGGGTGGTGCACGGGGGCAAGACCTTCACCGAGCCGACCGTGATCGACGACACCGTGCTCGCCGAGATCGAGCGGCTCATCCCGGTGGCCCCGCTGCACAACCCGGCCAACCTCACCGGCATTCGCACGGCCCGGGCGCTGCGCCCCGACCTGCCGCAGGTCGCCGTCTTCGACACCGCGTTCCACACGACCATGCCGGAGTCGGCCGCCCGCTACGCGATCGACGTGAGGACCGCCGACGAGCACCGCATCCGCCGCTACGGCTTCCACGGCACCTCGCACGCCTACGTCTCCCGGGCCACCGCCGAGCTGCTCGGCAAGGACCCGTCCGAGACGAACGTGATCGTGCTGCACCTGGGCAACGGGGCGTCGGCCTCGGCCGTGCGGGGCGGCCGGTGCGTGGACACCTCCATGGGCCTGACGCCTTTGGAGGGGCTCGTGATGGGTACGCGCTCCGGAGACATGGACCCGGCCGTCATCTTCCATTTGATGCGTGTTGGTGGAATGTCCGCCGACGAGATCGACACTCTTCTCAACAAGAAGAGCGGTCTGATCGGTCTGTGCGGTGACAACGACATGAGGGAGATCCGCCGCCGCGTCGACGCGGGCGACGAGCAGGCGGAGCTGGCGTTCGACATCTACATTCACCGGCTGAAGAAGTACATCGGCGCCTATTACGCCGTGCTCGGGCGCCTGGACGCGGTGGCCTTCACCGCCGGTGTCGGTGAGAACGCGGCTCCCGTGCGGGCGGCCGCCCTGGCGGGCCTCGAAGGGCTGGGCCTGGCGGTGGACGGCGAGCGCAACGCCGTGCGCGGTGACGAGGCCCGGCTGATCTCGCCCGAGGGCGCCCGGGTCGCCGTGGCGGTGGTGCCCACCGACGAGGAATTGGAGATCGCGACACAGACCTACGCGCTGGTAATTGGTTCGGGGAATCACACCTGAGCGGCAACCCGCCCTTTTGTATTTTCCGCCAGACGGAATATTCCGTTGCGAAACAAACCGATAGGATCGCCCCCATGCGCCGTTCGAAAATCGTCTGTACTCTCGGCCCCGCGGTCGACTCCCACGATCAGCTCGTCTCGTTGATCGAAGCCGGCATGAACGTGGCCCGCTTCAACTTCAGCCACGGCTCGCACGCCGAGCACCAGGGCCGGTACGACCGGGTCCGTGCCGCCGCCAAGGAGACCGGCCGGGCCATCGGTGTCCTCGCCGACCTCCAGGGCCCGAAGATCCGTCTGGAGACCTTCGCCGAGGGTCCCGTCGAGCTGGTGCGCGGTGACGAGTTCACCATCACCACCGAGGACGTCCCCGGCGACAAGACGATCTGCGGGACGACCTACAAGGGCCTGCCCGGCGATGTCACCAAGGGCGACCAGGTGCTCATCAACGACGGCAACGTCGAGCTGAAGGTCACCGAGGTCGAGGGCCACCGGGTGAAGACGATCGTCATCGAGGGCGGCGTCATCTCCGACCACAAGGGCATCAACCTGCCCGGCGCGGCCGTCAACGTGCCCGCGCTGTCCGAGAAGGACATCGAGGACCTCCGCTTCGCGCTGCGCATGGGCTGCGACCTGGTCGCGCTGTCCTTCGTCCGCGACGCCAAGGACGTCCAGGACGTGCACCGCGTCATGGACGAGGAGGGCCGCCGCGTCCCGGTCATCGCCAAGGTGGAGAAGCCGCAGGCGGTGCAGAACATGGAGGACGTCGTGATGGCGTTCGACGGTGTGATGGTCGCCCGCGGTGACCTGGCCGTCGAGTACCCGCTCGAGAAGGTCCCCATGGTGCAGAAGCGCCTGATCGAGCTGTGCCGGCGCAATGCCAAGCCGGTGATCGTGGCGACCCAGATGATGGAGTCGATGATCACCAACTCCCGTCCGACCCGCGCCGAGGCCTCCGACGTGGCCAACGCGATCCTGGACGGTGCCGACGCGGTCATGCTGTCCGCCGAGTCGAGTGTGGGCGCGTACCCGATCGAGACCGTCAAGACGATGTCGAAGATCGTCGCCGCGGCCGAGCAGGAGTTGATGTCCAAGGGCCTGCAGCCGCTGGTGCCGGGCAAGAAGCCCCGCACGCAGGGCGGCTCGGTGGCCCGCGCCGCGTGCGAGATCGCCGACTTCCTCGGCGGCCGGGGCCTGGTGGCCTTCACCCAGTCCGGCGACACCGCCCGCCGGCTCTCGCGCTACCGCGCGGTCCAGCCGATCATCGCCTTCACCACCGACGAGGCCACCCGCAACCAGATGGCGCTGAGCTGGGGCGTGGAGCCGCACGTGGTGCCGTTCGTGAACAGCACCGACGAGATGGTCGCCCTGGTCGAGCAGGAGCTGGTCAAGCTCAACCGCTTCAACGACGGCGACATCGTGGTCATCACCGCCGGTTCGCCCCCCGGCGTCCCCGGCACGACCAACATGGTGCGGGTCCACCACCTGGGCGAAGCCAAGGGCTGATCCGGCGAAAAGACCCCCACGGGCCGTGAAGGCCTGTACACGGCACCGAGGGCGCCCCCTGGATCTCCAGGGGGCGCCCTCGGTGTGTGCGGCTCCCGAACAGGCTGCGGGGGGCGCTCAGTCGGTGACGAAGTTGTGCAGCCCCGGCACGTGCAGGGTCCCGCCGAACTGGCCGGCCTGCTGGACCGTCACGTTGGTGAAGTAGATCAGCGGGATGTTCAGCGGCGGCGGGTGCTCCGGGTCGAACGTGATCGGGATCAGCCCGAGCAGGTTGCCGGAGATGCTCTCCGTGTACATCACGGTGTCGCCACCGGTGATCGTGGACGTCGAGCCCTTGGCGGCCTGCACGTGGTAGGTCTTGCCGGACTGCTTGTCCTTGACCGTCTGGTGCAGGTCGCCGATGTCGGTGCCGCCGGAGATGACGTACTTCAGCACCTTCTTGACGGTGCCGTTGGCGGTCCGCACCTCGACGATGCCCTGGTAGTCGGCGCCCTTCAGCGTCAGCGAGCTGGCGTTGAGGAACCACGGGTCGTCGGGCAGCGGCACCTTGTTGTCGACGCCGCCCTCGGCGTCGGTGGCGGCCGGGCAGTCGTCAGGGTCGGTGGTGGCGCTCGGGGAGGGGCTGTGCGAGGCGGTCGCCTCCGCGGCCTTCTCCGCCGCGTCCTCGGCCTCCTTCTCGACGGCCTTGGTGCTGTCCTCCACCGTCTTGCCGGTGTCCTTCACCGTGTCGGACGCCTTGCCGGTGGTGTCCTTGACGGTGTCCTCGACCGTGCCGGTGGCCTCCTCGGCCGTGTCCTCGCCGGCGCCGGAGGTGTCCTCGGCCGGCTTCTCGGTGCTCTGCGACGCCGAGGCGGACGGGGTCGGGGCGGAGCTCGCCCCGCCACTGTCCTCGCCCTTCCCACCGTCGAAGATGCCGCCGATCGCGTCGCCGATGCCCTCCAGCAGGTTGCCGCCGCTCTCGGACGGCGAGGGGGACGGAGTGGCCTCCGCGTCGTCGCCGCCCGTGGCGGGCGCGCTCGTGGACGGGCTCGGCTTCGGCTCGGCCTTGTCGTCGGCAACTGAATCCGACGAAGAGGAACCGCCGTTGTTCGCGTCCGTGGCACCCGAGGGAGACGGCTTCGGGGCCGTGTCGCCCTGGTCGTCGTCCTTCTCGTCCGACGCGCCATCGCTCGCGGAGGGGGACGGCGTGGGCGAGGCGGAGTCCTTGTCGGCGTCCTTGTCGGATTCCTTGCCGGAGTCCTCCAGTGCCGCCACACAGTCCTTGTACTCGTCGACCGTCAGGCTCTTCGACGTCGGTGCCGCCGGAGTGTCGCTGTCGGCGATGGCGAGCGTCGACGTGAAGCCCAACCCCATGAGCACCGCCGTCGGCATCGCCGTCATGGCTATCGCCTTGCCGGTCGGCCTGCTGAACCTGGTGAACAGCGGCTTCCTGGGTGCCGCGTGGCGCGGCCCGGTTCTCACACGGGACGCCCCCACCTCAGCCCCGTGGGTCACCTCGTCAGCCGGCACTGTGCCTCCCGTTCGCCCCGTTAGCCGGGTTCGTTCCTGACAGATCGTTCGGGCCGCTCATCCCGTCCCCCACCGCCTCGAGGGCCGTCGTGTCCGGGTCCGTGGCCTGAGGCGCGGCGCCTGTGTTCGAGGTGCCCTCCACCACGGGCGGCTCACCCGGCACCCACGCCACTGCCATCGCGCCGCCGACGAGGGCGAACAGGAAACCGATGATGAAGCCGCCGAAGTTGGACACCGGAATGGAAACCAGGCCCAACAGAATCGCCGCGACGCCCGCGAAGGTCCGGATGTACTTCTGGAACCAGAGGCTGATGCCCAGTACGACGAGCAGCACACCGATGATCAGGGAGCCGGCGCCCGCGGTGGTGGACATCGCCAGGGTCAGATGCCCCAACTGGATGTGCGCGTACGGGAAGTACATGATCGGAACCCCGCCGATCATGATGAACAGGCCGGCCCAGAACGGCCTTGCGCCCCGCCAGGCGCGGAACTGCAGCCTCCGGCGGATGAACTGGCCGCGCGCGGCAGAGGTCTCGGCGCTCATGGAAAACAGCTCCCTGGTGCGGCGTTGCTGTGGTGAGGGTGGTGAGTGAAGAGGCGGGTCGATGGCGGACGGGCGGGGCGCCGTCGGCTCCCCGCCCGTCAGGGAGTGCTCAGTAGCACTCGATGCCGGCGCCCTTGCCCTTGTGCAGCGACATGTGCAGACCGCTCAGCTTGAAAGTTCCGGCAGTGGTCGCCCATGCCGTCTGCTTCACGTCCCGCAGCGTCGCCGACTCGGCCTGCTGGCCGAAGCCGTTCGGGTTGGCTTGCTCCTTGCCACCCTTCATGCCGGGGCCGGGGCCGTTCTTCATGGCACCGGCCGCCACGCCGATGTCTATGTTGTGGAACTCGGCGTCCGCCTGAAGGTCCTCGACATCGATGTACAGGTTCTTGGCGTAGACCTGCTTCTTCTGGTCGCTGCTGTCACCTGCCTCCAGCCTCAGAGTGACGTCCCCGAGGAAAGGAACGCTCGGAGTGACAACGGACTGGCACATCTTCTCGATGTAGGCCGACTTGAACGCTGAGACCGCCACCGCGTGAGCCGTCTTCTCACCGGAGAGGGTGGTCCCCGGATCAACAGCCCCGTACTGGGAGAAGCCCGTACCGTTGAGCTCCTTCGCCGTGACCTTGAACGACTGCCCCGACACACTGAACGATGCCGCGAGAGCACCCTGCGCCAGCGCCACGCCTATCACAGCCGTGGCGGCGACGCTGGGCACCATGACCACAGCGAACCGCTTCCATCTGGTCCCGCCACGCACCTGGGACTCCATATTTCCTCCTTCTCGGACGTACATCTCCTGTCCTGACCAGCCTCGATCCGAGGCTCAGCCGGGCAGGGATGGGAGAAGTGCTACGTCCTCGGGAAGGAGAGCGCCTGCACTCGGCGGCGCAACTGCGCCCGAATCACCGGCGATCACCCCCGAGCGACAACCACTGGTCGCGCCTGACACGCATCACGCACAACCCTGCTGGACAGGCTTCACCGGAAGGGCGAAGACCCCCCTGTCCAAGAGCCGGCGCCACTGCCGCCGGCTCTGCTCGGTGGGGACCCAGGATGTCCCGCGACCCAACCGGCTGCCGGGGTACGGGATTGGACCGAGCGTGGCCGATCGTGGTGCATTCTCGCCGCCCGCACAAGGGGGTTCGTTACTCGCTAGTAACGGCCGGATAACCGAACAACGACCCATCGATCTCGACCGGCGACACAGGGTGGTGCCGAACGGCCGTACAAAGCTGTTGATCGATGGACAGAATCCGACAGATCAACGTCCGGGACTTACTTGTAGTAACAGCGGCCGCGATTGCCAAGATTTGGCAAAGCGCGGCCGCGGTGACCCCTTGGGGACAGACTTTTCACGCGGGCATCACATGCCCGCGCGTTTAACGACTGGTCAGAACAGGGCGCGGGCCAGCGCCCTGCGCGCCGCGATCACCCGGGGATCGTCGGGCCCCACGACCTCGAACAGCTCCAGCAGCCGCATCCGTACGGTGTCCCGGTCGTCACCCACCGTGCGCTGCACGGTCTCGATGAGCCGGCCGAACGCGTCCTCCACATGGCCGCCCACCAGATCCAGGTCCGCGGCGGCGATCTGCGCCTGCACATCGGCCGGTTTGTCGGCCGCGTCCCGGCGCACCCGCTGCGGGTCGACGCCCTGCACCCGCTGGAGCAACTCCGCCTGTGCGAGGCCCAGTTTGGCTTCCTCGTTGCCCGGGTCCTCGGTCAGCACGTTCTTGTACGCCTGGACGGCACCGGGCAGGTCGCCCGAGTCGAGCGCCTGCACGGCGGACTCGAGGAGCCCGTCGTGCGGGCCGGCCGGACGTTCGGCCGCCGACGGGGCACCGCCCGGCTCGGCCTCGGGGTCGACGGTGAGACCGGTCAGGCCGAAGCGCTGCTCACCGACCTGCACCAGCTGGTCGAGGGTCTGGCGGATCTGCGCCTCGCCCGCCGCTCCCTGGAAGAGCGGCAGCGCCTGCCCCGCGACGACCGCGAACACCGCGGGGATTCCCTGGATGCCGAACTGCTGCATCAGCATCTGGTTGGCGTCGACGTCGACCTTGGCGAGCAGAATGCGGCCGTTGTACTCGACGGCCAGCCGCTCCAGCACCGGGCTGAGCTGCTTGCAGGGCTCACACCACTCGGCCCAGAAGTCGATGACGACCGGCACCTCGGCGGACCGCTGCAGGACCTCCCGCTCGAACCCCGCCTCATCGACGTCGATGACGAGGTCGGCCGGGGAGATCGCCCCCGTTCCGCCCTCCCGGGCTGCTTGTGCGCGCGTCTGCTCCGCCTTCGCCTTGGCCTCCTGGGCCGCCTTCACCGCGGCGAGGTCGACGACTCCGCTCATGGACATGTTCCGTGGCTGCATGCGCCTATCCTCCCCCGTACTGCGCGCGCGTGTGAAAAACGGTGTGAAAGCAAGGCCGGTCCGGTGCCTTTCGGCGCCGGGTCCCCACCCCACGCCGGGTGTGCCAAGACCCGTGTACGTCCCTCACGGGCTTTCGCTACGAGTCGTAGCGTAATGCCCCTCCGCCCGCCCGGGACACCACCCCCCGGTGATCTCCCTCACGGCCGCACAGGAACCGCCGGTTTATGGTCGGCAGATGCAGAGCCGCAGCCCAGCCAGCCGCACGGGGCGTCCGCGCAGCGCCACGGCGGACGCCGCGATCCTGGCCGCGACCCGCGAGGCTCTCGTGGAACTGGGCTGGTCCAAGCTCACCCTGGGAGACGTGGCGACGCGCGCCGGGGTTGCGAAGACCACGCTCTACCGTCGCTGGGCGGGCAAGAACGAACTGGTCGTCGACGCGGTGGCGGAACTCTTCGACGAGCTGCGGCTCCCCGACCGCGGCTCCCTGGCCGCCGACATCGAGGGCGTGGTCCTCCAGTTCGCCGCGATCCTGGCGCTCCCGGAGGCGAGAAGCGGCCTGATGGCGGTGGTGGCGGAGGCCACCCGCGACGAGGCCCTGCGCGAACGCATCCGGGCCTCGGTCGTCGACCGCCAGAAACGCCTGGTCCTGGAGGGCCGCGCGCGGGCCCAGGAACGGGGCGAGCTCCCGCCGGAACCGGACCCCGCGTCGGCCGCCCGCACGGTGGACCTGATCTTCGACATGGTGGCGGGAGCGGTGGTCCACCGCACCCTGGTGAGCGCGGAACCGGCGGACGAGGAATGGGTCCGCGGCTTCACCGGCGTGCTGCTGCGGGGCCTGGCGGGAGAGGCCGCCCGGTCGGCCGACGGCTGAGCAGCGCCCCTGCCCGCCCGGGTGACCCGCTCCCGGCCGTGCGCTGCGGGGTGTGATGCCGCACGCCCCACGCCGCCGGGGCACATCAGGTCTGCCGTCCGGCGACCGGCGGCGTCGCCCCGGCTCGGGCGGCCGCGGGTCAGAACCCGGCGGGCTCGGTGTACACCCCCCACTCGTCCCGCAGCACTCCGCAGATCTCCCCGAGCGTGGCCTCCGCGCGCACCGCGTCCAGCATCGGCTCGATCATGTTGGCGCCATCGCGGGCGGCGGCCAGCATGGCCTCCAGGGCGGTGCGCACCGCGGCCTCGTCACGGGCCGCCTTCCGCCCGCTCAGCGCCCGGACCTGCTCGCGCTCCACCTCGTGGCTGACCCGCAGGATCTCCAGATCCCCGGTCACCGACCCGGTGTGGCAGTTGACGCCGACGACCCTCTTGTCGCCCTTCTCCAGCGCCTGCTGGTACCGGAAAGCCGACTCGGCGATCTCCCCGGTGAACCAGCCGTCCTCGATCCCGCGCAGGATGCCGGAGGTGATCGGTCCGATGGGGTGCTTCCCGTCGGGGTGCGCCCGCAGTCCGCGCTCCTTGATCTGCTCGAAGATCTTCTCCGCGTCCGCCTCGATGCGGTCGGTCAGCTGCTCGACGTACCAGGAGCCGCCCAGCGGATCGGCCACGTTGGCCACGCCGGTCTCCTCCATCAGCACCTGCTGCGTGCGCAGCGCGATCTCCGCCGCCTGCTCGCTCGGCAGGGCGAGGGTCTCGTCGAGCGCGTTGGTGTGCAGCGAGTTCGTCCCGCCGAGCACGGCCGCCAGCGCCTCCACCGCCGTCCGTACGACGTTGTTGTACGGCTGCTGCGCGGTGAGGGAGACGCCCGCGGTCTGGGTGTGGAAGCGGAGCCACTGCGCCTTCTCGGACTTCGCGCCGTAGACGTCGCGCATCCAGCGGGCCCAGACGCGGCGGGCCGCGCGGAACTTGGCGATCTCCTCGAAGAAGTCGACGTGCGCGTCGAAGAAGAAGGACAGGCCGGGGGCGAAGACGTCCACGTCCAGTCCGCGCGAGAGGCCCAGCTCGACGTACCCGAAGCCGTCCGCCAGCGTGTACGCCAGCTCCTGCGCGGCCGTCGACCCGGCTTCGCGGATGTGGTAGCCGGAGACGGACAGCGGCTTGTAGTCGGGGATGCCGGCCGCGCAGTGCTCCATCAGGTCGCCGATGAGCCGCAGATGCGGCTCGGGCTGGAAGAGCCACTCCTTCTGGGCGATGTACTCCTTGAAGATGTCCGTCTGGAGCGTGCCGTTGAGCACGGACGGGTCGACGCCCTGCCGTTCTGCGGCGACCAGGTACATGCAGAAGACGGGGACGGCCGGGCCGCTGATGGTCATCGACGTCGTGACGTCGCCCAGTGGGATGTCCTTGAACAGGACCTCCATGTCGGCCGCCGAGTCGATGGCGACACCGCAGTGCCCGACCTCGCCCAGCGAGCGCGGGTCGTCGGAGTCGCGGCCCATGAGCGTCGGCATGTCGAAGGCGACCGAGAGCCCGCCTCCGCCGTTGCGCAGGATCATCTTGTAGCGCTCGTTGGTCTGCTCTGCGTTGCCGAACCCGGCGAACTGCCGGATGGTCCACGTCCGCCCTCGGTAGCCGGTCGCGTACAGGCCGCGCGTGAAGGGGTACTCCCCCGGCCAGCCGATCCGGTCGAACCCGTCGTAGGCATCACCGGGCCGCGGCCCGTACACCGGCTCCACGGCATCGCCGGAGAGCGTGGTGAAGTCGGCTTCGCGCTTACGCGCGGCGTCGTACCGGGCCTGCCAGCGGCGGCGGCCCTCCTCGATGGCGTCAGCGTCCATACCCTCGAAGTTACTTGGACGTCCTAGTAAATGTCGATGGCTGACGGCCGTGACCCGGCGAACGGGTGAGACCGAACCGCCGCACGCGCGCGTACGGCGGTGACGGCGCCTGCGCGCGGTTACGCCTCGGCGGGCGCGGGCGCGTCCTCGGTGATCCGGGACTCCAGCTCGTGGCTGATCCGGCGCTCCACGAAGAACGCGGCCGTCGGGATGGTTCCGGCGAGCAGCACCCACAGCTGCTTGCCCACCGGCCACTTCGCCTTGGAACCGAGGTCGAAGGCGAAGATCAGGTACACGACGTACAGCCAGCCGTGCGCGATGCTGACGACGCGCGTGAAGTCGGCCGCGCCGTTCAGGTCGAGCACATACTTGCCGATCATGCCGAGGGTCAGCAGGACCAGCAGTACGCCGGTGACGTAGGCCATCACGCGATAGCGGGTCAGCACGCTCTTCTTCATGCCGTCGAGCGTAACGACCCGTTCCGGGAGATCTTGCCCCGGGTCACTCCTCCTCGAAGTCGCCCGCCGCCACGCGCAGCGGCCGCAGCATCGCGAAGATCTCCGCGCACTCCTCGGCGTCGTACACGCCGAGCCCGAAGTCCATCGCCATCAGATCCCGGGTGGCCGCCTCGACGACCTCGCGACCCTTGTCGGTGATGCTGGCGAGGGTGCCGCGGCCGTCGTTCGGATTGGGCCGCTTGGCGACCAGCCCCGACCTGACCAGCCGGTCCACGGTGTTCGTCACGGACGTGGGATGCACCATGAGCCGCTCACCGATCTTGGACATCGGCAGCTCGCCGGACTTGGAGAAGGTGAGCAGCACCAGCGCCTCGTAGCGCGCGAACGTCAGCCCGTACGGCCTGACCACGGCGTCGACCTCGGCGAGGAGGATCTGCTGGGCACGCATGATCGAGGTGATCGCGGCCATCGAGGGCACGTTTCCCCAGCGCTGCTTCCAGCGTTCGTCGGCGCGCGCGATCGGATCGAAGGAGAGACTGAGCGGCTTCGGCACGAACCCGACCCTACCGGCCGGTCACATGGTGGTCAGCCCTGTCTCGCCCTTCGGGCGTGCGGCGGGTCCGCGTCGCCGGCACCGCTCCGGGTGCCTACTCGGCGAGGTGCCGCTCCACCGTCTCCACCTTGGACGTGAGGCCGTCCGTCACACCGGGGCGGATGTCCGCCTTGAGGACCAGGGAGACCCGAGGGGCACGCCGCTCGACCGCGGCGACCGCGCGGCGGATGACGTCCATCACCTCGTCCCACTCTCCTTCCACAGAGGTGAACATCGCGTCGGTCCGGTTCGGCAGCCCCGACTCGCGCACCACCCGCACGGCGTCGGCGACGTACTCCCCCACGTCCTCGCCGACCCCGAGCGGCGTCACGGAGAAGGCGACGATCATGCCTTCACCGCGCCTTCCTCGCGGGCGCGGGACGCGATGACCGCGTCGTCGGCCTCACGCCGCAGCCTGCGCTCGGCGAAGAACCCGCCCGCGGGCAGCACCGAGAGGACGAAGTACAGCGCGGCGGTCTTCAGCGGCCACTTCGCGCGGTTCCACGCGTCGGCCCAGAAGATCACGTACAGGACGAACAGCACCCCGTGCACCATGCCCATCACCGGCACGGCGTTGAAGTCCGTGGTCCGCTTCAGTACCGAGCAGACCAGCAGGAGGAGGAACGAGATCGCCTCCGGGGCCGAGACCAGGCGGAGGCGGCGGATGGCGGTGGCGGTCTTGAGGTCCACGGGTCACCTTCGGTGGGAGAGAAACGGGTTTGTGAACGCACGCACAAGCGTCCCGCCCATTGTGGCAAACCCCGGGGAGCCCGGACCCCTAGGGGTGTACTCAGGGACGTTCTCCGCCCACGGGACCTGTCCGCGGGGCCCGGCCTGCGGATACCGTCCCTTCGTGGCGATGTTCCGACTTCAGAGCAGCAAGGTGCTCGCCGTCGACATGACCGGGGATGCCGTGAAGGCGAAGAACGGCTCGATGGTCGCGTACGACGGGGAGATGGCTTTCAAGAAGCTCAGCGGCGGCGGCGAGGGCATCCGGGGCATGGTGACCCGGCGGCTGACCGGTGAGCAGATGACGTTGATGGAGGTGAAGGGGCGCGGGACCTGCTGGTTCGCGGACCGCGCCTCCGAGATCAACCTGGTCGGCGTCCAGGGCGACAAGCTCTACGTCGAGTCGAGCAACCTGCTCGCGACCGACGGCGGGCTGCGCACGGGCACGGAGTTCACCGGCCTGCGCGGCGCGTCGCAGGGCAACGGGCTGTTCACCACGACCGTCGAGGGCCACGGCCAGGCGGCGATCATGTCGGACGGCCCGGCGGTGGTGCTGCGGGTGAGCCCGCAGTACCCGCTGACCGTCGACCCGGGGGCGTACGTGGCGCACCAGGGGAACCTGCGGCAGTCCTTCCAGTCCGGTGTGACGTTCCGCACACTGCTCGGCGAGGGTGGCGGCGAGGCCTTCCAGATGCGGTTCGAGGGGGACGGTCTGGTGTACGTGCAGCCGAGCGAGCGGAACACGATCGCGGGAGACGTGTGATGGCCTTCCGGGAGATCAACGGCAGGATGATCGAGGCGACGGTCACGCCGGGGCAACGGCTGTTCAGTCAGCGCGGCGCGATGCTCGCGTACAAGGGAGAGGTGTCCTTCACGCCCAACACGGCGGGCGGCCAGGGCGGGATCATGTCGATGATCGGCCGCCGGGTCGCCGACGAGGACACCCCCCTGATGACCGTCGAGGGCAGTGGCACGGTCCTCTTCGGGCACGGCGGGCACCACATCCAGGTGATCCGGCTCACCGGCGACACGCTCTACGTCGAGGCGGACCGCCTCCTGGCCTTCGAGGGTTCGCTCCAGCAGGGCACGATGTTCCTGGGCTCGCAGGGCGGCGTCATGGGCATGGTGCGCGGCCAGGTCAGCGGCCAGGGGCTCTTCACGACCACGCTGAAGGGGCACGGGGCCGTCGCGGTGATGGCCCACGGCGGCGTCATCGAGATCCCGATCGGCCCGCAGCGGCCGGTCCATGTGGACCCGCAGGCCTACGTCGCCCACCACGGCGACGTCCGCAACAAGCTGTCCACGGCCCTGGGCTGGCGGGACATGGTGGGCCGCGGCTCGGGCGAGGCGTTCCAGCTGGAGCTCAGCGGCAGCGGTGCGGTGTACGTCCAGGCGTCGGAGGAGAAGCTGTGAGCACGTACGGAAGCCCCGGCGCCGGCCCCGCGGTCTTCGACCCGGCGACGCTGCCGCCCGACGACAACGTCAACGCGTACACCTTCTGCGTGGAGCTCAAAGGGAGCCAGTGGTTCCTGCAGAAGGGGAAGATGATCGCCTACTACGGCTCGATCGACTTCAACGGGGTCGGACACGGCCGGCTGGACCGTCTCGTCCGCACGTCCTTCCATTCGCCACTGCACGCGAGCGACTGGGTCGTGGCGGAGGGCTCGGGCAAGATGCTCCTCGCCGACCGGGCCTTCGACGTCAATTCGTACGACCTCGAAGAGGGCAACCTGACCATTCGCTCGGGCAACCTCCTCGCTTTTCAGCCAACTCTGTCACTGAAGCAATCAATCGTGCCGGGTTTTCTGACCCTCATCGGAACCGGAAAGTTCGTGGCCGCTTCGAACGGCCCGGTGGTGTTCATGGAGCCCCCGATCCGGGTCGACCCCCAGGCCCTGGTCGGCTGGGCCGACTGCCCCTCCCCGTGCCATCACTACGACCACGGGTACATGACCGGCGTCATGGGCGGTCTACGTGCACTGACGGGCCTCGGCGGGGCATCCGGCGAGGAGCACCAGTTCGAGTTCGTCGGCGCCGGGACGGTGCTGCTCCAGTCGTCGGAGACCCTGATGGCCGAACACGCCACGGGGGTCGTTCCACACCAGGCGGGCGTGCCCGGCGGCGGGGCGCACAGCCCTCAGGCCGGGCAGCCCGGGGTACCGCGTCTTCCCGGACAGCTCGGGGACCTCCAGCGTCGCTTCGGGCTGTGAGCGGTAGTCTGCGGAGTGTGACATCGAACGCCTGCGCACTACCGTTCGCCCAGGTGTACGCGGTCACACGCCACCCCTCACTAGTTCGCCTTTCAACCTTTTAGGTAGACTTCATTCATGGAGACCGAGACGGCCACCCGCTGGCTGACCGATGCGGAGCAGTGCGCCTGGCGCACCCACCTGGAGGTCAACAGGCTGTTGACGTACCAGCTCGAGAAGGACCTGCAGCCGTTCGGCCTGACAATGAACGACTACGAGATCCTGGTGAATCTCTCCGAGTCCGAGGACCACAGGATGCGGATGAGCGACCTCGCCTCCGCCACCCTCCAGTCCAAGAGCCGCCTCTCACACCAGATCACGCGTATGGAGAACGCGAACCTGGTCCGGCGGGAGAACTGCGAGTCGGACCGCCGGGGACTCTACGCGGTCCTGACCGACCACGGCATGGCGACGATGCAGAAGGTCGCGCCCCACCATGTGGCGTCCGTGCGCAGGCACTTCATCGACCTGCTGTCCCCCGAGGCCCTGACCGAACTCGACAAGTCCCTCAAGCCCATCGCGGAGCACCTGCGCGGGCAGCGCGGGCGCCCGTGACCCCCGGCTAGTGCCGCGGCAGGCAACGTTTGCCCGTCAAGGAGCGGCGTCCGGTGCGTGCTCTCGGCGTGCCGGGTGCAAGCCCTCGTACTGGGTGT
>NZ_JBEOSZ010000063.1:0-36961 GCF_040303285.1 Streptomyces sp. NPDC096046 | reverse complement strand
TGTCGGCCTCGACCGTCCAGGTCGCGGCCACCCTGCCGTCGGCCAGAACGACGCGGGCGCCGGCGACGGACAGCGGGCGGTGCGCGTCGTCGATGCGCCTCCAGGACCGTTGGGGCCCGCTGGCGCGGGCCAGGCTGGCTGCGGGAGTGGGGGCTGGGCGGCTCTGGTGGCAGTTCGTCAGCTGTGGGCCCGCCGGCCAGATTTTGCTTCAAAGTGTGTCTCGGATAGAGTCTGGAATGGTGACTGACTCCTTACGCTTTGCTCCCTTGTTAAGTCTACGTGTTCGGAGATACTTCAGTGCCTGGTCATTAGCGCACCGCAGGTCGTTCTTTAGTGAGAGGTATGACGGTGTCTCCCAAAAGAAAGGAAGGATGACGGTCAGCAATGGAACGTAGGGGTAACCTGTAATGGTGGCCCACAGCAGTACTGCAACAATGACAATACAAAAGGCCACCTTTAGGTAGCCACGGAAAGCGAAGTAGATTTGCATCGTTCTTAAGAATCCTCTCGTGTATGGATGTGTATTCATTTGAAGTGTTAGGGCCTTCGATCAGAGTTTTTGGGCAAAGAAATATGCCCCACTGGCGTGAGGCATTAGATAGGCGTCAGGTGTCGTCTAATAAATACCTTCTCGAGCATTGCCCTCGCTCTTGGTCGAGCTGCAGCTTGCATGGGCCTGCATGGGGCGACTTGGCCTGCCTGTCCCACTTATTGTGACTCTATAATTACGCATTGTTTCCTCCTTGGGGTACAGAAAACCCGAAGGGTCGTGGCCCTTCGGGGTGAAGACAGATTACTGCTCAGATAGGTTGGCTTGTGTGAGCCCTTTCGGTGTCGCTTAACTCCCTAAAGGCTACACGAGCAGCTCGCTTGTGGTCAATAGCAACCGGCCTGCGGTGATGCCTGTCGGGTCACTGCGTAGTGCGTTCTCTTGGTTCCTTGAGATCATTGCACATTTCCCTGTGTGGGTCCAGGGACGGTGTGTGGTTCCGCTTTTCTGGGTGCGGCGCAGTCACTGGTTTGACGGGCCTTTTATAGCAGGCGTGGGCCCTGTGGCGCAACGGGACCCGATTCCTGCCAGGCTCTTTCCCTGGAGGTTTCCTGCTGATCTCTGATGGCTGGTGCAGAGAGCAGCGCTTGGGAGTGGGGGGCATCATGGGGCTCTCCAGCCGCAGGACATGTGACTGGGCGTCAGTCCATGACTCGCTTCGATGCGTCACCAGGAAGCCGGCCGCGGTTCGTCACGCCCTCAGGAACCCTGCGCACCCACCTGCTTGAAGCCGCCGGCGGACAGGCGCACGCCCGTAACCTGTTCCCTCCTGTCTCCTCCCTGTACGGCACCGCGCAGCACGCCGGGTCCGTCATCGACGAAGCCCAGCGCATGGCCAGGTCGGACGACAGGCTGGCACCTGCCCTGGTCGAAGTCCTGCGCAAGGTGCCGCTGGCCGTGGTGTTCCTCGACGAACGCCAGATCATCCGCCCGGGCGAAGGCACCACCGTGGACGAACTGCGCGCTGCCGCCCGGGCCATGGGACGGGCCCACTACCACCTCGAGCTGAAAGGCTCGTTCCGCTGCAACGGCTCCGCCGCCTGCACCACCTGGGTGGACCCCCTCCTGTCCGGCAACCCCACACCGTGGACCGGACGTCACGACTACGACCTGGCCCTCAGCGACGACCCCTTCCAACTGCAGCAGTGGACCGAACAAGCCACCGTCGCCGGGTTCTGCCGGCGCTGGACGCGCACCCGCCCCCGCGACGCCACCGGCCTCCCCCTCGACATCGCCATCACCGTCCCCTCCACCACGACCGGCCCGGAACAGATCTGGAAAGCCGCCGACCCCCTCACCACCCACACCGGAGGCCACCAGCAGAGCGGCTGCATCTACAGCGCCCAAGGCCTCGAATACCACCACGCCGGCGTCATCATCGGCCCCGACCTCACCTGGACGGACGGCCGCTGGACCGCCCACCCCCACCACAGCCGCGACCCCAAACTCCGCCACCTCACCCCCGACCAATACCTCCCCTACGCCCTCAACACCTACCGCGTCCTGCTCACCCTCGGCACCCACACCACCCACCACTTCCTCGCCCGGCCCATCCCTCCACAGCCACCAACTGCCAAGCCGCAGAGGCGACCAAGCGCCCGCCCTTGAGTTGAGGCGCTGATTCCGACGGACCGGCCTCTGGACCGGGCGCAGGCCCCAAGAACGGGACGTGCGCAAACGGTGGAACGGGGAGCCCTCACCCCTCGAGTCTCACGCTCGCCCAGGGAACACCCAGAACAACTATACAAAGAAGCTTCACTGCTATGCATAACTGATGGTAGTGTCGTGGGTACCGACATGAGGGGGATCTGATGAAGGTGACCGTGTTCCAGTTCGAGGGAACTCCTGAGGAGCTGGACGCCTCGCAGGTATTGAAGGAGCTGGCAGACCAATACCGTGGCCCCGTTTCGGTGGCCACCGAAGACGGCCCGGACGGTGGGACGCTGCCGGCCCGGATTCCGGGAGTGGCCGACGAGGGACAGGAATCGGTGCGACAGCTGCTGGGCCGCAGCCCGGCTCCCGGCCTGTTCGTCCGGTTTCTCGAAGAGACGACCCGGTGGGACAACGTCGGTGTCTACGGCATCAAGCGCAAGAACGCACTGCCCGACGCTCCCCTGGACTACAGCCGCTACCTGCGCCTGCGCCGGCAGGGATCCCAGTTCGGCGGCTTCGCCTACGTCTACGCGGAGTACAGCACCATCAATCTCCGGCTCAGCTACAGCCAGCAGCAGCTCGACGAGCTCGGCATCAAGTCCGCCCGCACCCTCACCACCGGGCACCGGGAGTACCGCGTCAGCGTCGACCTCACCGACGAGACAAGCCTGGCCGACGCCCTTCAGCTGGCCGAGCTGGCTTACAACGCCACCTGAACGCAGACAGTCCATAGCCCCAACCAACAGGAGGAGCCGGCGTGGACCTACGACCTCACCAGCGAGAAGCCGTCGACGCGATCCTCCGGGCCCTCGAACTGCCCGCCCGAGCGCTCACGCCCGAGCGGGGGCTCCGGACTCAGGTGATCATGGCGACCGGTACCGGCAAGACCCTCGTCGCCGTGCGCAGCGCGGAGGAGCTGAATGCGGCCCGTGTGCTCGTCCTCGTGCCCTCGCTGGATCTGCTCGCCCAGACCGAGGCCGCGTGGCGCAAGGGAGGCCGCACGGGCCCGATGATCGGGGTCTCGTCCCTGCGGGGTGAGGAGGCGTCCTTCCCGAACACCACCGACGCGGACGAGCTGGTCGACTGGGTGCGGCCGCTCGACAAGGTCACCGTGTTCGCCACGTACGCCTCGCTCGGACTTGGCACACTGGAACGCGCGCACGCCGCCGGCCTTCCGGGGTGGTCGCTGATCATCGTGGACGAGGCCCACAGGTGTTCCGGCCGGATCGGCAAGCCCTGGGCAGTCATCCACGACAACACCCGCATCCCCGCCCTGCGCCGCCTCTACATGACCGCCACGCCGCGGCTGTGGCAGCTCGACGAGGACTCCGAACAGGGCGCACCAGGTGAGCTGGTGGCCTCGATGGAGGACGATGCCAACTCGCCCTTCGGCAGCAGGTGTTTCACGCTGACGCTCTCGGAGGCCATCGACAGGGGAATCTGTGCCCCCTACCAGGTCGTGTGCCTGGACATCACCGACACCCAGCTCCAGGCAGCACAGCTCCTGGGCGAGGACGCACGCTCCGAGCAGGTACGCGGGGCCCGCCTCGCCGCCCTGCAGACCGCCTTGGTGAAGGCGTCAGCCGAGGAAGGGTTCCGGCGCACGCTCGTCTTCCACCACATGGTGAAGGAGGCCGAAGCCTTCGCGGCCGGCCTCCCAGACGTCACCACGCAGCTGCACGCCGCCGCCCCCGAGCTGTACCCCAAAACGATCTGGGCCAACTGGCTGTGCGGCGACCACAAGCCAGGCCACCGGCGGCGGGTTCTCGGGGAATTCGCGGACGGGATCACCACGGACGGCACGGTCGTGGAGAAGAGCTACCTGGGATCCGTGAAGGTCCTGGGCGAGGGCGTCGACACCCGCAACTGTGACTCTGTGTACTTCGCCGACGTGCGCGGGTCGATGCCGGACCTGGTCCAGGCGGTGGGGCGTGCGCTGAGGATGCAGCCGGGCGAGGGCAAGACGGCGTCGCTGGTCGTGCCGGTCCTCCTCGGGCCCGGAGAGACGACGGACAGCATGCTCACCTCGCGGGCGTACGGCGGCCTCGCAAAGCTGCTTGAAGCACTCAGAGCGCACGACACCCGGGTCGTGGAACAGCTCGCCGAGCAACAGGCACAAAGCCGTGTCCGAGGCGTTCAAAGCCGCAGCGGGGCGGAAAGTGAGGGAGCCGAGAGCGACCGAAGCGACCGGGTGTCGGTGCCAGCCCGGGAGCTGCTGAAGTTTTCCACGCCGCGCGACCCCGCACAGCTGGCCGCGTTCATCAGCCTCCGCGTCCTCAACCCCGAGCACCAGCACTGGCGACGCGGCATCGAAGCCGCCACCATTTACGTCCGCGAGCACGGGGACCTGAAGGTCCCATTCACCTACCGCGTCCCCGGCCGCGGCGACCAGGAGGCGGAAGGCGAGGGATGGCCGGCCTCCCTCGCCGCGTTCCCGCTGGGGCAATGGATCGCCGACGCCCGACGCTTCTACGCCTGCGGGGACATGGATCAGGACCGCATCGAGCAGCTGGAGCAGCTGGGCATGGTCTGGTCACACTTCGACGTCGCCTGGGAGGAAGGACTGGCCGCCGCACGCGGGTGGGCCGCCGAGACGGGCCACCTCCTGGCCCCCCTGGACGCCACCTACCAGGGCTATCGGGTGGGGATTTTTCTGAAAAACGCGCGCGCCGCCGCCCGCCGGGCGGCCGAGAACGAGCAGCGGCGTGCCGAAGGCCTGCCCGTTCAGTCGTCGGCCGGCGCCCTGTCGGAAGAACGGCGCGAGCAACTGGAGGACATCGACCCATCCTGGTGCCCCACCTGGCCGGTGGAATGGCAACGCTGCTTCCACCTCACCCGACAGCATCTGGAAGCCGGCGGTGCGCTGCCGACCGAGTCGGGCGTGATCGTGCACCAAGGCGCCGATCTCGGGCGGTGGGTCAAGGCAGTGCGGCTCAGGTGGAACAAGCTCACAGGCGTCCAGCAGTGGATGTGCGAGCACGTCCTGGGCATCGAGCCCGCGGGCGAGGACGAGAAACCCAAACCGCGGACCAGCCAGGCCGACAAATGGGCACTCAACTACGCCGCCGCCCAGCAGTACTACGAACGCGAAGGACACCTCCGCGTGCCCAGGAAGCACGTGGAAGCGATCACTGTCGGCGGTGGCGACAGTGGCGGAAGTCAGGAGGCGCTGGATATCAAGCTGGGGGCCTGGATCGGCAACCAGCGCAGCAGGGCCGCGACGCTGACGCCGGAGCGGGTGGAACAGCTCTCCACCATCGGCATGCGCTGGACCTGACTGCGAGCAGGACCGGCCGCCCCCGCCGCTGGCTCGGACCTGCTGCACCGCGTGTGCCGACCGTGTCGTGGAGCGTTCATTTTGCGTACCAAGTGCGTACGGATGGCATTGGGGGTGGCGGGCGCTTGGTCTCCCCCTCCCGCCCGCCTAGTGGCTCATGGCTCTCGGGGTTACTTCAGCGGGGCGGGGAAGCCGCCCCGCCCGGCTACCAGGGCTCTCTGTGCAGGTGGCCTACGGGGATGGCGGATGCGGGGCAGTGACATACGGAGCGAGCTGGGCTTCAAGGTCTGCGGTGCGTCTGTCGAGGAAGCGGTTGTTCTGGCGGGCACTGGCCAGCCTCTCTTGCACGTGCTGCTTGTCCTGGGTGAGCTGTCGTACTTGCTGCTTCAGGGTGGTGTTCTCGGTGACGATTCGCTGAAGTGACCCTTCAGGAAGATCGTGCTCGAGGTCGCGGATCTTGCCAAGGAGTTCGGCAATGTGGGTGCGCTGGGTGCGGATCTCGCGCTGGGCCTGGGCGAGTGCCTCTTCGGCGTTAAGGGCTCGTTCTCTCCAGGCTGGCTGAGTGCGGCTGTGGCCGTCGGCGGACGCGCCGGGATGGGGCGCGCTTGAGCGGGTGGTCTGTTCGATAAGGGCTCTGGCCTGCTGGTTTTGATAGAGGAAGGTGCGTGAGACGCGGGCGGTACGGGCAACGGCTGCGACGGTGACAGCGGTATGGTCGCGCGCCATGGCCGCCAGGGCGGTCTGGAGGCGTTGAAGCATCTCTTGGGTGGCTTGGCGGCGGGCTCGGACGGCCGCGTCGGTGCGGGAAGTGCTCATGGCTGCCCTGTGGCGTCGTCGGGGGCCTGCAGTGCTGCGAGGTCTCGGGCGCGGAAAGCGGTGCTCCAGGTGCGGTGGAAGTAGTCCTGGGGGCGCCGCAGGTCGAGGGTGAGGGCTTCTTCGAGGATGCCGAGGGCGGCCAGGGCCTGCTCGAGTCCTTTGATCGCCTTGGCGGTGGGTTCGAAGACGGTGTGGAGGTAGTCGGCGGTGGCGTCGTCGGGGGCGTTCTCGGCGATGGAGCGCCACTGTTCGGCTTTGCGGCGCCAGTAGAGGAGGTCTGCGCCGGAGAGGACGAAGTTGTCGCAGTTCTCGCAGTCGAGTTCCCAGGGGCAGGCTCCGCCGTCGACGACGGGTTGGTAGGTGCAGAATCCGCCGTCGGCGGGGGTGCTGCGGCGGGAGAGGTCCAGGGCCAGGGCGAGGGCTGTCTCGCGGTCCATGGGGCTGGTGTCGCCGGAGAGGAGTTTGCCTGGGTTGGGGGCGCCGGGCCCGGCCACCCAGACGGTGTTCAGGACGTCTTCGAGGTCGCTGTTGGTGATCTTCACGTAGTGCTCGGCCATGCGTTCGGACAGCTGGCCGAGGTAGCGGCGGATGTGGGTGAGCGTGGCGCCGGCGCGCAGCAGGTTGGTGGCCAGGGTGTGGCGGGCCTGGTGGGCGACGTACGCGCCGCCGAGGTCGAGACCGTCGATCCAGGTCTTGAAGCGCTGGTTGAAGTGTCCGTAGGAGATCGGCTGCCGGCCGTTGGGGTTGCGGATGCGGGAGGGGAACAAAGCCAGGCCGGGGCGTTCAGCGGCTGTTGGGGTGCGGCCGTAGCGCTTTTCGAAGAGCTGGAGGGTCTTGGTGCGGCGGGCATCGAGGCGCTGGTAGACGGGCTCGGGGATGCGGATGCCCTCGTTGTAGTTGCCGACCTTGGTCTGGTCGTGCCACAGCATGGCCAGACCGCGGTAGCGGCCGATGCAGTCCAGGCGCAGTCCGACGACCTCGCTGCAGCGGCGCCCGGTGGCGACGATGGTCTCCCAGATGTCCCGCAGGCCCCGGTCGTTGAGGTCGAGTTCCTCCAGGCGGCGCAGGTTGGTCTCGTCGGTCAGCGCGCGGGCGACGTCGTCGCTGAAGGGGTTGCGGGAGCGCTGCTTGAGGCCGGCGCCGCCGAAGGGGATGGCGGTCAGGAAGCCGGTGTCGATGCCGAGGCGTTCGGCGTGGCCGGCGGTGATGGCGCTGTAGAGCAGCTTGCGTGCCTGGTTGAAGACGAATTGGCAGGTCAGGTCGGTGACGGTGGGGGATCGTCCGTCGACCAGGACCATGCCCAGGGACGGCAGGCCGTGGCGGGCGCGGTGGCGCTGGTCGGCGACGAACCGCTCGGCGTGTTCACGGCGTAGCACGGTGGGGTCGTGGCCTGCTTTGGGTGCGTCGGCTTGGAGGAAGACGCCCAGTTCGACGGCGGCGCGGCGCATCTGGTCGAAGGGGCCTCGGGTACGGGGACACTGGGGGGAACGGAGCCACTCGGCGAGGTGGTCCCAGAGCAGGTCGCGCAGCCACCGCTGCGGTACGGCGGTGATGTTGAAGTGGCTCTGGGCGTTCTTGAAGCGTCGCCCGAAGTGATCGGTCTCCAGGAAGCCGGCGTCCTTGGTGTCCGAGGGGCTGTAGTAGACACAGCGCAGACCGTTGACGATCTCCCAGATGATTTTGCGGACCTCGGAGTCCATCTGCTTGCGTGTCAGGTCTTTGTAGCCTTCGTCGTGCAGGTCCATCAGGGACGTGATGCCGCCTCGCTGGCAATGTCTGACGAGATTCCTGATGCCGTTGGTGGTCCACTCGGAGTGCTGTGCGGCCTGGGCATGGGTGTGCAGGCCCCACTGGATCTCGGCCCGCAGCAGAGGAGGCAGCGGGTGGAGGTTGACCAGTCCCGGCTGTGACACAGGTTCCGTGGTGGCACACCATGCGTGGAAGGCGGACTCGTCGTCGTAGGTCACGGGGAGCGGGCGTCCGTCTGCGATGCGGCCGTGGATGCGTTCCGACCGGGCTCCTCCCGGACGCTGCTCGGTTTGGTAGCGGGTCTGGTGCTGGATGCACAATCCCACCGAGCTGCAGGCCAAGAACGGGCAGCGGGCCTTGCAGAGGCCGAAGCCGGGTAACGCGTGCTGGTCCAGAGCCCATCGTCCGAGGTGGTTCCGGTCGACAGGCGCCGCCGAGCCATACTGCCAGCGGTTCTGGTGCTGCTGGCACAACTGGGTCGTGGGGCTGAGGGCCGAACGGTCCGGGCAGATCCGGCAGCGCCCGTAGTCCACTCCCCGCGCGGCCGGAAGAGGCGTTGCGGCGCGCATGAAAGCGCGCTTGGACTGGCCGGCCCGCTCTGCCTGTTCCCACTCCTGACAGTGGGAACCGCACAGGTTGTGGCTGACGCGGCGGATGCGTTCACAGCCGTCGACGCCGCACTGCCAGGCGTAGACCGGGTGGTGAGGCGGGATAAAGATCAGCGTGTCGCGGAAGAGCGGGTCGAATGCGGGGGCCTCTATGAGGGCTGTGAGCAGTTCGAGCCGGTCGCGGCCGATGCGGGTGGTGTCGGTGCGGCCGGGCAGCAGCGTCAGCGGGATCACGGCCGTGTCCCCCACACCTGCTCCAGCGCCGCGGTGAAGATCGGGTCGTGGACGTCTACGTGGCCGTAGACCTGCTCGACGGTCGCGGCCGAGGCCCAGCCGCCGGCCTCACGCGCGATCACAGCGTTGCCCCGTGCGGCGTCCAGCACTGCGGTGGCGAAGCTGTGCCGGAAGGCGTGCGGGACCACCCGGCCGATCTCCACACGGGCTGCGGCCCGGCGCAGCATGCCGCGGGCCGCGGCGGTGCTCCACGGCTGGCCTCGGGAGGGGCCGTGCAGACTGACCAGAAGCATGCCGTGAACGGTCTGGGCGGGGTACTGGGTGGTGATGTACTCGAAGTAGGCGTGGATCATCGCCGGACTCGCCCGGCGTACCGTCCCGCCGCTTACGGCGTTGTCCTGCCAGGTCCAGGGCGTTTTTGTCTTGGCCCGGGCCCGGTTGGCGTTGTCCTCGCGGTGGCAGATGTGCACGTGCGGACCCCGGCATTGACCGCACGCAGCTTGCTCGCGCAGGTGCAGGTCGACCAGGCGCAGCCCGCACAGCTCGCCGATCCGGAAACCGCCGTCGGCCAGCCATGTGACCACCATTCGGTCCCGCGCGCACGACACCGCCCCCAGCATCAGCTCCCGGGCTCCTTCCGGGAGCATCTTCGGATGCCGGCGCACCCGCTCCGCCGGAGCCAGAGGGTTGGCAGGCATGCTGTGCAGGACGTGCCCGAGCATCGCCCGCCGCCTATCCGCCCGCGTCGGCAGCCGCGTCACACGCAGCGCCTCCGCCAGCGACGGGTTCACGCCATGGGTGCCCAGGTGGAGATAGAAGCCCTTCAGGCAGGCCGCCGCGGTCTTCAACGCGCTGTGCCCGTACGGGCGTTTCCCCTCCCGCCACGGCAGCCCGAACGCCCCGGGATAGTCCGCTCCGAGTGCCGCCATGTAGTGCCGCAGGTCCTTGGGCGACACCGACCCTGTGTCCAGGCCCGCGAACCGCAGCCACC
This sequence comes from Streptomyces sp. NPDC096046, assembly GCF_040303285.1. NCBI lineage: Bacteria > Bacillati > Actinomycetota > Actinomycetes > Kitasatosporales > Streptomycetaceae > Streptomyces > Streptomyces sp. NPDC096046. Next base: position 27,083 of record NZ_JBEOSZ010000063.1, on the reverse strand, counting down.
GCAGATGATCCACCAGCACATACGCGTACGTACGATCCGTACCCGCGGCGCAGGTACGCAGGAACCCGTCCGCCTCCGCTACCACCGAGCAGTCCGCGTCCACGACCGTGTAGGACACCTGCCCGCCGGCACGGACGATCTCCTGCACACGTAACTGGCCCACCACCAACCGACCACCCACCCGCACGCCGCCCCCTCCAGACCCAGGACCGCCCCGCCGGCGGCACTCCGGCCCCGAGTCCACACCCCTCCCCTACGTCCCCGGACCACTCCACACGAACGTCCCACACACCCCAGCGACGGTTGGTAAAGTCCGTCACCCTCACACGCCAGAACGCCGCAAGAGCAACCTCGCTGCCGAAGTCAACGAGGACAGGCGTGACCCTCCGCCCGGTGCCCCATCCACACCACCACGTCGCACACCCGCAGCGCGCCCACCGTCTCCGGCACCCCCGCGACCTGACGCAGCTCCAGCAGTTGGCGGTGCAAAGCAGCGCCGTCTTCACGCAGCGCAGTGTGGAGGGCGAGCCAGAATGACGGCGGTCGGCCGACAGCGCAGCGGACGACGCGGTCGTAGACGGGGAGCAGCTGCGGGCGCTTGCGGGCCAGGAGCTTCCCCGCGATCACCCATCCGACATCGGGCTGATCGCGCAGGAGATGCCAGGCCTGGTCCGCCGGCGAGCCGTCGGCCACCACATCCGCGTCGGTGTCGACCATGTTGATGTCCCTGGGTATGGCGTGCAGCAGGCCGGTCAGCCGCGCGCCGAGAGGGCCCTCCAGAATGTCCAGCGCGACAGGCGCCGGAACGGTGACCGACAGGGTCTGCACTGCGACCAGGTCCTCCGCCGTGATCCGGTCGGCGACCTCGGACCGGTCTCCCCCACCCGCCAGATGCTCGAACCGACTGCCGGTGAACGCCAGCCCGCCAGGCGGCAAATCGATACCAAAATAGCGCCGCAGATCATCCACGACACGCTCTGCGCCCAGCAGTACGCGCAAACGCTGCCCCAACGGGGACAACGCCTCAGATACGCCAGGCGTTGCGGTAGGAGATGCCATGAGAACTCCATCCTTCATCGAGATCGTGAGCAAACCAGGTCTGTAGCCACACGGCCGGGTAGGCGTGTCGACACCGAAGTAGCCGTCCTGCGCCACCGCCGTCCTGGCGTGGTAGGCACCGCCCCGTCGCGGCAGGACGACGACTGCTTGTACTCGCGGAGCGGCACCCCCGGGTTGCGGCCCATTCGGGCTGTCTTCAGAAGCGCTCGTGCCCAAGGCATGAAGCCGTCGGCGGGACACGGCCGGCGAAGAGTGGAGGGTGCGCAGCTTCGCTGCCTCAGCCGTGCGCGGGGCGCAGGTACATCGGCAGGACAGTGCGCATGAGCTGTTCGCCGCGGGTGGTGATGGCCTCGAAGTCGCTGCGGGCCATGGCGGCGAAGTTGGTCGGGTATGAGGCGACGGTGCTGCGTGGGACGAGGTCGCTGGGTGGTGCGGGCAGCCGGTCGTCTTTCATGCCGAGGTACGCGAGGGCGAAGCCGTCGATGCGTCCGCTCGCCGCCCATTCGTGCAGGCGGGAGCGCGCGGAGTCCTGGGACTTGCGGTGGACGGTGGCGAAGGAGCGGTTGAGGCGTCCGAGCATGAAGTGCGGTGCCTTCACGGTGAGTTCACCCAGGCCGGCGTCGCAGGAGATGATGAAGGGCACGTCGTAGACATGCTGGGTGTGGTGCGGTGAGCGTCCGGGCTCGAGGACGGACAGGCCCAGGTTGTCGTAGACGCCGCCGTCGGTGAGCAGGACGGTGTGCTGCTGCTGGTGTCCATCGCGGTACTGGAAGGTGAAGGTGCGTTCCAGGGCCGGCAGGAGGGCGGGGTAGGCGGCGGAGGCGGCAACGGCGGTGGCGACGTGGATGGGTTCGGAGATGGTGCCGTAGCGGGAGCAGCCGCTGCGGGTGCTGCCGAAGCGTACGGCGTTGGTGGTGGCCAGGTCGGTGGCGGTGAGGACGACGTCGAGGCCGGGGTGCGTGACGTCTGCCATGGTGGTGGTGCCGAACGCCTTGTGGGTGAGGACGGTGGCCAGGGCGTCGGTGCGGTTGGCGGGGCGGGCGACGCTGACGCCGCTGTGGCGGGCGAACAGTTGGCGGGTGCCTGCACGGGCGGCGGCGGTGAGGTTGCGTACGGCTGCGGAGGGCTTGAACGCCTGGCGTGCGATGTCCAGTTGGAGGCCGGAGCGCAGCAGATCGGTAGTGCGCGCGTCGAAGTCGGTGAAGTCTGAGGGGCCGTAGGCCCACAGGGCGGCTAGGAGAGAGCCGCCTGAGATGCCGGAGACGACGCGGATGCGGTCGAGGAGATCGCGGTCGTGCAGGGCGCGCAGGCAGCCGAGGTGGAAGGCGGCGGCGCGGGATCCTCCGCCGGACAGGGCGAGGCCGATGGTGCGGGTCATGGGCGAGCCTTGCGTGGGAAGGGAACCGGGCCGTGGGGGCGGGTGGCGTAGCCGCCGGGCCACCACGTCACGGGGCCGAGGTGGGTGGGTGGCGCCGACGGGGGCGGCCCGGCTGCGGCGGGGGTGGTGCGGGTGGCGAGGTGGGCGTAGAGGTCGGGGCCCTCACCTGTGGCGAGCCACTTGTCCCAGACGTGCTCCGGTCCCCCGGCGATGAGGATGAGGGCGCGGGCGGGAGCATCGTCAAGTGGCAGGGTGAGGCTGGTCATGGCGGCGCGGTCGGTGGCACTGGGCTGCGCGGCTGCGTGTGGGTGGGTGTGCCACATGCCCAGGAAGCGGCTGATGTTTCCGGTGGCCTCCCGGCGGGCCGACAGGTGAGCGCTGATCCCGTCCAGTCCGTGCTGGAAGTAGGTCTCCGTCAGCAGGGAGTCGGGCGGTGGTCCAGTGGCCTCGTCGATGAAGATCACGCCGGTGGCGTCGTCGACGACGCCGAGCAGGGTGCCGCCGGTTTCCACACGCGAGCCCCGCACTCGGGTGCCGCGGCGGGCTTCCGCGCGCATCTCGGCCAGTGCGGCGGGGCTGATGCGCACGTCGTAACCGGTGGCCTCGTCCGTTGCGAGGGTGTCGTTGGGCCAGGTCAGCCAGCGCGGCCCGGACGGCTGGGTGCTGGCGGGGCCCGTGGGCATGCGGACGATGAGGACGGCCATGGTGTGCCGGTCGGCGGGTTCGGCCAGGGCGTGGAGGACGCCGGTCGCCAGTTGTCCGGCCAGTGCGGTGACGTCGGCGGCCGAACCGGTGAAGGTGGCGTCCGAGCAGCCGGGTTCGGGCTGGAAGAGCTCGGTCGGGGGTGTGGTGGGGAAGAAGTCGTCGAGCAGGTCGTCGAAGGCGCGCGTGGCATCGGCGTGCGCGGCCAGCGCGGTGCGCCGCAGGACGTCCGTGCCACCGCCGGTGGCACCGCGGGGTGAGATGGCGGCGATGCCGCGGGTGGCGTGGTGGCCGATCATCAGTGTGGCCAGGTGGGGCCAGGGGGCGGTGTCGGTGCGGCGGGCGCGTTCGAGGTGGGCGCGGACGATGCGGTTGGCGGTGCAGTCCCAGATCAGGTCGAAGGTGTGCAGGTCGAGTCCGGACAGCCGGGTGGTGACGTTGCCGACGAGTGCTTCAACGTGGGTGGTGCGGGGGTCGATCCGGTTGAGGCGGTCGACCAGGACCCTCGCCTTGGAAAAGCCGATGTCGGCGTCCGTGTAGGGCTGGCGGGCCAGGATTCCGGGGTGGACGAGTCCGTGGTCGGCGACGGTGAGGTGCGCGGCTCCGGCGCGGGCGCACATGTCGGCGACGGGTGCTCCCAGGGCGCCCGCGCCCAGGACGAGGATGCGTTTGCCGCGCAGCCAGGCCGCGGGGCTGGCGTGGTCGCGTCGGACCGTGACCTCGGGCCGGGCTTCGTAGACGCGCATCCACCGGGTGCTCTGGCGGTCGAGCCAGTCGGTGCCGAACCGGACGACCTCGTCGCCGAGTTCGGCCAGGTGCGGGCGGCCGCTGAAGGCAGTGTCAGCGGCCAGGCGCCCGACCTGATCGGCGAAGTCGGGCAGGTGCCAGGCCACCAGGTGCGTCCGGCGCGGCCCGTCGCCGGCGATACCCCGCGAGGGGGTGCCCAGCAGCAGGTGCACCGGCGCGGCTGGGGTGTCCTCGTCGTCCCCGGTCGACGCGGTGGCGTCGGCGTCGGGACACAGCAGGGTGCGGTTGTGGCCTGCGACGAATCCCGTCAGCCCCAGCAGCAGGCGCGGCGTGATGTGGTCGCGGGCCAGGGACTCCACCAGCTCGCGCGCGGTGAGCGGGTATTCGAACGTTAGGTGCTTCGTGGTGACGACGACGGGGGCGAGGAAGGCGCGGGCGCCGGCCGGCAGCGCGGCGCTCTCCCACAACTGTTCCAGGCTGTCGGGCCAGGGGTCCTCGACGGCGAGCCAGCCCACGACGTCGCATCTGATGTCGTTGACCTGGTGCAGTACGGCGGCGCCCAGCCACGGCCCGTCCGGTCGTGCGACGGGCGCGTCGTGGCGGATCACGAGGAGTCCCGCGGTGTGGTCGGTCAGGGCGTTCGGGGGGTGCAGGGGTTCGCCGGGCCGGTCCAGTTGTCCCGCGGCGGCCGCCTCGAACCAGTCCAGGAGGCGGGTGATGAACCCGTACATGCCGTCGGCCGGATCCCACTCGGTCGCCGTCGAGCGGTACAGGCACAGGTGGCGGCCCCAGTTGACGTGCGGGGCGCCGGCGAAGCGGGTGTGGCGGGTTTGCACGCTGGGGGCGGTGAAGGGGAAGTTCGGAGGGATCCGCAGGGTGACCGCCTCGACGCTGCGCAGCCGCAGGCCGTCCTGGGTGGGCGGCAGGTTGGCGCAGCCGACGCTGACGCGTGCCTCGACGTACCCGTCGACTGTGGCGGCCACGTGGGTGGCCGCCACCGATCCTCGAGATGCCTGGACGATCCGGTGCAGCTGGTCGAGGGCGAGCTGCTGGCCCTCGGTGAGTTCCAGGGTGGTGCTGTCCTTCACGCGGCACCGAATCCGATCTGTACCGCGGGCTCGGCCTTGTCGCCCCTGGCCTGCTGCACACCGGCGCGCGCGGCGTCCGTACCCCGCGGGTGCGGCAGGCCGGAACCGGCAGCGAAGGCCGCGGCCGGGTAGCGGGAGGCACCCAGTGCGGCCAGCAGCCGACGTCCCCCGCCCGCGGCCTCCAGCATCCGGGCCTTGTTCTCCAGGTCGGCGACGTCCACCAGTTCGAGGCCCAGGCCCGGCTCCAGGGCGAAGACCACCGGACGGGGTTCCTCCTTGGAGGGGTGCTCCCCCGTGCACAGCACCTCGTAGTCGGTGATCGACGCGTAGGCGTCCCGGGCCAGCAGGTGCGGCGGGTTGTTGCCCTTCTCGTCCTTCTCGCGGAAGGGCAACGAGCTGGCGATCACCCGGGCGTCCGGACTGGCATGCGCCTGGAGCAGGTCGAGAAGATCCTGCTTGAGCTCCTCCTCGCCGTCCTCGCCCTCGGCGTACATGGCCTTCTTCGAGCAGTGGTGCGGGGAGAGCAGCACGTCCCATTCCACCCGGTCCGAGTTGCCTGCGGCTTCACTGTTCTCGAAGATCATCTTGATGATGGGGTAAGCGAGGTCGCCCAGGAACAGCAGTCGGCCGACTGTGCCGTCACTGGCCTTCAGCTGTACCTGCAGGGCCAGGGACGTGTCGTTGCGGTCGCCGGCGCAGTGGTCCTTGAACGGTGCGTGGACGAACGCCTCGAACCGGTCCTCGACGTCCTGGCCGTCGATCTTGGCGATCACGTCACCGGGGAAGGTGAAGTACTCGTCGGGCAGTTCGGCGTAGGAGTGCAGTTCGCGGTCCTCGTCGTAGCCGATGATGCGCACCCGGTCTCCGCTGGCCGGCTCCTTGCCGTCCTTGACGGCCTTAAGGGTGGCGTCCACGCGTCGCTCGACCTCGTCCTGGAAGCGCTGTGCGTCCTCGCACATCGGCTTGTCCTCGGACAGTTCGCGCCACAGCCGGGGCGTCGCCCAGATCTCCCCGATCAGAATGGAGCTCTCCAGAAGGTCGCCGAAGCCGCAGCAGTGGTCCGAGTCGGCGTGGGTCAGGGCGAAGACCGCCAGGTAGGGCGTAGTACCGTCGGGTCGCGGGAGGGTCTCCTCCAGGCGGTCGATGACGGCGGCGACCACCGCGTCGTCCTCGTCGGCGGCCTTCATGTCCCGCAGGTCCACCTGCATGACCAGGTTGTCGCCCAGCACGATCGTGGTGGAGTCGCCCGTGCCCACCGGCCAGAACACCACCCCCTGCCCGGGCAGTTCCGTCTCGACCATGTCCTACCTCTTCACTTGATATTGATCAACTAGCGGGAAAAGCAGACAAGTTCACTTCAGGCCAGATGTATCACGCGTCACTGACAATGCCGCCACCATCGGGCCGGTGAAGATCGGCACGAACGCCTCCCGCTCGTGCACCACCGTGATCTCATCCTCCCCACGGCCGGCGAACGAGTGCTGACGCCTGCCGGTGACCGGACCAGGTAGTGCGCGGCCACGTCGATGCCGACCAGGCCCAGGACCGCGTTCGGCGTCGTGCGCTTCGGCACCTCGACCGGCTCGCCGTCCACCGTGACGGTCACTGTCTTGCCGCCGATCTCCTCGTGCTGGATGTCTGCCGTCGTCATGACGACCACCTCCCCTTCCTCCGGCCCGCCTCAGCGGGCCGGGATATGCGAAAGGCGGGCCCGAAGCCCGCCCACTTGCTCTTCTTCGAGCCGCGCGACGCGCGCTCGTTCACCGTCGTTGACGGGTGCCTACGCACCGTCGACTGCTTCACGAACCGACCCGTGACCGCACTGCGACCACGCTTCCCACCAGACCCACTCGTCTTACTGGCCTTGCCGGGCATGACGTACCTCCTTCAAGAGGGATCGATCTGACCTGCAAAGTTGCTCCATCGCGCGCGAAGTTTCATGCACCTAGCAAGCCAATGAAACTTTCCTTGATCGAGAGAGTAGCATGGAAGCAACAGGTATACGCAAGAGGTTTCTGGGGCTGCCGGTGAATATCGCCTTCGACGACGCGGAGCTCGCCCGCGTCTGCAACAGCGACGCGGCCCGCCGGGCCCGCTTCGGGCCGGAGGCCGCCGCCACGCTCCACAGACGCCTCGGCCAGATGGCCGCCGCCGACCACCTGGCCGACCTGCATCGCCTCGCGGCCGCCCGGCTACGGCCCGATCCGGCCGACAACGGCGTCAGCCGGATCGTCTCGCTCGGAAACCACGGCCACCTCGTCGTACGCCCCCGCGACGACCCGCCCGCCGCCCACCGTGACGGCACCCTTGACGAACACTCCGTACGCGCCCTGATAGTCACCGCGATCGCCATCACGCGATGACCGCCCCCGCCACCCCCGCCTCCCCGACCTCAGAGAGGCACCACCCGTGACCCCGCCTCCCGCCCCGCCCTTCTTCTACGCGCCCGACTCCGCCCAGCCACCCGGCGAGACCCTCAAAGAACAGCTGGAAGCACTCGGCATCCCTCAGGCCGACCTCGCCCGGCGAACCGGCCTGTCCACCAAGCACATCAACCAGATCGTCCAGGGCACCGCGGTCCTCACCCCCGAGACCGCGCTACTCCTCGAGCGCGCCACCGGCATCCCGGCCTCAATGTGGAACCAGCTGGAAGCCGCCTGGCGTACCCACGTCACCCGCCAGCAGGAACTCCAGCAGCTCAGCAAGCGCATCGACTGGCTCGACAACTTCTCACTGACCGACCTCGTCAAGCGCAGCATCCTGCCGAACAAAGACAGGAGCACGGACAACCTCCAGCGTCTGCTGGCGTTCTTCGGCGTCGCCGACCCAGGCGTCGCCGAAGACCTCTGGCGCAGCTACCGCACCGCCTTCCGCCGCTCCACCGTCTTGAAGACCGACGACTACGCCACCGCGGTATGGCTGCGCCAGGCAGAACTCAAAGCCCGCGCACTGCCCTGCCAGCCGTTCGACCGCGCCGCCCTCACCGCCCTCCTGCCCAGCCTGCGCGCCCTCACCCTGGACGACCCGGCAACCTGGCCCAACCGCATCACCCATCTATGCGCCCAGGCCGGCGTCGCCGTCGTCTTCCTCCCCGCCCCTCCCCTGACCAGCGTCTCCGGCGTCACCCGCTGGCTCACCCCCGACAAGGTCGGCATCGCCCTCAGCGACCGGTTCAAAAAAGACGACCACTTCTGGTTCACCGTCTTCCACGAGATCGGCCACACCCTCCTGCATGGCAAGAGACTGACCTTCCTCGACAACACCGACCGCGCCGACGAACGCACCCCCGAAGGCGACCGCAGCGAAGAAGAAGCCGACACCTTCGCGGCCCAGACCCTCATCCCACCCGAGCACAACGCCGCATACCGACGCCTCGCCCGCAGACCCATGCCCTTCGACAACGTCAAAGCCTTCGCCCGCCAGGCCGGCATCGCCGTCGGCATCGTCGTCGGCCGCCTCCAGCACGACGGCGCCCTGCCCTGGACCCACGGCAACAACCTCAAACGCCCCGTCCGCTTCCCCCACAACTGCCCCGCCGAGGACCAGCCACAGTGACCGACCACCCCCGCAAAGGCACCGTCGCAGCACCGGGCTCCCCCAACTTCGCCCTGCACACCCTGGGCTGGCGCGCATTCCAGGACCTGTGCGCAGCCGTACTCCGCGAAGTGTGGGCACAGTCCGTCCACACCTTCGCCGACTCCAACGACGGCGGACGCGACGGCGCCTTCCACGGCACGTGGCAACAGCCACCGGACCCGATCGGCGTCCAGGACATCCCCGACGGCCCGTTCGTCCTGCAGTGCAAACACACCAAGAAAGCCGACACCACCCTCGCGCCGTCGGATCGCGACGACGAGTTCGCCAAAGTCCAGGCTCTGGTGGAACGGGGCCTGTGCGGCAGTTACGTCCTGCTCACCAACGCGCGGGTCAGCGGCGCTTCGGAAGCCACCATCCGACGACGGCTGCTCGATGCCGGCGTCAGGTACCCTCTGGTCCTCGACGGCCAGTGGATCTGCGACACCATCGCCAGCCGCCAGCGCCTACGGACTTTCGTCCCCCGCGTCTACGGACTCGGCGACCTCTCCCAAATCCTCGACGAACGCGCCTACACCCAAGCACAGGCCCTGCTCGGCTACCTGCGAGACGATCTGGCCACGTTCGTGGTCACCGACGCATACCGGCATGCCGTCCAAGCTGTGCAAAACCACGGCTTCGTCCTGCTCCTCGGCGAGCCTGCCGTCGGAAAATCTGTCATCGCCGCGACCTTGGCCATGACCGCTCTCGACGCCTGGGGCTGCCTCACCGTCAACGCCCATGACGCCGACGGACTCATACGCCACTGGAACCCCGACGAGCCGAACCAGTTCTTCTGGATCGACGACGCCTTCGGCGCCGTACGCCACGAACAGCAGCTCACCGACAGTTGGTCCCGCCACATGCGACACGTCATGACCGCCGTCCACAGCGGAGCCAAAGTCGTCCTCACCTCACGCGACTACATCTACCGCGACGCACGCCCCTACCTGAAGGAATACGCCTACCCCCTCCGGCAGGAACAGCGAGTCGTCGTCGACGTCGCCCGACTCTCCCCGCAGGAACGCCAACAGATCCTCTACAACCACATCAAACTTGGCGCTCAGCCACCAGAGGTCCGGGCAAGATTGAAACCGCATCTGAAAGCGGCGGCCGATACCGAGCCCTTTTACCCCGAGGTGGCCCGGCGCTTGGGCCAGCAAGCCTTCACCGAGCAACTTGAACTCACCACCAGCGGCGTCACCGCTTTCATGGCCCGCCCAACCGATTTCCTCTGCGACGTCTACTCCGGACTTGGACCAGATGAGAAGGCTGCCCTTGCCCTGACTTACCAGGCCGACGAGTACCTGCCAGCCCCGCTGAGCCTGGACAACTTCCAGCGAGAAGTTATTAGTAGCTGTTGTCGTACCGATCTTGAGAGATGCGCGGTCGAACGGTAGTCCCGATCGGGTGGTCGCGGGGCGCTGGACGCATATGAACAGGGCCTCCTGAACAGCTCGTTGGTGTCGAATCACCGAGCAGCAGGAGGCCCTGGTGCAGCAGTCTTGCGTGCCGATGGCCGGGCAGTCCAGCGCGGTCACCTGGGAGTGTGACTGTCTGGCTCACCGGTTCGGAAACGCCGCCGACAACGGGATGCGGCAGCCGCGCTACCCGACGGACATGACGGACGCGGAGTGGGCCGTGGTCCGCCCGCTGCTGCCGGTGCCGGGCTGGATGCGCGGCCGGGGCGGCCGGCCGGAGGCATATTGCCACCGGGCCATGCTCGATGCGATCCGGTATCTCGTGGACAACGGCATCAAGTGGCGGGCGATGCCCGCCGACTTTCCGCCGTGGGACCGCATCTACGCGTTCTTCCGCCGCTGGCGCGACCATGGCCTGGCCAGGGAGTTCCATGACCGGCTGCGCGGACAGGCCCGCGAAACGCTGGGCCGCGACGCGGCGCCGACGGCCGGTGTGATCGACTCGCAGTCGGTCAAAGCGGACGCCGTCGTCGGCGTCGACAGCCGTGGCTTCGACGGCGGCAAGCTGATCAATGGCCGCAAGCGGCACGTCGTGGTCGACACGCTCGGCCTGCTGCTGGGCGTGATGGTCACCGCCGCGGACACCGGCGACCGCATCGCCGCCCAGGTGCTGCTCGGGCAGGTCGCCGACGTGCACCACCGGCTGGAACTGGTCTGGGCCGACGGCGGCTACACCGGCAGCCTCGTCGAGCACTGCCTGGCCGCGTTCGCGCTGGTCCTGGCGATCGTGAAACGCAGCGAGGCCATGCGCGGCTTCGTGGTGCTGCCCAAGCGGTGGATTGTCGAGCGGTTCTTCGCCCACCTGATGCGCACTCGCCGTCTGGTGCGCGACTTCGAACGCCGCACCGCCAGTGCCGAGGCGATGATCTACTGGTCGATGACCCTGCTCATGACGCGCCGCCTTGCCCGGCCGGGCCCTGGGCGAGGGTGAACTGGCCCGGCTGCCGCTCGACCAACCAGCCCCGCGCGACCAGGCGTTTCGCCTTCGACCGCAGCGCCTCCACCTTGGCCGGCACCGCGTCCAGGCCGAACATCAAGGCCAACTCCTGGCAGGTCAGCGGCCCTTGATGGAGCCGGTGTCGGTCCGCCAGGGCCTCAAGGATGCGCTGATAGTCCACCGACAGCACCGACCAGGCCAGCCCCTCACGCCACACCGGCACCTGCGACTTCGGTTTCGCCGCCTGCCTGGGCGCCGAGCGCGCGTCCGCGTCCGGCGGGCCGGGAGCGGCCGCTTGATCAGCGATGTTGCCGCCGCCCGGATCCAGGACCGTGCCTACTCGCCTGCGGGCGATCGCCCATTCCTGCCATTCCTGCTCGGCCGCGGCCAGCTCGGCCTGGATGCGATCGGCTTCCTCACGCAACCCGTCGACCCGACGGCGAGCGGCGAGCTCGTGCAGTTCCAGCAGTCCGACGACCGACGGCATCCGCAACCTCCCAGGGAGCGACGACACAACACGCCACCACGCCCACCGAATCACCGACCCTATGCCTGACCAGCGAAAACACTGCCCTCAGATTCGGAATGACAACAACCACTTACACGTTTTGGCAGCACGCCTGGCGGCGTCGACCGCGCACTACAAGCATTGACCGGCACCTTCCTCCGCCCGACCGACCCAGTCGCCAACGGCCCGTCAGCGGGGTGGTCCTTCCAACACCCCACATTGCAAGAAGGCTTCGCCGCACTATTGGCGGACAACCCCAATCTCATTGGGGTCTTCCTCACTGGCCTGGACTGGCAGACGCTGGTGACTCGTATCGACTGCGGCAGCGACGACCAGCGCGGGACGCTTCTTCCCGTCTCCCCGGACCTCTATCCTGCGGTGATCCGAAGGCTCCTGGACGCGGATCTGAGAACCCGCGGCGACCGTGCCCAGTGGTACGAATTCTTCGCTACACGCTGCTCGGACGCCTTCCTACGGCTGTACACCGGAGAAGACCCTCAATTCGTCACCCGCCTGACTAATTTCGGCCCCTTCCTCGACGCGACTCACGAGCCCAAGGTCCTTTCCCGCTTGCAAAGAGCCGGTCTCGTCAGCTCGCACGAGCACCGACGCATCGTGGACCAGGTCACCAAGCTCGCCCTCCATACACCCGGGGCCGCATGGCTCCGCGATACCGATTGGAAGGCCCTGCTGACCGAAGCCGAGCGGGAGCACATTGTCCAACAGGTACGAAAGACGCTTGTCCCCAACCTGCAATCAGTAGTCGATCAGTGGATAGAGTCCAGGCGTGACGACCCGTTCGATATTTTCGTTCCCTTGCTGGAAGATCTGCGCACCTACCGCGACCTGTTCGATAGCGACCGCCAAGCCTCAGCCGCCTTCGATCGCGCGTTGACCGAGGTGACTTCAATATTCCAGACTGCATACGACGACGAGGACGAATCGTCGTACAGCTCGACCAATCGACAGAACTGCCAAACCGCGAAGTCGCAGCCTTCACCCACCCGCAGCCTCTTTGATGACGTCGACGATTGACCCCGCCCAGTCAGTCTGGCCGCCCCAGCGGCCACCCACACATCACGTACACAATCGCCAGGCAAAAGCACAGGTCAGCGCCCATCCACACACCTTTACGTGCAGTAAAACGGACGAGGCCCACGGAACCGCCGGTGATCTTGGCCGTCCGTGGGCGGCGATCCACGACAACGCCCGGATCCCGGCGTCCTTCCGGCTCTACCTGACCGCCACCCCGCGCATCCTCGCCGCGGCCCGCCCGCAGAAGGGCGCGGAGGGCCAGGAGGCGGAGATCGCCACCATGGCCGACGACCCGGACGGCACGTACGGCGCGTGGCTCGCGGAGCTCGGGCTGTCGGAGGCGATCGAGCGGGAGATCCTCGCGGGGTTCGAGATCGACGTCCTGGAGATCCGCGACCCTTCCCCCGTCGTCGGGGAGTCCGAAGAGGCGCGGCGCGGCCGGCGTCTGGCGCTCCTGCAGACCGCACTCCTGGAGCACGCGGCGAAGTGGAACCTCAAGACCGTCATGACGTTCCACCAGAAGGTGGAGGAGGCCGCCGCGTTCGCGGAGAAGCTGCCGGAGACGGCTGCCGAGCTGTACGTCAACGACGCCACCGACGACGACCTGGCCGCCGCCGATAAGCTGCCGAAGTCCTCAATCGACGCGGAGTTCTACGAACTCGAGGCCGGCCGCCACGTCCCGCCGGACCGGGTGTGGTCGGCGTGGCTGTGCGGCGACCACCTCGTCAGCGAGCGGCGTGAAGTCCTGCGGCAGTTCGCCAACGGCATCGACGCGGCAGGGCGCCGGGTCCACCGCGCCTTCCTCGCCAGCGTTCGCGTGCTCGGGGAAGGCGTCGACATCACCGGCGAGCGGGGAGTCGAGGCCGTCTGCTTCGCCGACACCCGCGGCTCCCAGGTCGAGATCGTGCAGAACATCGGCCGCGCGCTGAGGCTCAACAAAGACGGCAGCACGAAGGTGGCCAGGATCATCGTGCCGGTGTTCCTGGAGCCCGGCGAGGACCCGACCGACATGGTCGCCTCCGCCAGCTTCCGCCCTCTTGTAGCGGTCCTCCAGGGCCTCCGCTCGCATGATGAGCGCCTGGTCGAGCAGCTCGCCTCCCGCGCGCTCACCAGCGGCAAGCGCAAGGTCCACCTCCAGCGCGATGAGGACGGGCGGATCGTCGGGGCCGGCGGCGAGGGCGACGGCGAGGACCAGGAGGACGACACGCAGGCCGCCGCCGAAGCAGCGCTGCTGCACTTCTCCAGCCCGCGCGACGCGGCCACGATCGCGGCGTTCCTGCGCACCCGGGTCTACCGGCCGGAGTCGCTGGTGTGGCTGGAGGGCTACCAGGCCCTGCTGCGCTGGCGGAAGGAGAACGAGATCACCGGCGTCTACGCCGTGCCCTATGACGTCGAGGTCGAGGTCGGCGTCACCAAGGACTTCCCCCTCGGGCGGTGGGTGCACCAGCAGCGCAAGGCCCTGCGGGCCGGGGAGCTGGAGGACCGGCGCAAGGTCCTCCTGGACGCGCCGGAGGCCGGGATGGTCTGGGAGCCGGGCGAGGAAGCGTGGGAGGCCAAGCTCGCCGCGCTCCGGTCCTACCGGCGGGCAACCGGGCACCTCGCGCCGCGTCAGGACGCGGTGTGGGGCGAAGGCGAGGCCATGGTGCCCGTCGGGCAGCACATGGCCAACCTCCGGCGCAAAGGCACGAAGAACGGCCTGGGCAAAGACCCGGAGCGGGCCGCCGTACGCGCGGCGCAGCTCACCGAGATCGACCCGGACTGGGACTGCCCATGGCCGCTCGACTGGCAACGCCACTACCGCGTCCTCGCCGACCTCGTCGACGCCGACGGCCAGCTGCCCGACATCGCACCCGGCGTACTCATGGACGGCGACGACATCGGCAAGTGGCTCCAGCAGCAAGTTTCCAGCCGGCCATCTGGGCGCGGCTCCTGCCCGAGCAGCAGGAGCGACTGTCCCACCTGGGCGTCACGCCCGCTGAGGCGCCGTTTCCCGCACCGGCCTCCACGAGTGCGACGAAGGGCCAGAGCAAGGCGCAGCAGGCGTTCCAACGCGGCCTGGCGGCCCTCGCACAGTGGGTGGAACGGGAAGGCGCCCACCGGCCCGTGCCAAGAGGCCACAGCGAAGAAATCGCGGTCAACGGCGAGCCGGAGCCGGTGACCGTGAAACTGGGTGTGTGGGTCTCGAACACCAAATCGAGGCGCGACAAGCTCACCCAGGACCAGCTGGCCGCACTCCGGAAGCTGGGCGTCGAATGGGCGTAGCACCGGGGGCGAGGTCAGTCAGTCGGTCCTGATCCGGTACGTGGCGGGCGGCGTGCCGGTCGCGGCGGAAGTGAGGCGAGGTGGGACCGTACCTGTCGGCTGAGCCGTGTTGCGCAGCGGGTGTCGCGTACGAGTGTGGCTAGGTTATGCCACACAGCCTGGCGAATGTCCCTAAGCGTCGTTCGGTGGTGGTGTGCGAGAGCTTGTTCCACGGCGGCGATATTGCCGGGCAGTGGCCGGGCGGAGCTGCGGTCGCCGAAGGGGTGGTCGGTTTCGGTCAGCAGCCGCTCGAGAGGGATGGTCTGTAGCAGAGCGGTCTTGCGTGCAGCGGACGCGTTGACGGAGAAGTAGCAGCCCAGGCGGACAGCGCGGGCGGTCTGCGCCGGAGTGCCGAGCCACCAGTGGAGGACTATGCCGGGAGCCGGGGACCGTTCCAGCTCGTCCAGCACCTGCTCGCAGGCGGCGTAGCTGTGGATGCTGGTGATGCGCGGGTTATGGGCCAGGACGTCGAGAACAGCACGGAAGGTGGCCCGTTGGCGGTCGAGCGGGACGCGGCTCTTGCCGTCGAGCCCGATCTCGCTGACCAGCGGGGTGTGGTCAATCAACTGAGTGAAGGCAGTGGGGTCGAAGCCTGTGTGGCTGCGGGCTAGTCCGGGATGGACGCCGACTCCCCAGATGATCCGGCTGTCGTGTCGCTGGACGGCTCGGGCGGCCTCGGTCAGGGAGCGGGTGGCGGCGAAGACGACGGCGCCCAAACCGGCAAGGTCGTCGACCGGAACGCTGGTGTCGATGTGTGCGTGCAGGTCCAGCGGTGGCAGTGCGCTCGTCCTCATGGATACAGCAGCTCCAGTTCCGCGACGCCCCTCCGGCACAACTCGTAGGCCTGGCGGGTGGAGTAGTCGGAGGGCAGATTCAGAGTGGTGATGTCGGCTGGACGCAGGCCGCGGGTGAGGAAGGTGCGCAGTGAGGGTTCGACCGACTTGTCGGCCAGGTAGCCGCTGAGCTGTGCGTCGTGGCGGGTGTGGAGGTAGTTGCTTGTGTCCTCAAGCTGGGCGGCGCGGAAGGAGGCGCGGCGCAGAAGGCAGCCGAAGCACACGCCGCAGTGTGTGCCTACGGAGATGCGGTGGGTGCGGTGTCCGGTATGGGCACAGGAGTGGGTGCGACTGAGGAACCGGGCGGCCGGGCCGGTGCCGACGAGTTCGGCGGCCAGGGTGAACATCTCGCCTTTGGTGTGGGCGGTGAAAGGGTTGTGGATGACGGCGTGGGCTCCGGCGTCTTGGGCGATGGCGGCCAGGGCCTGCAGGAAGAGAGGGTGGGTGGTGCGGGTGGACACGGCGCCGCGCTGGTCGGCGGTGAGCGGCACGTTGAGGGAGGCGAAGCCGTTCTCCGGGATCCACAGGGGCACCTTCTCCACTGCTGCGGCGGCCAGGCCCAGGGCGAGGAAGAGCAGGGAGCGGGTACGGGTGGAGTACTCATCGGGCAGTTTCACCCCGGTGGGCTGATGGCTTTTGCGGGAGAACCGCAGCGGCTGGTGGAACTGTGGGGGGCCATCGATGAGGTGGGCGACGTCGTCGGCGACGGCGCGTTGGATCGGGGCGAGGTTGGTGGCTCCGACGTGGGAGAGCAGCAGGTGCTGGTCTGGGCCGAGGTCGTTGCGGGAGTGCAGCGCGCCGATCGCCGAGTCGGCGCCGCCGCTGAGGAGGACCACGCGCCGTATTCCGGGATGGGGTGCGGCGTGAATGGTTTCTTGCGGGGTGGCGGCGTGGTGGAAGCGGATCGACCAGCGGTCTCCGGACAAGAAGCCCAGGAGGGCCTCAAGGCGTTCGCGTACTGCATTCCAGCGGGCCGGGGCGTAGACGGGTACGTCCAGTTCGAGCGTGCGGCGGGTCCAGTTGGATCGGGCGGCGCGGCGAGGGGTGGTGCGGTCGGCGGCGTATACCAGGGCGGCGAGGCGGACCAGTTCGATGTTGGGTTCGGGGACGGGTCCCAGGGCTCCCAGGCGTGGTCCGAGGGTGGAGACGAAGGAGACGCCCGGGCCGGGTGGCCACCAGAAGATGGTGGTGTCGGCGGGTCCGGGGCGTGAGGTGTCCGCGTCCAGGCGCAGGGTGTAGGCGGGCATCAGGGCTCCATCCAGATGGACCGCATCGCCTCGATGCCTTCTTCGACGGCTCGGGTGATCTCGGCGGTGCTGGGGCCGGTGATCGTGAGGGGGGCGCGGTCGACCAAGGCGCGTGCGGTTTCGCGGATTTGGCGTTCACCGTCGGCGGTGGCCCAGGCGGGGCGGGAGCCGTCGTTCATCTTCGCGGCGGCCTCGCTGAGGATCGCCTCGGAGATGGTCAGGGCCAGGGTTTCCCGGACGACTTCCTCGGGGGTGGGGGGTGTGTTGTCGGTGCCGGCCTCCAGGACCCATTGGGCCACTTCGCTGGCGACGAAGCGGCGTTCCTCGTCCTCGATGGTGCCGTCGGCGAGTGGCCCGCAGGCAGCCTCCACGATGCGACGGGTCCAGTCGATCGGGTCGTCGGCCACAGCCTGCAGTTCCGCGTAGTCGAGGCCGAGTTCCTGCAAGGCCTGCGCGTTGCCGGTGCGGTAGGCGTAGGCCGCGGCCGCGGCGCGACCTGCCGTGCGGGAGGACTGGCTGGCGGAGCGCTGTGCCCCTCCCCCGGTACGGCCTTCTCCGGATCCGGCGGCGCCTCCTGCTCCGCCGCCGGGGCCGTCGGCGTGGCCGCGGGACGGCCTGAAGAGTGCGAGGGCGGGGGCCAGTTGGTCCGGATTGAGCTGCGGCACGGGTGTGCCGGGGCCGGCGCCGGTCAGGGCGTCGAGCCACTGGGTGACGTTGTGCTGCAGGTGTTTGCTGGCCGGTGTGCCGTTACCTGTGTAGGAGCCCTTGGTGCCCATCAGAGGCCGCTTCCTGTGCTCAGGGCGTGCTCCAGGGTGCGCTTGATCTGGGCCGGGTCGGCCGGGGCATGGGCCTTCCAGTACTCCAGCACGCTGCGGAAGGCGGGGTTGGCGGGCGGGAGGGCCAGGATGGCAGCCGGTTCCAGCTCGCCGGCTGGAATGGACTGCAGGAGCCGGGCGGCCCGCTCGGTGGTGGCCGGGTAGGCGGTGACGATGCGGACCAGGCCGCGCACGGCTGCGCTCTGTTCGGTCGGGCGGTCCCGGCCCGCCCGACCGAGATACTCCACCAGGCTCTGGGCGTCGTCGTCACCGAGCGCGCTGATGTCGGCGTCGGTCACCCGGTGTTGATCGAAGCGTGAGGTGGACAGCAGGTTGGCGGCGATGTCTCGCAGCCGTCCCGGAAGGCCAGCGTCAAGGAGTTGCTCGCCGGAGAACGCGGCTGCCAGGTAGAGGTAGGGCGCCAGGTCCACAGAACCTAGGCCGGGGGGAAGTTTGGCCCATCGGACCAGTTCGTCCTCGAAGGTGACTGACTCGTCCTCGTCCGGCGCCGGATCCTGCTCCTCCTGCGAGGGCCCGTCGCGGTCGGGCGGGGCGCCGGTGTCCTCAGCTTCCGGGGATGTGGGGGTGGGCCGGCCGGCGGCCGCCTCCAGTTTCGCGGTTCTAGAGCGCAGTTCGCCGCGGGCCAGCCATCCCAGGACGGTGGCGAAGGCGTCGGGCAGCAGCTTCTCCAGCACCATGAGCTTGGCCACGATATCCGCCTCAAGGACAATGCCGCGGTGGCCAGCGACGGACTGGCGCACCCGCAGGTCGTTGAGGAACCGCTTGATGCGGCGGGGGCTGCCTTGGAGCTTCTCGTAGAGGATGGGCGTCATCCGTGAGGCAAAGGCCAGTTCGGCAGAGATGTCGTTGCCGTTCACGGTCATGGCAAGGTCGTCCAGCAGCCCCGTCTCCCGACGCAGGCGTACGCAGGCCTCGATGTAGGGGATGAGATCCTCGACAGGCAGGCGCTGGGAGAGCTGCAGCAGGACGAGAAATGCCTCGGTGTCGAAACGGCTCAAGGTAGGCAGCGGCACGGTGGTCTGCACGATCTTGTGCAGGTAGAGGCTGGCGGGTTCTTCGAAGTACCGCTCGTCTGTTCCGTGTCGCGTGCTGCCGGGGTCGGGGAAGCGGGCGCGCAGGGCATCGGCCACCCGGTGCTCGTCGGCGGCGACGACGAACGCCATTTTGGGCACCGCCAGGAACAGCCGGATGGTCTCGAGCGTGTCCACAACCGTTTCAGGCAGGCAGCGATCCAGGTCGTCGACAAGCACGACGACACGCTTGAGGTGGCTGAGTTCCGCGGATTCCATCAGCGTGCAGAATTCGCTGCGGAATTCCTCCAGCCCGCGAGACGGGGGATCTGTGGCGTCGGCGTCCTGGTTGTTGGGTTCGGTGTTGATCAGGCTGGTGAGGTCGTCGACGGAGGGCAGCTGCAGGGTCAACGACGTCTTAGCCGCCACTTGCAGGGCCTTGGCCCAGTCGACCCGCTGCCGCAGCGTGGTCAGTATCGCCCGGGCGCGGCTGCGGGCCTGCCCCGGCTGTTCCTTCCGGGCGAGTTCGGCAGCGACGGCGCTGAGCACCTCACCGATCAGGGTTTCCTTGGCGCCGACACCAGGGTCGTAGCGCCACGGGTCCGTGCTAATCACGAGCACGGCCGCATCGGCCTCAGGGGCCTGCGGAGCGAGCTCGTCCTCGATCAGGCGGAGCACCGTGGTCTTGCCGCTCCCCCAGGCGCCCGAGACCCCGACGGTCACCGGGTCGAGAGCATCATCGAGTACGGCCTGGACCACGGTCTTGGCCACCGCGTCGAACGACAGAAGATCCAGATGCGTCGGCTCGTCCGACCACAGTTGTGCAGACATATTGCTCGTGCCCCCCGCCCCGGGCCTGCGACCTTCCGTCTCAGGCCCTCCCCACACCAGTACTGCGCATCAGGGTGTTTCCGAATTCGCAGTGAACGCAAACAATAACTCTCATTTCATTTTCAACAACAGCAAGAAGCACATCTTCGGTGCAGCACACCCGGAGCGGCGGCCGGGGCAGGCACCCGTTGGCACCACAGCCGTTGCCTGCGAGCCGGCCCGCACGGCACGGCGCGGCAGACCCAGGCACAACCGCCTACGCCGCGTCGGTAGCCTCCCGCCCACCGATCACCGGCGGCGCGGCGGCCGCCCGGATCGCCCGCGCACTCGGCACCCCGAACCCGAGCACGTACGGCGAGCGGGCGAACGTGACGGCGTTCGTGGTGCGCCGGTTCGTCGACTGCGGGCCTCCTGGTCGACCTGAGCGCGAACCCCGACGGGACGTTGCACCACCCCGGCCAGGTCGCGGAGGTCTGCCGACGCGAGGACCTGGCGGACCTGGTCGCCGCCGACACCCCGCTCGGACCCGAGCAAGCCGCCGCCCGGCTCCGGGTACGGCGTGCCGACTTCGACCACATGGTGCGGCTCGGCTGGGTCCGCTCACCGCAGTCGATCGAGGTCCGCTTCGGCACGAGCCGGGCCGGGGCCGTCGACGTCGCGCTCTACACCACGGCGTCCGTCGACGCGGTCGTCCCTGCCCACCCCGAGGTCGACTGGGAGCAGCTGCGCGCGGTGGAGAAAGGCCGGCGCTCCCCGCTGGCATCGCTGTGCCCGGCACCGGCACCCGCCTGAGCGCCCCCGCGCCGGAACAGCACTACGAGGGTGCTGCTCCCCCGCCCGCCGCGTCCCAGCCGTCCAGAAAGGCGGCCAGGGCGCGGCGTTGCTCTTCCTCGCGGGCCATCTGCCGGGCGAGGACGTCACGGTCGATGTACGGGTCGACGGCGGCGAGGACCAGGCGCCGGCCCAGCAGGCCGTCACCGGCCGCTTCTTCCGGTGAAGGGGTGCGGGGCCCGGACCAGAGCAGATTCCAGGCCGCCGACACACGAGGCAACGTGTCGCCTGCTCAACGCATACCGCCGGGCGAGGACACGGCGCGAGGGGCTCCATCTCGCAGCAGCCGGCCCCGCGACGGGGCTAGGTCCTGGACGCCCTCATACGGGCGGAGCGCAAGTATCTCCTCCGCCTCGGCCGGTTCCTCGGCACTGGTCCGAGCGCTCCGGTGGTGGACCGCCCGGACCAGTGGGTGGGCCGTGCCGGCGTGCCTGTGCAATATGGCCGCGTGAGAACGCCACGGAAGCCGGTCAGGTCAGCAGGGTCACCGAGTAGTCGAAGGTGGTCCCGGTGACGGTGTACGTGGCCGTCTGACCGTTGTCGCAGTAGGACACGTAGGAGCTGCCGAACTCCTTGGTCCCACCGACCGCCTCGACGTACGGACGGACGTCGGTGCCCTCCGGCCATGAGGTGGTGGACAGGTCGATGACCCTGGTCTGGTTGATCGGGTAGTCGTCGGTCGGGGCCGACTGTTCGCCGGTGCGGACGGTGGCGGCCCAGGAAAGGGCGAAGCCGGCGTTGTTGACGACAGCCATCTTCTGCACGCAGGGCTGGGCCTGCGCGGGCGCCGCCGCCGCGGTAACCGAGGGCAGGACGGCCATTGCCGTCGCGCTCGCCAGGATCGCGGCCGACCGGCGGCGTATCCGGGTCCGGTTCATGATCGAAACTCCCTCCCGGCCGGGGCTATCCCGGCCAGCGACCGCCGAGTTGCCCGATGACCCGTCAGGAAACCTCTGTTGTCCGGGAGTTGAGAGTGTCTTGCCGCTCAAAGACCGGCACGCCCCCGGCCCGTGCGGGCTGCTCCTGCAGCTCTCTGACGACGCACTGGCGATCACCGGGTGGGACACCTCTCCCGACGAACCAGTCGTGCAGAAGGACGACCAGCACCGCGTCGGCGGCCACGGACTGCACCTGGTGCACGCGGCAGCGACACCGTCGTCGTTGCATTTCACACCGTGGAGAAGCAGATAACCGCCCACCTGCTTCTCACCACGAACCACGCCACAGCGCCAACGACAGGGCCGTTGCACCTGCCTCGCTTCCGGCTGACCTGCGTCGGGTGGGCGGTGAGGCCCCGAACGACGTGGACGCGGCCGGGGTGCGTGTTGCCCTTCGGGGTGGTGTCGATGTGCGGGGCCAGCCGGCCCCAGGTGCCGGTGGTGGCCCGTCCCGGGACCAGGGTGGAGAAGTTCTCGCGCGCCTCCGGGCCGACGGGGTTGTTGAGTGCCTGTGTCTGAACGTCGGGACGGGAGACGGCATGAACCGCCGTGCTGACGCGGGAGGTTGACGACAGCGTGACCGCGCTGGATTCCGCGCGTTGGGCAAGGCGACACGCGTGCATCGGAGTGTCGTGCGGTCCCAGTTCTCGCCGGCGTGGGGTTGGGAACCGCTGGTTCCGGTGACCGCCCTGTCATGACAGGTGGCCCCTGGTCTTCCCCTCGAAGACCGGGGGCTATCGACTTTCGGGGTGGCCGCTCGCGGACGGGCGTTGGTGGTGCGGATTGCCCAGTGGGGGGCCGTCGTCGTGGTGCGACAATGAGGCCGGTTCGGCCCGGTGACCTCTTCGTGGGACGGCTGAGAAGCTATTTCTGAACTAGAGCGGAGCCGCTCCGTCACCCACGAATGCCAGCGACACGAGCGTCTCGCCAGTTGGATGGGTGGCCTCAAGCGGGCGGATCCGACGCACCTGACCGGTCGGCAGACGCAGGCGAACCTCCTCTGCACCTCTCAGGCTGGTCGCCAGCCATGCCGGAACGCGGCGCAGGATGCCGCCCCACATACCTGTGTCCGGGAGGAATACGCCGACGTCGGCCTCTACTGCGATTTGCTGATCACCGACAATGAGCGTGCCGTCGACGCAGCGAAGGGGACCGGACATATCCCCCATCCTGCACTGTGGATAGGGGGTCTGCGACGGACCGGACGCCGGTGGGGGGCCCGTAAAATGATCAACAAGGTGCGGCCCGGGCAGTGGATGCGCCAGCAGAGCGGACACGGCACCAAGGGCACCCGGGAGTACGACTGGGGGCCTGGCTCGATGTCCGCCCCGACGACGCTCCCGACGAGAGCAATGCCGTCACCGCGCTCTGGGCCGACCGCGCAAGCTCAGTTGCGGCCTCCCGCCGGATCGTCTCACCGCTGCGACCTGCACACTCTCGTGGTCGCCAGGACTTTGCATCAGCCTGGCTCACGCATGGAGCGGTTCATGCCGCTTCGCATAGATCATTCCGTTGAAAACCGTCAGTGGGTGATTGAGGAGAAAAGCCCATCACGCCGCCCTTTGTTGCTAGCTTGTCCTGCACCTCGGCTTCGAGGGCGAGAAGTGCCGAAAGAACGGGGTACGGCATGGGCAACGGAAAAGCATTGATGGCCGCCGGAGTTGTTCTGTTCGTGGTCATGGCCTTCCTGTTGAGCCAAGGGACCACCAGCGTGGCCCTGTTCCTCACCTACGGTGTGCTGGCCATGGTCGGCGCAGGGGGCGCCGCCATGGGCAAGAAGATCAGCGACCGGGAAAGCGGCCGGTAGGTCCACCCCCGCCGTGGTCGGGACGGCGCTCTCCGGACCTCCGTCAAGGGCCGGGCAGCACGGCGGGATCTCACCTTCCCACGACCGGACTCACCGGCTTCAGGGCAGCTGACAGAAGGAAGCGCACCATGGACTTGATCTCCGCGACGGTCGGAATGCTGGTCGTATGGGCGGCAGGAAAGGCCCGTCGCGTCGGAGTGGAGTTCAACGGACTCGCCGATCAGGCTTTGGATGCGTCCGCGGAACGCGTCCGCGGGCTCATCGCGACCAAGCTGGGCGGTGACCCGGCGATCCGGCGGCTGCTAACCGAATCCCAGGAGCAGGGAGAAGCGTCTCCCTCGGCACGCGCGGACGCGGAGAACGCGATCAAGGCCGCGGTCGACCGTGACCACCAACTCGCGGCAGCGCTTCGGGAGGCGCTGGAGGGCACGGGTGACGACGACCGGTCGAGGGGGCCGAGCTACCGCACGGGCTCCGGCGGATCCATCGTGACGGGGAACAACAACAAGGTCATCACCAAGGTCATCACCAATGTCATCAACGCGGCCGAACGCAACAAGGTGTGGACGGCCATCGGGGTCATCGTCGTACTGGGACTCATCGCCGGCCTCTCCATCTGGGCAGGCGGTGACGACTCCTCCGGTGACGTGACCGACTCGCCGCCCCTGGCGGGCTCGTGGACACCGAGCGACGACACCGGGATCAAGACGTTCGGTGACGACGGACAGTGCACAGGGTTCTACTACAACAACGGAAGGCCACTCGACATCGGCGGCCCTATGCGATGCAGCCTGTCCACACGGCCGGACGAAGCCGGGCAGTACACACTCACGGTGGTACAGAGCCCCAACGAGGCCGCGTACAAAGTCCGGTTCGAAGGCGCCGACCACGCACTCGTCTATTCCTCGACCGGACGGAAGTTGTACGAGCTGAACCGCTCCTGACGTGGCTTCGCCTCGGCCTGCGGCACGACCGGTCGTGTCCCCCGTCGTGGTGTCGTGTGGTGCTGGGATCAGGCCCGTACTGCGATGTGCCGTCTTCCCGGCAGTGAGCCCACCTGGGGATGGACCGCCCCATGACAGCCGAGAGGCCGAAGCCGCCGCCGGTACGGCACCACCATGACGAGTGCGACAAGACGGTGTACGAGGGCGGCGCCTGCACCTGCGACATCATCGAGCAGTACGGGCCGCCCTCCGAACGGGACGACTACTGAAACACCCCCCGACCGCTCCCCCACCGGACCCCGGGCCTGTCGAGGCCCGGGGTCTCGTGCTGTGGCACGGCTGGCGGCTATCGCCTACGCGTCCCAACCGGTGAGCTGTTGGCGGAAGTCGGCGTTGAGCCGGTCGATCTGGATGTCCCCGTCAGGGGTCAGGACGTAAGGCTGGTGCGCTCCCATGTCGGCCAACAGATCGGCGACGAGGGCGTAGGCCGCGACCACGGCCTCCCGCTTGTCGGTGACGATGGCACCAAGGTCCACCGTGGTCTGTGCCGGGCTTTCCGGGAGCGGCGCAACGGTGCCGTCCCTCGGGTAGGCATCCTCTGACGCGACCAGGCGCACCGGCCCGTCGCCGCCGTCGAAGCGGTGGAGCGCAGCGGACAGCACCAGGTCACCGACCGCTCCGGTATCCGCGGTCCAGGCTGCCGCAGCCTGGACCAGAGCCACGAGATCGAGTTCGAGCCCACGGTGATACAGCCGCTTGGGGCCGTCGTCGTTGTAGTGGTCGCTCTGAAGGTTGATGGGCAGTGCCGCGTAGAAGCTGCCGTCTTGGTGGAGCTGGCCGGTTGTTTTGCCCTCGAAGCGGGCTTGGCGGCGTCCGACCAGCGCGGTGCCTTCCGGCATCGCGCTGATGGTCACTCCTTCACAGGCCAGCGTGCGGAAGCGGGCGAAGGCTGCGTCTCGGTCCGCCCGTGTGGTCAGGGGGTAGATGCCCCGGGCGGCCGGGACTGCGGCCAGGCTGACCCAGGCGGGAGAGTAGGTCGCCCTGGGGCTGCCGCCGTGCTCGGTGCTGGTCAGGTAGGCCGACAAGTAGCCAAAGCCTGTGTCGGCGACCTGCTTCAGGCGGTCGACGTCGTCGGAGGCGGCCTGGAAACGGTCACGGTAGCGCTGGGCGATCTCGGATTCGGCGAGGGTGCGGGTCGTGGTGCCGTGCCGGACGTGGACCCGGAAGTGGTAGTCGTTGCCCGGGGCCGCGACGGCGTGCGGGGCCTGGGTGCTTCGGGGCACGGTGAGCAGCCAGTAGATCTTGCCTTCGTGGGCTGCGGACCTCACGGCCCGTACGCCGACGTTGGGCACGACGGGCTGGATCCAGTTCGCGAGCACCGAGCGGATCCACTCTTCACCGCGACCCGGGACCGGGTCGAAGGGGGCCAGGTCGTGGGCGTGGTCCTGCTTGGCGTCGTCGACGCCGATGACGACCATGCCGCCGGCGGTGTTGGCCATGGCGGACACGTCCTTGGCGAGTTCCTTCTTGTCCGCGTCGGTGCCCTTGTAGAAGTCCTTCTTCCAGTCGAGGTCGGCGCCCTCGGGGATGTGGCTGTCGGCCGCACGCTGCAGATCGTCCTCGGTGAGGTCGTCGGGGTGTCGTCCCAGGGCGGCAGTGAGTCGTGCGGGCAGGGCCATCGGTACTCCAGTGTGTTCATCACATGCTGCTGACGATCCGCCAGCCAGATCACGCTAAACGGGATCACCGGGCCGTCACCACGCATTTCCGGAACCGAGCCCGCCGCTCCACCGGCGGGCTTTCGCGCAGGCGAGGCCTCTCGGAGCCCGACGGTGGCGCGCTGGCGCTGCTCGGGTGTACTGGCACACACCATGGACGCGACGGCCCACCCGGCGGCTACTGCGGTGTCCCGGCCGGCGCCGCAACGTGCACGTCATCGCTGCGGCGGAGACCGCGGTCGCCGCAATCGGCGGCCTGAACCTGGAGGGTCCGTGCCGACTCCGGCACGGACCCTCTACGCATCATCTTGCTTTCTCAGGTCTTCTTGGCGCGTGCGGTCAGCAGGCGGCAGACCCACCACCATTGCGCCCCGCGAACGGATCGCAGTGATCGCCTCAGTCAGCTGGTCACGCAGCAGCCTGCCCACATCAAGGGGCTCGGCCGCTGACGCGGTCGAGTCCTGGCGGTCGCCACGGTTCTGGCTCACCAAAGTCGCGTGCCCCGCAGTCGCGGCTCCGAACAGCGCCACACAGAATCATCACGCGTGGGGATGACGCCTACTCAGCCTTCCGGAACAGTCGCAGAAGGGGACCCGGCGCCGAGACCCTGCCCCTGGTGTGTGCAGTCGGTACCCGGGTAGACGCAGGGCGTAAAGCCGCTCAAGAGTGGCGAGCACAACGAAAGAGCCCTACATGGCCATCCCGCTTATGAAGCAGGCGGCAGATGAGCAGGGCACGGGTGAGCACGCCACGCTGCGTACCAGCGTCGCCTGGGAAAGCGGCACGGCCCGCGCCGTGGACGCGCGCCAAGTACTGCGCGCCTTCCTCACCTGCACCCCGCCGTCCGGCCGTACGCCCGTACCAGCCCCGCTCGCCTTCGACGCCGAAATCGTCGTCAGTGAGCTCGTCACGAACTCGATCCTGCACGCTCCCGGCCCGTGCGGGCTGGTCCTGCAACTGTCAGCCGACCAACTGGCCATCACCGTGTGGGACACCTCCCCCGACGAACCAGAGGTGAAGAAAGGCGACCGGTATCGCGTCGGCGGCCACGGACTGCGCCTGGTACACGCCCTCAGCGACCACGTCGCCGTCGCATTCCGCACCATGGGAAAGCAGATCACCGCCCATCTGCACCTCACCGCGAACGACGGCCGGGTACTGGAGGAGCAGCTGGCACCCGCGTAAGTGGCTGTTTTCGTTCCGATCTTGAGGGCTGTATGTCGAACGGGGTGCTCGATCGGGTGGTTGCCGCTGGCTGCGGGCATGAAGGCAGGGCCTC
>NZ_JBEOSZ010000062.1:5996-37541 GCF_040303285.1 Streptomyces sp. NPDC096046 | reverse complement strand
GTGGCTCCGCCACATGACCGTTCACGGCGCACGCCGATCGCACGCACCGAACGCCGCTCCTTCTTCCACGTAGATCCATCAGAAGCCCCCTAGGCGAGTTCCTTGACCAGCAGCTCGAACTCCAGGTCGGCGCGCTGTGGAACGCCGAAGCGCTCGTCGCCGTACGGGAACGGGGCCATCCGTCCCGTGCGGCGATAGCCTCGCCGCTCGTACCAGGCGATGAGGTCCTCGCGCACGGAGATCACGGTCATCTGCATCTCCTTGACGCCCCACGTCTCGCGGGCCTGCCGCTCCGCCTCCGCGATGATCACCTTGCCGAGACCCGCGCCCTGGAGCCGGGGGCTCACGGCGAACATCCCGAAGTAGGCGTGGTCTCCCTGATGCCGCAGCTGACAGCAGGCCACGATGCTGCCGTCCCGCTCCACGGTCATGAGGCGGCTGTCGGGCGCCTTGACGACCTCCAGCACACCCTCCGGGTCGGTCCGCTGCCCCTCGAGGATGTCCGCCTCGGTGGTCCACCCGGCCCGGCTGTCGTCGCCCCGGTACGCCGACTCGATCAACGCGACCAGCTCGTCCACGTCGGCGTCGGTGGCATCGCGGAAGGTCAGTGGGGTGGCGGCGGTCTCCATCGGTGCGGGTCTCCGTTTTCCTGACGCGGCTCGGGCAGGGACGAGCGTAACGCCGCCACTAAGCTGCGCCGCATGGTGCATGTACTCAGCAGCAGGATCCTGCTCCGCCCGGCCGACCCCGAGCGGTCCCGTGCCTTCTACGGTGAGCAGCTGGGCCTCGCCGTGTACCGCGAGTTCGGCACGGGGCCGGAGCGCGGCACGGTCTTCTTCATGGGCGGCGGCTTCCTGGAGGTCTCGGGCCGGTCCGAGACGCCCCCGGTGCCCGCCGTACGCCTGTGGTTGCAGGTCGACGACGTGACGGCGGCGCAGGAGGAGCTGCGCGCCAAGGGCGTGGAGATCGTCCGGCCACCGGTGCGGGAACCCTGGGGGCTGGTCGAGATGTGGATCGCGGACCCGGACGGGACGCCGATCGTGCTGGTGGAGGTCCCCGCCGACCATCCGATGCGCTACCGACCGGGCATCTGAGACCGGCCGGCGCGACGCTCCCCGGTGCGACACGGCGGAGTGCGCCGGGCCGCAGCGGCACACCGGTGGGTTTTCCCGGATGGCAGGGAGGCCGGAGGGCGGCTTAGCGTGCTGGAGGGGACCCCGGGGGCCTGTCCCCGCCGCTCGTGGAAGGAACGCCATGAAGCTCGACGCACCGGTGACCGGCGGCCCCTGCTGGGCCGAGCTCGGGACCAGCGACCTGGACGCGGCCCGGCGGTTCTACACCCGGCTGTTCGGCTGGCGGCCCGAGTCGGACGCGCGTCAGGACACCGGTGGCTACACCGTCGCGCACCTCGGGGACGCGGCCGTGGCCGCGCTCGCGCCGCTGTACCAGCCGTCGCAGCCGGTCGGGTGGAACGTGTCGTTCGCGGTGACCGACGCTGACGCCACCGCACGGGCGGTGGCCGAGGCGGGCGGGACGATGCTGTTCGGCCCGGTGGACGTGTCCGAGGTGGGCCGTTTCGCGGTGGCCGCCGATCCGGGCGGTGCCGCTTTCCAGCTGTGGCAGGCGGGCACCTTCCCGGGCGCCGGGCTGTTCAACGCGCCCGGTTCGCTGGGCTGGGTGGAGCTGATGACACGGGATCCCGAGGGCGCCGTCGCCTTCTACACGCGGGTGTTCGGCTGGACGGTAGTCCCGTCGGACCGCTACACCCAGTGGGGCGTCGGCGGCGCCGACTTCGGCGGCATGGTGACGATGGACGACAAGTTCCCGCCCGAGGTGCCGGCGCACTGGCTGCCGTACTTCGCCGTGGCGGACGTGGACGCCACGACGGCCGTCGTGCAGCGGCACGGCACGGTTCTGATGGTGCCCACCTCGGTGCCCGACGGACCGCGCATCGCGGTGCTGCGGGACCCGCAGGGGGCGATGTTCGGCGTGTACCGGGCGGCCGACGAGACCTGAGAGCGTCTGCGGCGACCGCTGGACGGTCGTCGACGACCGCCGCTCCACACACCGCCGCTCGCCGCACGAGGTGCTCCGGGCCGTGACCGCGCCGGTCAGGCCCGCAGCACGCCGAGGCGCCCCTCCAGCTGGCTGAGCAACTCCCCCAGCAGAGCGGCGAGCTCGCCCTGCTCGGGGCCGTCCAGGCCGGACAGCACGGCGGTCTCGTAGGCGAGCTGGACGGGCAGGATGCCGTCGACGAGGTCGCGCCCGGCGTCGGTGAGGCGGAGGTGGACGACCCGGCGGTCACGGGCATCGCCGCGCCGTTCGACCAGACCGCGCTCGGTCAGCTGCTTGAGGCGTTTGGTGACGGCGGCCCCCGAGGAGAAGGTCTCCCGGGCGAGCTCTCCGGGTGTCAGCTCGTGCCCGGTACGGCGCAGCGCGCCCAGCAGATCGAACTCGGGCCTGCTCAGTCCCGCCCGGCGCAACGGGGCGTCCTCGGCCTGCTGCAGCAGGGCGGCACAGCGGTTGATCCGCCCGATGACCTCCATCGGGCCGGTGTCGAGCCCGGGGTGCACGAGCCGCCACTGCCGCACGACAGCGGCGACGGTGTCACCCCGGCGGCCACCGGCCGGATCGGTGTCGCCGGTGGGCTCGCCACCCGGATCGGCTCCGGCCGCCGGGTCACGAGCCGGATTCCCCCCGGCCGCCGGCCCTTCCTCGGTGGCCCAGCCCCCGGCGGGATCACCACCGGTGGCGTGCGCGCCGGCCGCCTGGGCACCGCCGGGCGGGTGCGTCCCCTCCACCGGATCGCCACCGGCCGCCTGGGCACCACCCGTGGGATCCCCTCCGATCACCGTCCTGTCGTCGGCCACCCGCCCCTCCGCCACCGGCTGCGGGTTCCGTCCCGCGTCGGGTCCCGTGGGCGATGGTCCTTCGGTCGGCGTCATGGCCGTGCGTCCTCCGTTTCGGTGGCCGGTCCCGGGTCGGGAACAGGCCCTGGCGTCGGGCCGTCGCGGCGAGCGTACGGTGTCCGGCCTGCTCGGCGAGCACGACCCGCTCCTGGGGCATGGCGCGCTGCCACCATTCACCGGCGGCGGCGTCGGCGGTGGCCCGCAGGTCGGCCAGGGCGACGGCGAGACCGCGGCGAGCCGGTGAAGTATTACTGCTCACCTGCCGTGCTCCGTCCGATGCTCCCCGTGTACATCTTTGCGCTCGCGTGCGCGCCGCATGGCCCGGGCATCGAATGACCGACCGTCGAACGGGGAGGTGCGCGTGCACGGACCGGCTTCGTCCGGCTGGCTGCTGGTGGCGCTCTGCGCGGTGACCGGCGCCTACCGCCTGGCGCGGATGCGCAGCGGCGCGGCGGAGCAGCGCAGCGCGGCGGGCGGTGAGGCGCTGATGGGTTTCGGGATGGCCGCGATGGCCGTGCCGACGGCGGTGTTCACGCCGCCCGCGTGGACCTGGCCCGTCTACGCGGTGGTGTTCGGTGCGGCGGGCGTGCACGCGCTGTGGGCGGCGCGGGCGGGCGCGCACCACCTCCACCACCTGGTGGGGGCCGTGGCGATGACCTACATGTCCGTGGTCATGGCCGGCTCCCCCGGGCACGGGCACGGCCAGGGGGCCCCGCTGCTGACCGGGGCGCTGCTGGCCTACTTCGCCGGGTACGTGCTGCTGACCGGCGTCCGCCTGGTGCCGGTCGCCGCCGTGGCCGGAGGCGGTGGTCCCGCCGGGTGGGGCGACCGGCCGGAGCTGGCGCGGGCCTGCCGGCTGTCGATGGGGATCGCGATGGTCGCGATGCTGCTGACGCTCTGAAGGGGACCGGCCCCGGCGCCCGCAGCGGATCCGTTGCCTGCGTCACTTCGGTGCCACAAGCCGTACCCCTGAGCGGGGCCTCGCTCATAGGCTGCCCTCATGATGCTCACCGCCGTGCTGCTGCTGCTCGGCGCCCTCACCGCCGTCGTCGCCCCGCGGCTGCTCGCCCGGGCGGACTGGCCGGACCGCGAGCCGGTGGTGGCGCTGTGGATGTGGCAGTGCGTGGTGGCGGCCGTCCTCGTGTGCTGCGTGCTGTCGATGACGCTCAGCGCGGCCGCGGCCTGGCACGTGGTCGGCGGGCACCTCTTCGCGACGGCTCCCCGCGCGGTCGTCGAGGCCTATGCCCTCGGTACGGCGGGCCCCTGGGCGGCGACCCTCGCGGTCGCGCTGGCCGGCGGCGGTCTGTGGAGCGCGGCGATGCTGGCCCACGAGATCGGCCGGGCCCGTGGCCGGCGCCGCCGACGGCGTGCCGATCTCCTCGTGCGGGCTCCGCTGCTGCCCGGCGAGTTGGCCGTCTCGGGTCGGCTCGTCGTCCTGGAGAGCGAGCGGCCCGACGCCTGGTGGCAGCCCGGCACTCCCCCGCAACTGGTCGTCACCACGGCCGCGTTGCGCCGGTTGAAGGGCCGGCAGCTGGACGCCGTGCTCGCCCACGAGCAGGGGCATGCCCGGGCGCGGCACGACTGGCTGCTGAACTGCTCCTCGGCCCTGGCCGGCGGCTTTCCGCAGATTCCGGTGTTCGCCGCGTTCCGCGACGAGATGCACCGCTTGGTCGAACTCGCCGCCGACGACACGGCATCGCGCCGCTTCGGCCGTCTGACCACGGCCCTGGCCCTGGTCGAACTGAACGAGCACCGCGGTGTGTTCGGCCCCTGCCCGACACCGCAGGCCCATGTCCCGGCCCGGGTGCACCGGTTGCTCACTCCCCCGGACCGGCTGACCGCGGCCCGGCGCCTGCGTCTGACGGCGGCGGCCGCGCTGGTGCCCGCGGTGCCGGTCCTGGTGGCGTTCGTCCCGGGGCTGCGGGCGCTGGGATAGCTCGAGGGGCGGCAGGGACCGCCCCGGGGCTCCCGCCGTGCCGGGCATCGGGCGTGGCGTTCCCCCGGGCCGGTTCCGGCGGTTGTGACCTGGCCGAAGCTCGTGCTCCGGGGGCCGCGGATGGTCGCCGTACTGGATCCGGACCCCCCGGTTCGGCGAGGATCGCATCATGCACACCCCGACCCTCGACTCGCCGCCCCGTCCGCAGAACCACGGCGCCGCCCGTTTCGCAGGCGTCCTCGCCCTGTGCTCGGCGCTGCTGCTGATCCTCGTCGCGGTCAGATGGAGCCCGTTGATCAGGGCGGACGGGGACATCGCCGGCACCACCCACCGCTGGGCGGTGGACGAACCGGGTCTCACCCAGGCGTGCCGCATCCTCACCGACTGGGTGTGGGATCCGTGGACGATGCGTCTGCTGTGCGCGGCCGTCGTCGTGTGGCTGGTGGTGCGGCTGGCCGCGCGCTGGACCGCGGTGTGGCTGGCCCTGGCCGTCACGCTGGGCACGCTGGTGCAGCAGGGCATCAAGGCGGCGGTGGACCGGCCGCGCCCGGTCTGGCCCGACCCCGTCGACTCGGCTCACTACTCGGCCTTCCCGTCGGGCCATGCCATGACCGCCACGGTGGTGTGCGGCCTGCTGCTGTGGCTCCTGCACCGGCACGGCGTCGGCCGGGCCGTGTGGCGTTCGGCCATGGCCGTGGCCGGCGTCTCGGTGGCCGGGGTCGGTCTGACCCGGATCTGGCTCGGCGTCCACTGGCCGTCGGACGTGCTGGGCGGCTGGCTCCTGGGCACGACGGTGGTGGCCCTGGCGGTGTGGGCGCACCGGCGCTGGCACCCCTGAAGCCGGACCAAGTCGGCGCCGCCTCACCGGTCTTCGCACGGCGGCCCGGCGGAGCCTCGTAGGATCGCCGCATGACCGCCGTGCTCTTCGACTTCTCCGGGACCCTCTTCCGTGTCGAGTCCACCGACTCCTGGCTGCGTGGCACCCTGGCCGGGGCCGGTGTCCGGCTCACGGAGGCCGAGTTGGCCGCCGCGGCACGGGCGCTGGAGTCGGTCGGGGCGCTGCCGGGCGGCGGTGACCCCGCGCGGGTGCCGGAGGACCTGGCCGGCACCTGGCCGGTCCGGGACCAGAGCGCCGCTCTGCACCGGGCTGCCTACACCGGCCTCTCCCGGCAGGTCCCGCTCCCCGACCCCGCGCTGCACGACGCGCTGTACGACCGTCACATGACCCCGGCCGCGTGGGCTCCCTACCCGGACGCCGTCGAGGTGCTGCGCACCCTGCGGGAGCGGGGCGTCCCGGTCGGGGTCGTCAGCAACATCGGCTGGGACCTGCGTCCCGTCTTCCGCGCGCACGGCCTCGACCCGTACGTCGACGCGTACGTCCTGTCGTACGAGCACGGCATCCAGAAGCCCGACCCGCGGCTGTTCGCCACCGCCTGCGAGGCGCTCGGCGCCGATCCGCGCAAGACCCTCATGGTCGGTGACGATCGCAGGGCGGACGGCGGCGCCGCCGCTCTGGGATGCGGGGTGCACTTCGTGGACCACCTGCCGGCGGCCGACCGGCCGGACGGGCTGCGTCCGGTCCTGGATCTGGTGAGCTGAGGGGCGCACGCTCCCGACATGAGGGGTTGACTCCCCCACGGGAAAGTAGCCCGAGGCTACTACCAGGGCGATGGCTCGCCCGCCTCGGACGATCCCCCGCGTCGCCCGAGGCAGACGGCATCGCCGGCCCAGACCTCACGGGTCGTGGCCGGACGCCCTGAGTATAGTTGGCTGGCAGCCAGTCAACACGGGAGTTACAGCATGTCTCCGCGTAGCGCCTCGGTCAACGAAGAGTTGCGGCGGCGTTCCCGGGAGCGGCTCCTGCAGGCGGCGGTCGAGCTGGTGGGCGAGCGCGGCTACGACGCCACCACGCTCGGCGACATCGCGGACCGCGCGGGTTCCGCCCGCGGCCTGGTGTCCTACTACTTCCCCGGCAAGCGCCAGCTGGTGCAGTCCGCCGTGCACCGGCTGATGCACCGCACGCTGGAGGAGGCGCTGGAGCGGGAGCCTCACACCGAGGACGGCCGGGAGCGGATGGCCCGGGCCATCGACGCCATCCTGGGGCTGGCCAGGGACCGGCCCGTGCTGATGCGCCAGCACATGGCGGGGATCCTCCAGGCCGAGGGCTTCATGCAGTGCCCGGAACAGCGGCGCCTGGCCGAGCTGCTGCGGGACACCATGGCCCGGCACGGATCATCGGACGTCGACAGCGACTACCCGATGATGCGCGCCCTGCTGATGGGCGCCGTGTACGCGGCGCTGGTGCCGGGAGTGCCGATGCCGGTGCCGGTGCTGCGGGCCGAGTTGTTCAAGCGGTACCGGCTCGACTGGGAGCTGGGCCTCCCGCCGGAGACCGAAGCCTGCGGCGGGAGGGGCGACAAGGATCTGTCGCGGTTCTTCGCGACCGGGGCCGCACCGGAGTGCGGTCCGCCGGATCAGTCGAAGTAGTCCGGCTGCGTCTGCACGTTGAGCTCACGCTGGTGGACCCAGCGGGCCGGGTCGGTGCGCCGGTCGTCGATCTTCAGGACGTCGAAGCCCCGCGCGTACTCGTTCGAGTAGATGTGACCGTTGTAGTAGTACGCCGACCAGGAACCGCCCGACTTGATCGTGTCGGTGGTCAGCGGGCCGCGGTCGAAGTAGGCGATCTCCTTCGGGTTGGCCGAGTCGGTGAACTCCCAGACGGAGACGCCGCCCTGGTACCAGGCCTGGACCATGATGTCCTTGCCCTTGACCGGGATCAGCGAGCCGTTGTGGGCCACGCAGTTCTCGGTGTCGGCCTGGTGGCGGGGGATCTTGAAGTAGCTGCGGAAGACCAGCTTGCGCTTGTCGCCCTTGCCGACGATGTCGTAGATGCCGTCGGCACCGCGGTCCGGGCCGACCTCCGCGTTGCAGGTGGCCGCGCCGCCACCGCCCAACTCGTCGGTGTAGACGACCTTGTTCGCCTTCTGGTTGAAGGTCGCCGAGTGCCAGAACGCGAAGTTGACGTTGTCCTGCACCCGGTCGATGACCTTCGGGCGCTCCGGGTCCTTGATGGAGAACAGGATGCCGTCGCCCATGCAGGCGCCCGCGGCCAGGTCCTTCGACGGCAGCACGGTGATGTCGTGGCAGCCGGTGGTCTTGGAGACGCCCGGGTTGGTGGGTCCGCCCGGGTTGCCGCCGCCATCCGGTCCCTCACCGGGGAACAGCACGGGGAAGCCGACGACCTTCGCCTTCTCGGGAGCCTTGCGCGGCACCTTGATGACGGAGATGCCGTCGTGCGGCGGCTGGCAGTCGGGGTAGGCGGCGTTCGGCGAGTACGAGGAGACGTACACGTAGATGTTGCGCCGCTCGGGCACCAGCGTGTGGGTGTGCGAGCCGCACGCGGTCTCGACGGCCGCGACGTACCTCGGGTTGCGCTTGTCGCTGATGTCGAAGACCTTCATGCCCTCCCAGGAGGACTTCTCGGTCGCCGGCTGGGTGGTGCTGGAGCAACTGCTGTCGCTGCGCGAGGAGTCGGTGGACAGGAACAGCAGGTTGCCGGAGACGGAGATGTCGTTCTGCGAGCCGGGGCACAGCACCTGGGCGACGGTCTTCGGCGCCTTGGGGTTGCTGATGTCGAAGATGCGGAAGCCGTCGTAGTTGCCCGCGAACGCGTACCTGCCCTGGAAGGCGAGGTCCGAGTTCGTGCCCTGAAGCACGTCCTTGGGGACATGGGCCAGGTGCTGGATGTTGTCGGAGTGGACGATCTCGTCCTGGGCGGGTATCTCGCCGCTCTGGATGGCCTCACGGACCTCGGCCTGAGCGCTCTTGGACACCTTCTTCGGCGCGGGCGGCGCGTCCCCCGGGTCGGGGGTGGCCCCTGCCGGTGCCGCCGTGAGGAGGGCGCCCAGCAGCCCGGCGGCTGCGGCGGCGACTCCCAGACGTCTGCGGCGCGTTCTGCGGTCGTTCAACAGGATCACTGTTTTCCTCCCTGGTTCCGTTCACTGCGGAACGGTTCACGCACCACGCAGTATCGTCTTCGCCATGCACATACCAATAGAGGGCAACAGCATCGCAATGAAGTTTCCCGATCGATGACCCGCGGAAGCGTGCCAGTACGTCGTCGGCAACCCGAGGTGCGTCCCAACCCGCTTGTCACAGGAGGTCGTTGTGCTCTTCCGCCGTACGTCCCGGGCGTCCGCCGTCGCGGCGACGGGGCTGGTCGCCCTGGCCGTGCTCGCGGCCGGGGGCTGTGACTCCGGTCCGGACCGCGAACCGGCCGCCGCGGACGGGCCCGCCGTGATCGCTCCGGGTGAGCCGGGCGAGGCGAACCGCACCCTGTCCGCCGAGGAGGCCGCCGACCGGCGCTCGGAGAACGACTCCCCCAACTCCGCCGACGTCTCCTATGTCCGCATGATGATCGAGCACCACGCCCAGGCCCTGGTGATGACCGACCTCGTCCCCGAGCGCGCCGGGTCGCAGGACGTGAAGCGGATCGCCGAGCGCATCGCGGCCGGCCAGAAGCCCGAGATCGAGGCCATGAAGGGCTGGCTGAAGTCGTACGGCAAGCCGCTGAGGGCCGAGCGGCACGAGCACGCCACGATGCCCGGCATGGCGACGGAGACCCAGCTGAAAAAGCTCCGCGCGGCCGACGGCAAGGCGTTCGACCACCTCTTCCTGACCTTGATGACGACTCATCACCAGGGTGCGATCACGATGGCCACGGAGGTGAAGGGGGAGGGCAACAACATCCGCGTCGAGGAGATGGCCGACGAGGTGATCGCGCAGCAGACGAGCGAGATCACCCGGATGCGGACCATGCTCTGATCACCCCGGGCCGGGCCGTCGACCGCCTTCAGCGCCGGGCGCGGCGCGGTGACAGCAGCCCCTCGTCCCGGGCCCGGCCGATCAGCCTGAGCGACGTGCGACGGCTGTGCCCGGTCGCGCCCATCACGGCGAGGACCGGGTCGGCGCCGTCCAGCTGGGCGGCGCGGTACGCCTGCGCCACCAGCCGCCGCCCCTCCGCGCCGCGCGGCCAGGCCGGCCGGGCACGGCGCCTCTCGGCCCCGGGCCCGTCGGGCCCGGACCCGGCGCACGCCTCGGCCACCAACTCCTCGATCCAGTCGGCTAGCACGGCCAGGTCGTCCAGGGACAGCGCGGGCTGGGCCCGCACCTCCTCGACGCAGACGCATCCGCCGCCCACGACGGCCAGCGCGTCGACCCGGGCGCCGTCCGCGAAGACCAGCCGGAACTCGAACCACCGGGTGGTGCCCTCGTTCTCCCGCACTTCCCACGCGGGACGCACGGACACCGTGTCGCCTACCGGAGAGCGATCAGAAAGATTCAGAAAGGAGGCTTCCAGCACATATCGAACGTAACCGCATGATCACATTCCCTATAGATCGGACACGCGCCCGGGCCGGCGCACAGCACCCTGTCAGCGGAGCCCGGCCGGTGCGATGCTGGAGGCGTCAGCGCTCTCCCGAGATCCGCCGGATCCCCCGGGTAAGGAGTTCCGCCGTGCTGCGTGTCGCCGTCGTAGGTTCCGGTCCGAGCGGGTGCTACACCGCCCAGAGCCTTGTCCGGCTGGACTCAGAGGTGTGCGTCGACGTCCTGGACCGGCTGCCGTGCCCGTACGGTCTCGTCCGTTACGGCGTGGCGCCCGACCACGAGAAGATCAAGTCGCTGCAGAACCAGCTGCGCGCGGTACTGGAGCACGACCGGGTGCGGTTTCTCGGCGGCGTGCGGATCGGCCCCGACGGGGTGAGCGTGGCCCGGCTGCGCCGGCTCTACCACGCGGTGGTGTACTGCGTGGGCGCCGCCACCGACCGGCGTCTGGGCATCCCGGGTGAGGACCTGCCGGGAAGCTGGTCGGCGACACAGTTCGTGTCCTGGTACAGCGCCCACCCGGACGCCGCGGACGCCGGTTTCCTGCGGGACGCCCGGTCGGCCGTGGTGATCGGCCTGGGCAACGTCGCCGTCGACGTCACGCGCATGCTGGCCCGTGGACCGGCCGAGCTCACCCCGACGGACATGCCGCAGGGGGCCCTGGCCGCCCTGGGCGCGAGCCGGGTGGCCGAAATCCACATGGTCGGACGGCGGGGCCCCTCCCAGGCCCGGTTCACCACCAAGGAGCTGCGCGAGCTGGGCACCCTGCCGGAC
Organism: Streptomyces sp. NPDC096046; assembly: GCF_040303285.1. NCBI lineage: Bacteria > Bacillati > Actinomycetota > Actinomycetes > Kitasatosporales > Streptomycetaceae > Streptomyces > Streptomyces sp. NPDC096046. The sequence continues at coordinate 26,537 of NZ_JBEOSZ010000062.1, read as the reverse complement.
ACCGACGTGGTCGTGGACCCGGCGGAGCTGGCCCTGGACCCGGGGTACACGGACCCCTCCGCGCTGCCCGCCCCGCAGCGCCGCAACGTGGAGGTGCTGCGCGACTGGGCCGAGTCGTCCCCGACGGGCGCACCGCACCGCATCCACCTGCGGTTCTTCCTCCGTCCGGCCGAACTGCTCGCCGGGCAGGGCCGCGTGCGTGCGGCGCGGTTCGAGCGGACGGCACCGGACGGCCACGGCGGCGTGACGGGAACGGGCCGCCACGAGGTCGTCGAGGGGCAGCTTGTCCTGCGCTCCGTGGGCTACCGCGGGGTGCCCCTGGAGGACCTCCCGTTCGATCCGGCCACCGGTACGGTCCCGAACCTGTGCGGCCGGGTCCTGCGCGAGGGGGCCGCCTCCCCGGGCGAGTACGTGGCGGGCTGGATCAAGCGCGGCCCCACGGGCGTCATCGGTACGAACCGCCCCTGCGCGAAGGAGACCGCGACGTCCCTCCTGGAGGACGCCCCGGCGCTCGCTCTGCGAGCCGTCCCCGACGACTCGGTCCCGCTCCTGCACGCCGAGGGCGTCCACCCGATCGAATGGGAGGGCTGGCGGTCGATCGAGCGAGCGGAGGCGGACCTGGGAGCCGCACTGGGCCGCGGAGTGGTCAAGCTCCCGGACTGGCAGTCCCTGCTGAAGGCCGCGGCGGGCCGAGCTCCTTACTGATCTTTTCGTTGATTCTGTGGGTGCGACGGGGCCGGAGCACCGCGCGACTCGGCCGCGTCGGCACGACAGGCCCCGGCCCGCGCGTGCCCGGCGACCGATTCAGTCACCGAGACGGACGTCCTGCCGGGCAGCCCCGTCGAGCAGCGCACCCATGAGTCCCGGGAACAGCGCGTCGAGTTCCTCCCGCCGCAGGCCGTTCATCTTGGCCGTCCCCCGGTACACCTGCCGGATCACCCCGCTCTCCCGCAACACCCGGAAGTGGTGCGTGGTGGTCGACTTGGTGACCGGCAGCTCGAAGTCCGAGCAGGACAGCTCACCGCTCGCGCCGGCGAGCTCCCGCACGATCCGCAACCGCATCGGGTCCGAGAGCGCGTGCAGCACCCCCTCCAGCCGAATCTCGTCACGCGCGGGATGCGGCAGGTCACGACTGCTGACGGCGGGGGACGTCACGGCGGCTCCACTTCCTCGGGAACTTCCATGGTACGAGAACCTTCGTAGTTTGACACCCACCGTACTACGATGACTATCGTACGAGTCGACCCGGCCCCGTGACGAATGGAGTCCGCCGTGACCGCGCTCTTCGAGCCCTGCATCCTGCGCGAGCTGACGATCCCGAACCGCGTGTGGATGCCCCCGATGTGCCAGTACTCGGCGGCTCCGGAGGGCCCGCAGGCCGGGGCCCCCACCGACTGGCACTTCGCGCACTACGCCGCCCGCGCCACCGGCGGCACCGGGCTGATCATCGTCGAGGCCACCGCGGTGTCCCCGCAGGGCCGCATCTCCCCCTACGACCTCGGCCTCTGGAACGACACGCAGGTCGAGGCGTTCCGCCGCATCACCGGCTTCCTCGCCGCGCACGGCACGGTTCCCGCCGTCCAGCTGGCCCACGCCGGCCGCAAGGCCTCCACGGAGCGCCCCTGGAAGGGCGGCGCCCCGGTCGGCCCGGAGGCCCACGGCTGGGACGCCGTCGCCCCGAGCCCGCTCCCCTTCGACGACCGGCACCCGGCCCCGGCCGAGCTGACGGTCGACCAGATCAAGGACGTGGTCGAGCAGTTCGCGGCAGCCGCCCGCCGCGCGCTCGACGCCGGTTTCCAGGTCGCCGAGATCCACGGCGCCCACGGCTACCTGATCAACGAGTTCCTCTCCCCGCACTCCAACCACCGCACCGACGCCTACGGCGGCTCGTACGAGAACCGCACCCGCTTCGCCCTCGAAGTCGTCGACGCCGTGCGGGAGGTCTGGCCGGACGACAAGCCGCTGTTCTTCCGCGTCTCGGCCACGGACTGGCTCGAGGACGGCGGCTGGAGCGCGGACGACACGGTCCGTTTCGCCACCGGCCTGCGGGACCACGGCATCGACCTGCTGGACGTCTCCAGCGGCGGCAACGCCTCCGGCGTCCGCATCCCCACCGGCCCCGGCTACCAGGTGCCCTTCGCCGCCCGGGTGAAGAACGAGACGGCCCTGCCGGTCGCCGCGGTCGGCCTCATCACCGACGTCGAGCAGGCCGAGAAGATCCTGGCCAACGGCGAGGCGGACGCGGTCCTGCTCGGCCGCGAGCTGCTGCGCAACCCCTCGTGGGCGCGGCTCGCCGCGCGGGAACTCGGCGGCGAGGTACGGGTGCCGGACCAGTACCACCGGTCGGTCTGAGCCGACCGTCCGGTCCGGCACTCACACAGGTACGTCAACCGGCCGCACACGCCGTCCCGTTGAGCGTGAACGCGGCCGGAGCGGCGGTGTCGCCGCCGTGACCGGCCTGGTAGCCGATGCTCACGCTCGCACCCGGCGCGATGGTGCCGTTGTACGAGACGTTGGTCGCGGTGACCGACCCGGACGACGGCGTGTACGTGGCACCCCAGCCGCCGGTGACGGTCTGCCCCGCCGGCAGCGTGAAGCCGAGTTTCCAGCCGCTCACGGTGGCCGAGCCGGTGTTGGTGACGGTCACGGTGGCGGTCAGGCCGGTGTTCCACGCGTTCACCGAGGCCGCCACCTTGCAGGCGCCGGGCTGGGGCTGGGGAGCCGGGCCGGAGCCGTCCAGGCCGAAGAAGGTGAGCACGCGGGACGCCATGCCCTGGGTGTACAGGTTGTGGCCGACGCCCTGGAGGCTGATGGCCTCCACGGGAGCCCGGTCACCCGTGCCGCCGTAACGGGTGCGGGTCCAGCCGGACTGGGGCGTGTCGGTGGCGGCGGGCGTCCGGCTGACACCCTGCACGTCGGTCCACTGCTTGACCTGTTCCCCGAAGTTGGGGTAGCGCAGGACGTCGTCCTGGGTGCCGTGCCAGATCTGCATCCGCGGGCGGGGCCCCGTGTAGCCGGGGTGCGCGCCCCGGACCAGGTCGCCCCACTCCTTCGGGGTGCGGGTGACCGTGCCGCCCGAGCAGGCGCTGTTCCACTCGGAACCGTCGGTGGTGGCGAAGCAGCCGAACGGGACGCCCGAGAAGGCGGCACCCGCCGCGAACACGTCCGGGTAGTCCCCGAGCAGGACGTTCGTCATCATCGCGCCGGAGGAGATGCCCGTGGCGAAGATCCGGCCGGTGTCGGCGCCATAGGTGCGGGCGACCCAGTCGATCATCGACTTGATGCCGACGGGGTCGCTGCCGCCGCCGCGGCGCAGGGCCTGGGGCGAGGAGACGTCGAAGCACTTGCTGCTGCGGGTGACGGACGGGTAGAGCACGATGAACCCGTACCGGTCGGCCAGCGTGTCGTACTCGGTGCCGTTGTACATGTCGGGGCCCGAGCCGGTGCACCAGTGCACGGCCACCACGACGGCCGGTTCGGGAGTCACGCTCTCCGGCACGTACAGGTACATGCGCAGGTTGCTCGGGTTGGTGCCGAAGTTCGTGACCTCGGTGAGGGCCGCGGCGGGTACGGCCCTCTGGCGGGCGGAAGCACGGGCGGGCTCGCCCGCGGCCGCCGCGGGCACGGTGAGCGCGGAGGCCGCGAGCAACGGCAGCAGCGCGGCGACGAGCGCGAGGAGGATCGACCGCAGGGGTCTCCTCGGCGCGGAGTGGGGGGTGGCATACACGTCCGGGTCCCTTCCGTTGGGTGCGGTGCGCAGGACGTCGTACGGGCTGTTCAGCGAAGACGTCGGTCCGGGTCGGCAGGGCGCGAGGCTTTCGGACAGCCACCTCTCGCGGCCCACCGCCGACGTGTGGAGGGAGGCATCCGTTCCGCATGGTGGCATGGACATGGCCCTTATGGAAGCGCTCCCACGCCTCTGTCGCCGTCGCCAGGACCCGCCGAACACGTTCTGCGCGAGGCGTTGACTAGAAAGCGCTTACCCTCTACGTTCCGTTCAGCAGCGTGACCGTCGCTATCGACGGGTGCACTTGTGCCGCACCAGGTGAACACCTCAGCGAACATGGTTCATGTACATGAAGAGCCGTACACGAAACCACATGGGACGCACGACCACCGGAAGGCCCTGACCCCATCCACCCCCACGACAGAAGGAATCGGGACATGACTTCTGCGACACGTCCGCCCGCCCGCAGGCGTGCGCTGACCGGCGCACTGGCCGCACTCGGCCTGTCGGTTGGCATGATCATGACCACTCAGGCCCCCGCGGCGAGCGCCGCCACCTGGCCGACCCCCAACGGCAGCCAGGGCACCTCCTCCACCATCTCCGTGTCCGGCACCAAGGACTACGGGATGAAGCGGTTCTACGGCACCGGGGCCCTGGCCGGAGACGGCCAGGAGGAGGGCCAGGACCCGATCTTCAAGCTGTCGAACGGGGCGGTGCTGAAGAACGTCATCCTCGGCGCCCCCGCGGCCGACGGCATCCACTGCGAGGGCAGCTGCACGCTGCAGAACGTCTGGTGGGAGGACGTCGGCGAGGACGCCGCCACCTTCCGCGGCGGCACCGGCGCCACCTACCACGTGATCGGCGGCGGTGCGAAGAAGGCGGCGGACAAGGTCTTCCAGCACAACGGCGGCGGCACCCTGAACATCTCCAACTTCGCGGTGCAGGAGTTCAAGACGCTCTACCGCTCCTGCGGCGACTGCTCCACGCAGTACACGCGCAAGGTCAACCTCAACACCATCGACGTGACGGGCACCGGCTCCACCGCGCGGCTCGTCGGCATCAACGTCAACCGCAACGACGTGGCGACCCTGCGGAACATCACGATCCGCAACGACTCCGGCCGCAAGGTCGTCCCCTGCCAGAAGTACAACAACAACACCGCCGTCGGCTCGGGGCCCGACAGCAGGAACTGCCTCTACTCCACCTCGGACATCACCTACAGGTAGCCCCAGGCCATCCCCCCACGGAGAAGCCGGCCGTGCGGAGCGTCCCGGCGGGCGCTGCGCACGGCCGTCCGCGTCAGGCACCGTGGACGCGCGCGCGTACGTCCCCGGTCAGTTCCCGCTGGTGGTCGCCGTAGGCGGCGCGCAGTTCGGCGCCGGGCCAGTCGGCGGGCAGGAGTGCCGGTGGCAGCACGGGGTCGGCGAGCAGGTGCCGTACGACGGCGGCGAAGGCGGCCGGGCGGGACGCGCCGGCGATGTGGGCGAGGCCGCGTTCCGCCGGATCGCCACCGCCGTCGGCAGGTACTGGGTGACCAAGCGGGGCCCGGCCTTCACCGCGGAGGCACTGGAGTGCCTCGGTGGCAACGGCTACGTCGAGGATTCGGGCATGCCCCGGCACTACCGCGAGGCTCCCCTGCTGTCGATCTGGAGGGCTCGGGCAACGTCAACGCCCTCGACGTGCTGCGGGCGCTGCGTCGCGAACCGGGCACCGTCGAGGCCCTGTCCGGGGAGCTGGCCCTGGCCCGGGGGGCGGACGCCCGGCTGGACGCGGCCGTGGCACGGCTCAAGGCGGGACTGTCCGAGGCGTCGCAGGCGACGGCACGCCGGCTCGTGGAGCAGATGGCGCTGACGCTCCAGGCCACCCTCCTCGTCCGGCACGCGCCGCAGGCAGTCGCCGACGGGTTCTGCGCGACGCGGCTCGGGGGTGACTGGGGGCACGCGTTCGGCACACTGCCTCAGACGGCGGGCCTGGACGCGATCGCGGCGCGGGCACTGCCCGGCCAGGGCGTCGGGGCGGCCTGACCGGCCCGGGGCGGCCGACTCGAACTCCGGCCATCGGGCGCAGAGTTCGCGCACCGTCACCTCCCGATTCCGCTTCGTTGTCGGTGCCTTGGTGCAGACTCCCGGTCAGCGGCACTTCGCCCGGGGGAGGACAACGTGTTCAGGGGGATCGACGAGGTCGACTGGGCCTCGCTGCGCCATGCGTACGGCAGCGCGGAGGACGTGCCCGGACTGCTGCGGGGGCTGGCCTCCGCCGCCCCGGCCGAGCGGCAGACCGCGCTCGACGCGATGTACGGCGCCGTGCACCACCAGGGCGCTGTGTACGACTCGACGCTCGCCTGTGTTCCGTTTCTCTTCGCGCTCGCCGTCCGTGAGGAGGTGCCGGACCGGGAGACCGTGGTGGAACTCCTCGTCAGCATCGGCGACACCGGCGGGCCCCGTGACGATCTCGCGGCCGGAGCCCGTGCGGCCCTGCGGGCACGGGCCGAGGTCTTCGTCCCGCTCGCCGGGGACGCGGACGCGGGAGTGCGCAGGGCGGTGCCCGGGGCACTCGTGCGGTTCCTCGACCGACCGGCGCGGGTGCTCGCCCTGTTGCGCCGGCGGATCACCGTGGAACGGGACGACCGGGTCCTGCTCGCGCTGACGGAGAGCCTCGGCCTGTTCGTCCGGCGGTACCGCCCGGACGGCCTCGCTCATGCCGCCGAGGCGGTGCGCCTGCTGACCGAGCTGAGCGGACCCCCGTACGGCCCCGGTCTCCGGCTCGCCGCACTCGGACAGCTCGCGGGGTGCGCCCCGGAGCTGCTCCCCGCCGATCTCGTACCGACCGCCGTCCACCTGCTCAGGGACAGATCCAGGCAACGGGCCCGAGCCGGGCACCCGTACGACGGTCCGGGCCCGTACGACGGTCCGGGCCCGGACACGCTCGTCCGCCGGCTGCGGCGCCTGCGTCCCTCGGACGAGGAGGGCTCCCGGCTGATGCGGACCCTGCACCGCGCGCTCGGCGGCCGGGTGGCCGATCGGATCGCCCTGCTGCGCGGACAGTTGACCAGCCCGGATCCCCTCGACCGGTGCAACGGCGTGTGGATGTCGGCCGGGCTGCTGCGCGAATGGCGTACCGGCCGCACGGAGCCCGTCACCCTCATAGGGACCCAACTGGGCTCGGAGGAGGGGCGGTTGCACGACGCGGCGGTCTCCGTCCTGGTGGAGCTCTTCGCGCTGGCCGCGCCCGCCGCGGACCACCTCCACGCGCTGGTGACCTACCGCCCCGAGCTTCGTGTACGGCACGGGGAGCGGGGTTCGCCGACTCTGGGCGGCCCGCTCAAGGCACTGGCCCGGGCCGGGGACGCGCGGGCCACGCCGGTGCTGGCCGAGCTGCTGGCGGGCCCGGTCGTCCCGAACGACCTGGGACTGGTGATACCCCACCTGGGCCGCGCGGCCCTGCCGCTCGCCCCCGCCTTGCGCAGACGGCTCGCGCGCGTGCCGCTCGACGCGCCCGACCCGCACGAGCGGGCCGTTCCCCTGCTGTCGGCCCTCGCCGCACTGGGCGACGCCGAGTCCGTTCCGGCGGTGTCACGTCTGCTGCGCGGCCTGCCGGACGGACCGCGGCGGCACGAGACCGTGACGGAAGCGGCGGTTCGCGCCCTCGGCGCGTTCGGCACCGCCGCGCGCGAGGCGGTACCGGATCTGCGCGGGCTGCTGGAGACCGACTGCGCGGTGGCGGCGGCGGACGCGCTGTGGTCGGTCACGGGCGATGCGGACGCCGTGCTGCCCGTGCTCCTGAGGGAGTTGACCGGTTCCGCGAGCGGTCGGCGGCGCGATGCGGCGGCCCTGCTGGGGCGGCTCGGGCCCGCGGCCCGTCCGGCCCTGCCGGGGTTGCGGGGGATGGCCCGCTCCGGTGATCCGTGGGAGCGGGTCACGGCCGCGTGCGCGATGTGGCGGGCCGCCGACGAGCCCGAGCGGTGCCTTCCCGTCCTTCGCTCCGCCTGGGCGGAGCACCCGGGCACGCGTCGGACGGTCGCCGGGTGCGTCGCGGTCCTGGGTCCGGCGGGAACACCGCTGCACGATCTGCTCCGGGCGGAGCTCGCCTCCCCCCGGCGGCATCGAACCGACCGCGGCGGCTACGGCATACACCAGGACCTGGAGTTGCTGCGGGTGTGCGGCGAGGCGCTGGCCGGAACAGGACACCGGTAGGTCCTCACCCTGCCGTACGCCCCCACATCGGGCCGAAGCGGGACCACTCGACGTCCCACTGGTCGAGGCGGCGACGCTCCAGGCGGCCGCACAGGGCCCGGCCGCCGAACAGGGGCACGGCCGCGGCGCAGCCGCCCGCCACACCGCCCATCAGGAAGGCGCGCACGCGGGCCTGGGACGCGGAAACGGGCCGGGTGACCTGGCGGCCCTCGGCATCCGTCCACACCGTGACCGGGGTCCCGGCGGCGCTGCCCGCCGGCACCCGTAGCCGGCCGGAGTGCCCGGAACCGTCGGCGGCGGTCCAGCGTGCCGCCGCCCACACCTGCTCGGCGCGGGACACGGGGGCGTTCGCGGAGGCCGTCCCGGGAGCGCGCTCGGTGAGCCGTGCCACGACGGGCCGCCACTCCACGCGCTCCCTGGCCAGCCCGTCCTCGACGGACCGGCTCACCGTCGTCCCGGCCAGCACCCCGGCGAACGCGGTGAGCACCCACACGCCCAGCACGATCCAGGCCTCCATCCTGTCCGCACGGCGCTTGAGCGGATTGCGCCGCCAGCGCCACAGCCACACCCTCGGACCACGTAACGCCATCGCAGGCCTCCTCCTCACACGCCCACGGCCCATCCCGCCGCCTTCCCCATACGGACGGCGGCGCCCGGACGCTCACCGCGTCCGGGTGGGCAGGCCGGCCCCCGCCGGCCACGGCCTCCGCGAGCGGCTCCCGGGAGCGGTTCGCCGCGCTGCCCGATGCGCCGCCGACACCCCGCTGACCTGCGAGGGAGCGGACTGCGGAGGTGACTGTCAGTGGTCGGGTGCAGACTGGCCGGTGTCTGGGACGAAGGCGTCGACGACGACGCCGCGGAGGTGATCGGCATGACCGAGGTTCTGCTCGCCGTGGGCACGCGCAAAGGCCTGTTCATCGGGCGCCGGCGAGGTGGTGGCGCCTGGGAGTTCGACGAGAGCCCCTACTTCAACGCGCAGGCCGTGTACTCGATCGCCATCGACACCCGGGCCGGGACCCCGCGGCTGCTGGCCGGCGGGGACAGCGCGCACTGGGGCCCGTCCGTGTTCCACTCCGACGATCTCGGCCGGACCTGGACCGAACCGGCCCATCCGGCCGTGAAGTTCCCGAAGGACACCGGGGCGTCCCTGGAGCGGGTGTGGCAGTTGCACCCGGCCGCCGCCGAGCCGGATGTGGTGTACGCGGGCACCGAACCGGCGGCGCTGTACCGCTCGGAGGACCGCGGGGAGACGTTCGAGCTGGTCCGGCCCCTGTGGGAGCACCCCACGAGGTCGAAGTGGGTGCCCGGCGGCGGCGGGGAGGGACTGCACACCGTCCTCACGGACGCGCGCGACTCCCAGGCGGTGACGGTCGCCGTCTCGACCGCCGGCGTGTTCCGTACACGGGACGGCGGGGCGAGCTGGGCACCCTCCAACTCGGGTGTCTCCGCGGTGTTCCTGCCCGACCCCAATCCGGAGTTCGGCCAGTGCGTGCACAAGGTCACGCGGGATGCGGTCAGTCCGGACCGGCTGTACCTCCAGAACCACTGGGGGGTGTACCGCAGCGACGACGCGGGCGCGCACTGGACGGACATCGGCGAGGGCCTGCCGTCCACCTTCGGTTTCGCGGCGGCGGCGCATCCGCACCGGGGTGACACCGCGTACGTGTTCCCGATCAACGCCGACGCCGACCGGGTCCCGGCCGACCACCGGTGCCGGGTCTACCGGACCGCGGACGCGGGCAAGAGCTGGGAGCCGCTCTCGGCGGGGCTGCCCCAGGACGACCACTACGGCACGGTGCTGCGCGACGCGATGTGCACGGACGACGCCGATCCGGCGGGCGTCTACTTCGGCAACCGCAACGGCGAGGTGTACGCGTCGGCGGACGACGGCGACAGCTGGCGGCAACTGGCGTCGCACCTGCCGGACGTGCTGTGCGTGCGGGCCGCGGTCGTCGGCTGAGACGCGGATGAAACGGGGGACGAGTCGGACGACGAGGTCGCGAAGCAGTCTTGGCCACCGGTTGATCGCCGCTGCCCGTACGGCAGTAGGGTGACGCCCGTGGCACCACGACCTTTGCATGAGATCGTCGAAGCGGGCTGGGCGAAGGCCCTGGAACCGGTGAGTGAACGCGTCGCCGCGATGGGGGACTTCCTCCGCGCGGAGATCGCCGCGGGACGCACCTACCTGCCGGCCGGGCCGAACGTCCTGCGGGCCTTCCAGCAGCCCTTCGACGACGTGCGCGTCCTGATCGTCGGTCAGGACCCGTACCCGACTCCGGGGCACGCGGTGGGGCTGTCGTTCTCGGTCGCGCCCGAGGTGCGGCCGCTGCCCGGCAGCCTCATCAACATCTACCGGGAGCTGACCGCCGACCTGGGACTCCCCCAGCCGTCCGGCGGCGACCTCACGCCGTGGACGCAGCAGGGCGTGCTGCTGCTCAACAGGGCGCTGACCACCGCCCCGCGCAAGCCCGGTGCCCACCGCGGCAAGGGCTGGGAGGAGGTCACGGAGCAGGCCATCCGGGCACTGGCGGGGCGCGGAAAGCCGCTGGTGTCCATCCTGTGGGGCCGTGACGCCCGCAATCTGCGTCCGCTCCTCGGCGATCTGCCCTCCGTCGAATCCGCCCATCCCTCCCCCATGTCGGCCGACCGGGGTTTCTTCGGCTCTCGTCCGTTCAGCCGGGCGAACGACCTGCTGATCCGTCAGGGTGGCCAACCGGTGGACTGGCGCCTGCCGTGACCGGGGCGCCGGAGGGTTCGGGGTTCCTCGCCGTGGACTCCGGCGGCTCGGGTGTCCGTGCCGTGCTGGGGACCGCCGAGCGCGGTCCGCTGGCCCGGCACGCCTCCGACGAGCCGGTCCGCACGGGCGAGCGGGGCATCGACCCCGAGGACCTCATGGCGCGACTCGTGCCGCTGGTACGCGCCTTGACCGCCGAGGCCGGACCGGTGCCGTTGACCACCGTGGTCGTCGGCGCGGCCGGGCTGGCGTCCCTGGGTGACGGGCTGCGCGCCGAACTGCCGGGCGCCCTGGCCCGGGAGTGGGGCGTGCGCAGGGTCGCGCTGGCCGCCGACGCCGTGACCGCGTACGTGGGGGCGCTGGGACCACGTCCCGGTGCCGTGATCGCCGGCGGTACGGGCCTGATCGCCGTCGGCACCGATCTCACCGGCTGGCGGCTTGCGGACGGCTGGGGGCATCTACTCGGTGACTGCGGGGGCGGTGCCTGGATCGGCCGGGCCGGTCTCGAGGGGGCGCTGCGTGCCCACGACGGGCGTGCGGACGGCTCGGCCCGGCTGCTGGCCTGCGCCGAGGAGGTGTTCGGGCCCGTCGCGGGGCTGCCCGGCGCGCTGTACCCCCGTCCCGACCGGACCGCCGTCCTCGCCTCCTTCGCGCCGCGTGTGGCCGCCTGCGCGGACGAGGATCCGGTCGCGGCGGGCATCCTGCGCGCCGCCGCCCGGCACATGGCCGACTCCGCGGCGGCCGTGTGCCCCTCCGGCGGTGAGCCGTGTGTCGCCGTCACCGGGGGCCTGTTCAGGCTGGGCGACCCGTTGCTCGGCCCGGTGGACGAGGAATTGGCGCGCCGGCTGCCGCGGGCACGGCGGGTGCCGGCCGAGGGCGATCCGCTGCACGGCGCGGTGCGCATCGCCGCCGAGCTGGGCACCGGTTCGCTCACGTTGCCGGGTGACGAGAGGATGTTGTCCGTGACCATCCGGTCGGGTGATTGATCCGACCGTATCCGGTCCGTACGCAAGTCATAAGACAAAACGGGACGGATACCGCTCACCTGCACCCTCCCCGAACAGGGGAACCCAAGAAGCCAGTAACATGCGGCGCCATGAGTTCCCCCACTGGGCCCGCGGATGGCCTGCCCGTACGAATGCCGCGCCCCCGCCAGCCCGGACGGCACCGCCGTCCCGAGCCGCTGGTTGCTCCCGAGGGTGCGCCCGCGCTCGTCCTCGCCGTGCCGGGGACGCCCAGTAGCGCCACGCGCAGCCTCGCCGAGGAGGTCGTGAGCATCGCCCGCTCCGAGCTGCCCGGTCTCGACGCCCGCATCGGCTACCTCGACGGTGACAACGCGGAGTTCCCCTCGCTGCAGGCCGTGCTCGTGCACGCCGCCGAGGAGCGCACGGCCCGTTTCGAGCAGGCCCGCGCCGCCGGCATGGACGTCAAGATGCCCGACGGTCCCGTCGCCGTCGTCGTGCCGCTGCTCGCCGGCCCGGACAGCGCGCTGCTGCGCCAGGTCCGCCAGGCCCTCATGGAGAGCCGTGTCGCCGCCGAGCTGACCGATGTCCTCGGCCCGCACCCACTGCTCGCCGAGGCGCTGCACGTGCGGCTGTCCGAGGCCGGTCTGGCCCGTGCCGACCGTGCCCGGCTGTTCACCGTGGCGACCGCCGCGGACGGCATCGTCCTGGCCTCCGTGGGCGGTGACGAGGCCGTGCAGGCGGCCGGGATCACCGGCATGCTGCTCGCCGCGCGCCTCGCCGTGCCGGTGATGGCGGCGGCCCTGGACCAGGAGGGCTCCATCGCGTCCGTCGCCGAGCAGCTGCGTTCCTCGGGCTCGCACCAACTGGCGCTCGCGCCGTATCTGATCGGCCCGGAGATCGAGCCGGGCCTGGTCGAGGAGGCCGCGAAGGAGGCGGGCTGCTCCGCCGCCGAGTCGCTCGGCCCGTACCCGGCGATCGGCAAGCTGGCGCTGGCCAAGTACACGACGGCCCTGGGCATCGCGCCGCAGCAGGCGCAGAGCGCGCCGGTCCGCTGACGCGGGACGTACCTACGGCAAGGCCCGCACCGGGTTCGGAGCGGGCCTTCCCGTCATAGGGCCGGGCGTTCGGGCGCGGCCTCTCCGGCGCAGGCCGGGTCAGCCCAGGACCACGCACGACGCGGCCGTCACACCGATCGAACCGGCGCGTCGTGGCACGCCCGTACGCGGGTCGACGGCGAACCAGGTCACATCTCCGGAGCGCTCGTTCGCGACGTACAGGAACCCGTCGGAGGCGGTGAGGGCGCGCGGCCAGTGGCCACCGCAGGGCACCGTGGTGACCAGCCGCAGTCCCTCGCCCTCCACGGCCAGCACGGACAGGACGTCCTCGCCGCGGGTGGCGGTCCAGACGAAGCGGCCGTCGGGTGAGGTGGCGATGCCCGAGGGGTAGGCGTCACGTGCCGGTGCGCCGGGCAGCACCGCCGCCTCGGAGAGCGGCGTCAGGGCGCCCTCCGCCGCGTTCCAGCGGCAGACGGTGACGGAGGGGCTCAGTTCGTTGACGACGTACGCGTGCGAGCCGTCCGGGTGGAAGGCCAGGTGGCGCGGCCCCGAGCCGGGGCGCAGGGCGGTCTCCCGGTGCAGGGCGAGAGTGCCGTCCGTCAGCGTGCACACCCGCACCGAGTCCGTGCCGAGGTCCACGCTGACGGCCCACCGGCCGCTCGGGTCGGGCTGCACCTGGTGGGCGTGCGGCCCCTGCTGACGGGGCGTGTGCGGCCCCGCGCCGGTGTGCCGGAGCACGCCGGAGGCGGATCGCGCGAGGGTGCCGTCGGGGCGGACGGGGACGGTGGTGACGCTGCCGGAGCCGTAGTTGGCGGTCAGGAGGTGACCGGCGAACAGGGCGAGGTGGGTCGGACCACTGCCGTCGACCGGCACGGGACGCCCGGCCTGCTCGGGCTTGTCCCCGTCCACCCGGTACGCGGCCACCGCACCGTCGGCCGTCTCACTGACCGCGTACAGCGTCCCGCCGTCGGGCGAGAGGGTGAGGCAGGAGGGGTCCGGGACGGCGTTCACGCTGCTCAGCACGGTCAGCGCGCCGCTGTCGGCGTCGACCTGCGCCGTCACGACCCCTGGACCGCCGGCCGCCGTGAACGACCCGATGAACGCCCGCCGCCTGCCGTCCGCCACCGCTGTCTCCTCTCGCCGTGCCGCCCGGAAGGACCGCGCAGCCGATCATGCGCGGTCTAGACCAAGCGGTCAAGGGTGGGTCGCCCGGTCGGACCCGAGCCCGAGAGCGTGACGGTCCGGTCGACGGCAGACCGCCCGCCGGGAGACCCCGTCCCGAACCCACACCGGGCGGCGGGCCCGACACGGCACGCCAGGGCGGCCGGGAAACCGGTCAGGCCCTCTCGCCACCGGGCCCGGGTCCGACGCGGCGGGCGACGGCCCGGCCCCACACCGGCCGACCCCTACCCCTCGGAGAGCGTCCCTCAGGCCCCCACCAGCGGGGAGCCCGACGGCGCGCGCAAGGGACGGGCCAACTCGGACAGGGCTCGTTCCAGGCCGTGCAGATGGGCCAGGGCGGGTTCCGCATGAGGGAGCCCTTCCACGTGGACCGCGATGTCCCTGCCCTCGGTGAGGGCCTCGACGGCGGCCTCCACCCGCCGGCAGGCCGTGGCCAGACGGGCGTCGTGGGAGGCCTCCGGGTCGGCCGCGACGGCTACCAGGCCGCGTATCTCCCGGGCACAGTCGTCGAGGAGGGCGAGAACGTGCCGGGCGCGTCGCTTGCGGCCGAGCATCGGGTTCAGCGGGTGCACCAGCGGGGCGACGGAGAGCCGTACCCGGGCGAGGAGCTGCTCCAGCTCCGCCACCCGCGGGGCGGGATCCGCGTCCTGCGCCCCCGCCAAGCGCCGCGCGGTCTCGACGGCACAGGCGTGCACACAGCGCAGGGCCCGCCGGATCCAGGCGTCGGTGATGCTGTGGGTGGTGACGGGCAGCACGAGGACCACGGCCAGGGCGGCGCCGAGCGCCCCGACGCCGGTCTCGGCGAGACGCAGGACGAGCAGGTCCGGGCCGAGAACGCCGAGGAGGCCGTAGAGCAGTCCGGCGAGGAGGGTGACCCAGAGCATCATCCAGGTGTAGGACACGGCGGCCGTGTAGAAGATGCCGAAGACGCACACGGCGGCGAGCGCGGCCGTGACGGCCGGGTCGCCGTGGACGGGCACCGCCACGAGCAGGCCGAGGGCAATGCCGATGACCGTGCCGAGCAGCCGCCGGAAACCGCGGACCAAAGTCTCGCCGCGCGAGGTGGTGTTGACGAAGATCCACCAGGTGGCGCCGACGGCCCAGTACCAGCGCTGCCCGGACACCAGCTGGCCCACGACGAGGGCGAAGCCGGCCCCGGCGGTGGCCTGGATCGCCTGGCGGGTGGTCACGCGGGCGAGGCCGGTGCCGCCCGGCGGCGCGGGCACGGCGGGCACGGGCAGGCGACGCTCGTAGCACCACAGGCCGAAGCGGACCGTGGCGGCCGCGAGGACGGACAGCAGGACCGAGAGGTACAGCTCGGGCAGCTGGTCGGTGGTGGCGTGCAGGAACTGCGCCACGAAGAAGGTCATGAACGCGAAAACGCCGAGGCTGTGCCCGCGCGGGCCCCAGCGTCGGGCGTACACACCCGCCCCGACCACGGCGAGAAAGGCGAGGTCGCGGGCCACCGGATGGTCGTGCAGCTCGGCCGCGGCGGTGAGCACCGGGAGGCCGACGGCGGGCAGCAGCGCGGTCGTGACCGCCTGGCCGCGGACCGTTGCGTCGGTGACGGTGAACAGGGCGAGCAGAGCGGCGAGTCCGCCGGTGACGGCACCCGCGAGGGAATGCCCGGCGAGGCCGCACACGGTGACCGCGAGCGCGATGCCGAGCACGGCACGCGCGCCGAACCGCAACCGCGTCCGCCCCGGATCCGGAGCCATGAACACCCTCTTCAGCACCGCTTACCGCCCCCTTCTCAACGCCGGGCATGAGTACGCATGAAAAAGGCGCCGCGGGGTCCGCAGCGCCATCGACTCCACCATATGAGCACCTCGGAGGCCACTGGCTCAACCGACTGCTTCTAGACTGGTCCATTGGTACTGTCAGCGCGGCTGAGAGGCGGCCGCGGCAGAGCCAACGGACGAGGAGGACGCGCCATGCCCGTGGACGCGCTCGACACCCGCATCCTGCGGTTGCTGCTGAAGCAGCCGGGCACCAGCGTGCGCGAGTACGCCCGGATCCTCGGCGTGGCGCGGGGCACCCTGCAGGCCCGGCTCGACCGGCTGGAGCGCGACGGCGTGATCACCGGCACGGCAGCGGCCCTCTCCCCCGCCGCACTCGGGCATCCGGTGCTCGCGTTCGTGCACATCGAGGTCACCCAGGGCCATCTCGACGAGGTGGGTGACGCGCTGGCGGCGGTACCGGAGATCGTGGAGGCCTTCTCGATCACCGGTGGCGGGGATCTGCTGGCCCGGGTGGTGGCGCGGGACAACGCGCACCTGGAGGACATCGTCCAGAAGCTGATCAGCATGCCCGGGGTGGTGCGCACCCGGACCGAGGTCGCCCTGCGCGAACGCGTCTCCCACCGGATGCTGCCGTTGGTGGAGTCGATCGGGCGGTCGGCCCGCGGATGATCTTTGCCATCGGGGCGGTGCGGCCGGAACCGGGCTGGACACGCAGCTGTCCACCGCCGTCTCCGCCGACGAGGTCGCGCACGGCAAGCCCGCTCCCGACATCTTCCTGAAGGCGGCCCGTCGGCTGGGAGCGTCCCCCTCCGACTGCGTCGTACTGGAGGAAGCGGCTCCGGGCGTCGCCGCCGCGCACGCGGCGGGCGTGCGGTGCATCGCGATCCCGTACCTCCCGGCGCATGCGGACGCACCGGAGTTCGCCACCGCCCATCTGCTGCTGCGGGGCGTTCAGGGTAAGTTCACGGCGCGGGCCGCGTACGACTGGCTCGTGAGCCGGGCCCGACCGTCCTGAAGTCACCTCGCCCGACCCGTTGACGCTCCCCCCGTCCCATCCCTAGAGCCTGGCCGATCATCCGAACAGCGTTCGAGATCTCGACATTACCAGTCCGAGCATCGTGGACCCGTGGAGGAGCACCCATGGCACGGCCCCTCTCCAGACGATCCCTGCTCCAGGCCGCGACGGTCATCACGGCTGGATGCGCGCTCCCCCAGGCGGCGACGGGACGGGCCGCGGCGGCTCCCGCCTCTGCCGCCGGCACCCCGGCCGCCTGGACCGTACGGCCCTTCGGGCTGGAGGACGTCAGCCTCGGGCAGGGCGTCTTCGCCGACAAGCGGAAGCTGATGCTGGATCACGCCCGCGGCTACGACGTGAACCGGCTGCTCGAGGTGTTCCGCGCCAACGCCGGTCTGGCCACCGGCGGAACGGTCGCGCCCGGTGGCTGGGAGGGTCTGGACGGCGAGGCCAACGGCAACCTTCGCGGTCACTACACCGGCCACTTCCTGACCATGCTGGCGCAGGCGTACCGCGGGACGAAGGAGCAGGTGTTCGCCGACCGGATCGGCACCATGGCCGGGGCGCTGACCGAGGTGCGCGCCGCCCTTCGGCGGGATCCGGCGGTGCTGAGCGTCACCGGGAAGTTCGGGACCGCCGCGGATCAGGTGCGGGGCTCCTACCAGTACGTGGACCTGCCCGCCGCCGTGCTCGGCGGGGCCGCGGCGATCACGCTCTCCGTCCGGGTCCGGCCCGCGCACGAGGCCGACTGGGCCCGGATCCTCGACTTCGGCGACGAGTTTCCGGGTGACCGTCAACGGGCGTGCGCTGTCCGGGAGTCCGCAACCGGGGAGCTGTGTCGACGTGTCCCGGGTCTGGCGGGCCGGTGACACCGTCCGTATCGCCATGCCGTTCCGGACGCGGGTGGAGAAGGCGCTGGACGACCCGTCCCTGCAGACCCTGTTCCACGGGCCGGTCAACCTCGTCGCCCGCGACCCGTCCAAGGAGTATCTGAAGGTGGGGTTGTACCGCGACACCGGTCTGTCCGGTGATCTTTCTCCGTCCCTCACCCCGGTGCCGGGCACACCGCTGCATTTCACGCTGGACGGGACCGAGTGGGCGCCGTTCTCCGAGGGGAGGGAGGATCCGACGCACGCCTACTTCCGACGCGTCGAGCCGAAGCTCGTGTTCGGCGGCCGGGACTCGGGCGTCGCCAACCCGGCGAAACCCGACGGGACCACGCTCCTGGACGAGATCTGGGCCGGGGCGCCCTTCCGGGACAAGGGGGCGCTGGTGGCGCGGGTACGGTCCACGGTGGCCGCGTGGGTGACGGCCGGACTGCTGGGCAGGGCGGACGGGGACAAGGTGGTGGCGACAGCGGGGGCCGCTTCGTACAAGCCCTGAGCACCGGCCCGGCCGGTCGTGTGCGACGTCCGGGGCGGACGCCGCACACGACCGAAGTTTTTTGCGGCAGGGGTGATTGTTTCGCCGTCGCCATCCGTACCTCTTGGTGTTGGGCCGTTCATATCCCAGGAGGCACGATGCGCATCTCGCGCAGCACGGCAGGAACCGCGTTCGTGGGCGGTGCGCTGGTCCTTACGCTGACCGCGCTCGCCTATCCCAGCATGCTGGGCGTCGAGAACGCGGCTTCCGGCCAGGACCGCATCATCGCCAACACCCAGTGGGGTCCGCTGACCGAGGCGGACCGGGACTTCGTGGTGCGCGTGCGTGCGGCCGGCCTGTGGGAGTACCCGATGGCGCAACTGATCAAGGAGCGGAGCACGGCGCCGGAGATGCAGGAAGTCGCCAAGCACCTGCTCGTGGGTCACGGCCGGCTCGACGCGGGCTGCCGCAAGGTCTCCACGGACCTGGGCATCACCCTGCCGAACGAGGCGTCGCCGCAGCAGCAGCAGTTCGTGGCGACGGCCGAAGGCAGCACCGGCAAGGAGTTCGAGTCGACGGCCGTGACCATCATGCGCGTCGCGCACGGGGGCATCTTCCCGACGATCGCCAAGATCCGGGCGACCACCCGGAACAGCCTCGTGCGGGAGCTCGCCGACACGACCAACGACACCGTTCTCGACCACATCACGGTCCTGGAGCAGACCGGGCTGATCAACCAGGAGCAGGTCACCTTCCAGATCACCTCCCCGCCCAAGCTGCCCCAGGAGCAGACGACACCGCCGCCGCCCCAGCAGGGTGCGCCGGTCCGGGTCCTGCCGGTCCCCGAAGAGCTGAAGGACTTCCAGACGGTCGCCCCCAATCCGTCCTATGGAGCTCCGGCGCCGTCCCCGTCGGCTGGCTGAACGGGTGCGGGTGTGCGGGCCCGGGGCCGCGGTCCGTCCCCGCCGGCCCCGCACCCGCGCACGACGACTGGCCCGGGCCCGCGCACGACGGCCGGCCCTGCGCACGACGGTCGGCCTCGCACCCGCGAACGGCGACTGGCCCGCGCCCGGCACCACCAGCGACGGTCGGACCCGGCCCTGCGAACGACGACTGGCCCGGGCGCCTCGAACGACGGCCCACGCCGGCACCACCAGCGACGCTCGGCCCCGGTCTTATGAACGGCGGCGTGGCTTGCCGCGCCTGGTGCCCTTGGGCGCGCCGCTCCCGCTCCTCCCGGTGCGCTTCGCCCCGCCCGACGACTTGCCGGGCACCGGCTTGCGCCTGGCGCCGCCCCGGTCCGCGCCGGTGGACTCGCCCCGCGCCGAAGGCTGCTGACGGCCCCGGGTGCTGTTGACCGTGCGGCCGCGGACGATGCCGATGAAGTCCTCGACCTGGTCCGTCTTGGCGCCCTCGGGCCAGATGAGCGCCACACTCGACTCGGGGGCGCCCCTGAGGAGCCGGTGGGTGAGGTCCTTGCGGTGGTGCAGGCGGGCGAGCGACAGCGGGACGACGAGGACACCGATGCCCGCCGCGACCAGCTCGACCGCGTCGGCCGTGGTGGCGGGCCGCTCCAGGGCGGGCCGTCCGGGCAGGCTCTCCCAGTCGAGGACGTCGTCGAGGGGGTGCAGCACGATGTCGTCGGCCAGGTCGTCCGGCGCCACCTCGTCGACGGCCGTGACCAGGTGCTCCTTGGGCACCAGGACGACCGTCTGCTCGGTGTAGAGGGGGATCGCGCCGAAGGCCGTCCGGTCCACGGGTGTGCGGACGAGTCCCGCGTCGGCGTCCCCGTCCAGCAGCCGCTCGGCGGCCGCTCCGGCGGGCACCTGCGTGAGGATCAGCGGGACATCGTGCCGCTCGTTCCAGACGCGCACCCATTTGCCGGGCATCACCCCGGGGACGTAGGCGAGCCGGAACGAGGGGGTTGCATCCGAGCCTGTCACCTCGCCAGGTTACCGGGCGTGGTCAGCCGTCGTGCACACGCTCGATACGCTGGACGGCATGACGTCGCACCAGAGCACCCAGACGATGAAGCCCGCGACCGCGGCGAAGAAGCTGGGTGTGTACCTCGAGGCCACACCCGCCGCATTCCGGGAGGGTGTCGTCTCGCGCGCCGAGCTGAACGAGCTCCAGGCGAACCCTCCGCAGTGGCTGCAGGACCTGCGGCTCAACGGCCCGCACCCCCGGCCGGTGGTCGCCGCGAAGCTCGGTGTCTCCATCGCGGGACTCGCCCGCGCGGGTGTCACCGAGCCCCTCACCACCGAGCAGATCGAGGCACTGAAGCAGGAGGGCCCCGAGTGGCTGGAGCGGGAGCGTGCCACCCAGGCGGAGGTCCGCAAGGAAGCGGCCCGGATCAAGAAGAAGAACGCCGAGCGTCAGGCCTGACCTGATCACCCTCCGTTTCGAACCTCCTCCTCGACCTCCTCTCCCGACCTCCTCTTCGGGCGGCCCCCACCGGATCATCGACACTGTTGGCGAATCCGGGGCATGAACGTGACGTCGGCCTTCACGACCCGTTGTGGTCGTGCCACGGCGATCTGCGCGCCGACCCACGCCGAGGCGGTGC
>NZ_JBEOSZ010000062.1:0-5986 GCF_040303285.1 Streptomyces sp. NPDC096046 | reverse complement strand
GCCGCCCGTCTGGCGCTGCGCCTGGGCTCCGGCATCATCACCGACGCCGTCGACCTGGAGGCCGCTTCACGACCCGTTGTGGTCGTGAAGGCCGACGTTGTGTTTGGGGAGGGTGTCGGTGTCGTTGCACGCCAGGCAGGTCGACGGGGCTCCTGAGGAGACGGCCCGGGTGGCGCGGGCGGCGTTCCCGAAGGGCAGCCTGGCGATGCGGATCCGTGATGAGCTGGGCGAGCTGTTCCAGGACTCAGACTTCGCCGGGCTGTACCCGAGCAGGGGAAAGCCGGCATGGTCGCCGGGCAGGCTGGCGCTGGTGTCGGTCATGCAGTTCGCCGAAGGGCTCTCGGACCGGCAGGCCGCGGACGCTGTTCGCGGGCGGCTGGACTGGAAGTACCTCCTCGGGCTGGAGCTGGCCGATCCGGGGTTCGACCACTCGGTGCTCACCTAGTTCAGGGACCGGCTGATCACGGGAGACGCCGGGATCCAGCTCCTGGACAGGGTCCTTGAGGCCGCCGCGGAGCACGGCCTGCTCAAGGCCGGCGGCCGTGCCCGCACGGACTCAGCACTTGGTCGACGCCGGCTATGCGACAGCCCGGGAAGTGGTCACCGCCCGCCGGGACCACAAGGTCAACCTGGTGGGCCCGATCCTCGCAGCCACCAGCTGGCAGACCAAGGACGGCGGCGGCTTCTCGCAGGCCGACTTCACCATCGACTGGGAGAATCGCCAAGTGACCTGCCTCAACGGTGCGACCAGCAGTCGATGGGTCGAAGATCGCTCTCAGGAGGGTACCGCCGTGGTCCGGGCACGGTTCCCGACGGCTGCCTGCCGTCCCTGCAAAGCCCGAGAGCAGTGCACCCGTTCCAACAGCAGGGTCGGATATGGGGCGCCGGATCACTCTCCGCCCGCGGGCCGAGTATGAGGTGATCCAGCAGGCGCGGGCTCAGGGGTCCTTTCACTATGCCCGTCCGGGTCGCGCGGCCTGGCACCGCACCTCGCCGCGTTGCCGAAACGCCCTAGTAGCTCCGCTACGAGGGCTTCCCGGCGCCTTGCGATGCACGGCACCAGACCACGTGCCCTGATCGGACGCTCATAGTGAAAGGACCCCTTAGGAAGGCACCCAGGATTGGAAGGAGCAGTACGCGAACAGGCCGGTGTCGAAGGCACGATCTCCCAGGGAGTTCGAGCTCTCGGCCTGCGGCGATGCCGGTATCACGGCTTGAATGCTTAGATTCAGTCACCGCAGTCGACATGACGCCATTTTCTCCTCGTCGCCAGTAAGAGCGGGCGGCAGTATGCCGATCTCTCTGCGATGCCGACTCCCGCAGATGACGATGGCCTTTGTTGTGGTCTTGCGGCGGATCCAGTCGCTATGCCTTCAGGCAGACCGAGCCCCAGCGTCAGCGGTTGCCTGTGCTGCACGTGCGCGCCGCCGCCGATACCCCGCAGCCACGCGGCTGACATCGTTCTTCCTGGGCCTGTAACGACACCGAGACCCTCCCCAAACACAACGTCGGCCTTCACAACCACAACGGGTCGTGAAGGCCGACGTCACGTTCATGCCCCGGATTCGCCAACAGTGTCGATCATCCGACGGGGGCCGTCGCCGCTTCTCCATTCTCGGACGATCGAGCCCGTACCGTGGCCGGACCTGCGCGAAGTTGACCGCGGTCTTAAGGGACGACACCGTCGAATGCCCTGTTTCGACCGGGAGGATTCCGACCCAAACGCCAGACCACGCCACCCCTTCCAACGCGTAGAAATATCTACGACCATGACTACGGCCGGGCGGCACGCGGACCCCGTGGGTCACCGGCTCGTGTCCCGCGCGCGCCGGACCGCGGCGCCGCCGACTGTGCCTGGGGTGGCCATGCAGAGCGTCATGTGGAAGCAAGCCGTCGAGTGGCTCGCCGCGGCCGCCACGGACCCCCAGGAGTGCAAGCGGGAGTGGGACTACGGTGCCGGGACGGTACTCGTGGAGGCCGGGCGGTACTGGGACGTGCTCAGCGTTCCCGACCGGCTCGGCCTTCTCGCACTGGACATCCTGTGGCGCGACCCGCTCAAGGTGCCGGGGCCCACCCTGGTGGACTGCGCCGCGCGAAGAGTGGGGTTCTTCCTGCCGCCTGATCCCGTCAGCGAGTGGATCGGCTTCGGGGTACGGCACGTCGGGCGGGGTTCCTGGGTCGCCGTACCGCCGCCGTACCGGCCCGCCGGGCGCCTGGAGTGGCTCGTCCCGCCGGACGGAACCGGCGCCCTGCACACGCCCGGCACCCTCGAAGCGGCCCTGCGGGAGGCCAGCGGCACCCTCGCGGTGCTGGCGCCGGTCAGCGCGGAGCCGGTGGTGAGGGACGGCTGGTGAGGCGGGCGCCGGACGAGGGTGCCGCCGCCGCCGGGTGGCGGCCGGGGGCAGGGCGAGTACCGGCGGGGGCGGCCGCGCCCGGGTGCCGGCAGGCAGCCGGCTGGGGAGCGGCGACCGGGTGCGGGGCGGCGGGGACGACCGGGGCCATGTGCCGGCCGGCGCTCCACGTGGTGACGGCCGTCCAGGTCTCGCTCTCGGCCGGCGCCGCGAAGGAGACCCACTGGCCGTCGCGGTGCTCCGGGACGGTGTGCCCCCGGGCCTCCCACTCGGCGAGCAGTGCCGCGTAGATCGGCGGATGTCCCGCGTAACCGCTGGTGAGTTCGGCGTACGAGCGGGGCGCGGCGTCGTTCCCGGGAAGGCGCCGCACCGTCTCCGTGCTGTCCATGCCGGGCAAACGCGGCGTCGCACACCGGTGGTACGCGGGCCGGGCCGCGTCCGTCGGGTCGAGTGAACCCGTCACCCGTATGGCGGCGCGCGGTTACCGGACAAACTTCCAGTCAGGCGATCGTCCGTTTCAGAACGGGGGACGATTCCAGGCCGACCTGTCACTTCCAGGCCATCCATCGCCCCGGGGCCCCTGCGGAACGTCGTTCCCGGGCCGGACGGAATCCTCGACCGGGGCAGGCGCATCCGGTAACACTGACCTGACGCCGAGAAACCGGTACGACGGCAGGGAGAGGCCATGTCGCAGCGCCCCGACCTCCGGCAGCGCAGGGCCGTGCTGGAGCACGAGTGGTCGCGCTGGGTGCCGCGGCTGACCGTCCCGGGCGCGCGGCCGGGCGGCACCGCGGCGCTGCGCCACGAGGTGACCGAGTCCTGGGCGCGTTCGCTGGGCAGTGTGGACCCGGGCCGGGACAGCGCCCCGGTCACCGACGACGGCCGGGTGCACCAGCGCTGGACGGCCTCACCGCTGTACGAGCCGGTGTCCGCACTCGCCGGGGAACTGCACAGCATCGGCGAGGACGCCGGGTTCGTCACCGCGGTCACCGACGAGTCCGGCACCATCCTGTGGACCTGCGGCGGTCCGACCATGCGCCGCCTGGCCGAGCGGGTCAACTTCGCGCCGGGCGGCCGCTGGGACGAGCAGGCCATGGGGACGAACGCCCTGTCCCTCGCCCTGCGCACCGGCCTCCCGAGTTCCGTCTTCTCCGCGGAGCACCTGGTGTCGGCCCTGCACGGATGGGTCTGCTACTGCGCCCCCGTGCACGGCCGGGACGGTCGTGTCCTCGGCGTACTGGACCTGTCCACGACCTGGGACCGCTCGCATCCCCTGGCCATGTCCACCGTCCGCACGCTGGTGTCCACGATCGAGGCCCGCCTGAAGACCGAGGCGTCCCGTCCGGGTCCGCTCCGGCTCACATGCCTGGGCTCGGAACACGCCGTGCGCGAGGGACGTCCCCTCCCGCTGCGCCCCCGCCAGTTGGAGATCCTCACCCTCCTCGCACTCGAACCCGAGGGCTTCACCCCGGAGCGGCTGCGCGCCGCCCTGTACGGCGACCGGCCGGTCACCTCGTCCACCTTCAAGGCGGAGATCTCCCACCTGCGCCGGGCGCTGGGCGGCGCGATCTCCGCCCGCCACTACGCCCTCACCACCCCCGTGTCCTGCGACGCCGCCGACGTCCTGCGCGCGCTGGAGCAGGGCGACACGGACACCGCCCTGCGCCGCTACGGCGGCCCGCTCCTGCCCCGCTCCGAGGCGCCCGGTGTCGAGGAGTGGCGCACCCGCCTCGACGTGGCGGTACGGGAGGCCGTGCTGGCGAGCACCCGCCCCGAGCACGCCCTGCGGTACGGCGAACGGGCCCCCTACGACACGGAGATCCACGAGCACGCGCTGGGTCTGCTCGGCCCGAACGACACGCGCCGCGCGATCGTGGCGGGCCGGCTGACGACGGCCCTGCGGGACTGGGACTGACGGACCGTCCTCGCGCACCAACCTCGCGCCAACCTCCCGGGAGCACAGTGGGGCCGACACGACGGCAGAGCCCGTCGCCCGCCCCGCACGCCCTTCACCGAGGAGAGCCGCCATGGTGTACGCGCAGCCCGGAACCGACGGCAGCATCGTCACCTTCGCCCGCCGCTACGACAACTTCATCGACGGCGACTGGACAGCGCCCGTCGAGGGCCGCTACTTCGAGAACCCGACCCCCGTGACCGGCGAGGTCTTCTGCGAGGTGGCCCGCTCCACGGCGGCCGACGTCGACCTCGCCCTGGACGCCGCGCACCGGGCTGCCGACCGGTGGGGCCGCACCTCCACGACGGAACGCGCGAACATCCTCAACAGGATCGCCGACCGCATCGAGCGGAACCTGGAGAAGATCGCCGTCGCCGAGACGTGGGAGAACGGCAAGCCGGTCCGCGAGACCCTGGCCGCCGACATCCCGCTGGCCGTGGACCACTTCCGGTACTTCGCCGGCGTCGTCCGCGCGCAGGAGGGCAGCATCGCGGAGATCGACGCCGACACGGTCGCCTACCACTTCCACGAGCCGCTGGGCGTGGTCGGCCAGATCATCCCATGGAACTTCCCCGTCCTCATGGCCACATGGAAGCTCGCCCCCGCGCTGGCCGCAGGCAACTGTGTCGTCATCAAACCGGCCGAACAGACCCCGGTCAGCCTGCTCTACGTCATGGAGCTGATCGCCGACCTGCTTCCGCCGGGCGTGGTCAACGTCGTCAACGGCTTCGGCGTGGAGGCGGGCAAGCCGCTGGCGTCCAGCCCGCGGGTGGCGAAGGTGGCGTTCACCGGCGAGACGACCACCGGCCGCCTGATCATGCAGTACGCGAGCGAGAACGTCATCCCCGTCACCCTGGAACTGGGCGGCAAGAGCCCCAATATCTTCCTGCCCGACGTCATGGCCGCCGACGACGACTTCCTGGACAAGGCCGTCGAGGGCTTCGTGATGTTCGCCCTCAACCAGGGCGAGGTCTGCACCTGCCCGTCCCGCGCCCTGATCCCCTCGTCGATCTACGACGAGTTCATGGCCCGCTGTGTCGAACGCACCGAGGCCATCGTCGGGGGCGACCCGCTGGACCCGGCCACCATGATCGGCGCGCAGGCGAGCAACGACCAGTACGAGAAGATCCTCTCCTACCTGGACATCGGCAGGAAGGAGGGCGCCGAGGTCGTCACGGGCGGCAACCCCCGTGCGGTGCCCGGCCTGGAGGGCGGCTACTACATCGAGCCGACCATCTTCCGCGGCAGCAACGACATGCGGATCTTCCAGGAGGAGATCTTCGGCCCGGTCGTCTCGGTCGCGACGTACGACTCGGTCGACGAGGCCCTGAAGATGGCCAACGACACCCTGTACGGCCTCGGCGCGGGCGTCTGGACCCGCGACGGCAACACGGCCTACCGCCTGGGCCGCGCGGTCAAGGCGGGCCGGGTCTGGACGAACTGCTACCACGCCTACCCGGCCCACGCGGCGTTCGGCGGCTACAAGAAGTCCGGGATAGGCCGCGAGACCCACAAGATGATGCTCGACCACTACCAGCAGACGAAGAACCTGCTGGTGAGCTACTCGCCGAAAAAGCTGGGCTTCTTCTAGTGCCGCAGCAGGCAACGTTCGCCCCGTCGCGACGCCCGGCACGCACTCTCGCCGCACCGGGCGCAAGCCCAAGTACACCCAGTACGAGGG
>NZ_JBEOSZ010000061.1:0-38417 GCF_040303285.1 Streptomyces sp. NPDC096046 | reverse complement strand
TAGTAGCTCCGCTACGAGGGCTTCCCGGCGCCTTGCGATGCACGGCACCAGACCACGTGCCCTGATCGGACGCTCATAGTGAAAGGACCCCTAAGTGCCTGCGACAAGGTCGACCAGCGTGGTGATCAGGGCTTCCTCGCCGACCCCGGCGGGCTGGTGTCCGAAAAATCGGACCGACAGGTGGTAGCCGGTGAGTGCGAAGGTAATGACCGCCGCGAGGGCCTCCGCGTCACGCGCCGGGATCGCCCCGGCTGCCATCAGGCCGGCCAGCCGCTGCGAACGGATGCTGACGTTACGGGCGACCAAGAGCTCGTCGAGATGGTCGACCGAGGCTCCGAGATGGTCGCGCTCGCGTGCGACGAGCTCCATGAGCGGGTGGAGCCGCCGCAGATTGCCGAGCCGGCGCTCGAACTCGACCGCGAGCGCGGCCCGCACGTCGCCTCCGGTCTCCTCGGGCTCGGGGCCGGTCTGCCGCTCGGCGTTGGCGCGGTCGACCTCGCGGTCGACGACCGCCTGGAGCACCTCCCCCTTGGACCGGAAGTGCCGATAGAAGCTGCCGCTCCCGGCCGACAGGCCCGCCGACGCCTCGATCTGCGTCACCGTCGTCCCGGCGAATCCCTCCCGCAGGAACAGATCCCACGCCGCGTCAAGGATCCTCGTCCGCGTATGCACTGGCATAGGTGCGATTGTAAGGACAAGAGGAGGGCCGCCCTCGGGCCGGGGCCTGGGCTCTTCGTGCGATGCAAGAAGATTCTTGCGCCGGCACCCCCGGACTGCCAAGCTGCCGAATATGACTACCCGTCACTTACGCATACTCGCGGGATCAATCACCCTGGCGTGCCTGCTGATTCAGGTGCACGCACAGCCGGTCGGGGCCACGGAAAAGAACACGTCCTCGGCCGCTGCCGCAGGCCGGCAGCCGCTGCTGGACTTCGATCCGAACAAGGGCACCCTCGACGGCTCACCGGTCGACCACCTGCCCGACCACATCCGGCTGCTGGACATCCAGCTGCCGAACGACGGCGCACCGCAACGGGCCGACTGGTCTCCCGATGGCAAGCGCCTCGCCTTCCTCGACGCTCCGATCGGCGACCTCTGGGAGCACGACCTGGCGACCGGCGCGAGCCGCAATCTGACCAGGTCGACCGCGCTCCACGGGGGAGTGCTACGGGCGCACCACCTGACCAACGGCGACATCGTCATGTGTGCGGTGGATGAGCGCAGCGCCGAGGACCCCGAGGGTGACCGCTTCCGCGGCGAACTATGGGTGCTCCAACGGCCCTTGGGTACACGCGGCCCGGTCCGTCTCGGCGAGAGTTGCTGGGAGGGCGTCGCGGTGTCCAAGCAACCTGGTTCCACCCGCATCGCATGGAACCAGTCGACCATTGACTTCACCAGCCCGGACGTGATCGTCGACGCCCTGTTCGGCAAGTCGAAGATTCTGACGGGCCGGATCGTCTACCGCAACGGCATGCCGGAGATCGCCGACCGGCGGGTTGCCCTCGACAAGCGCGATGTATCCCTGGTCACGCCGGCCGTCGAGGCTCAGGACTTCCGGTCCCTGCCCGATGGCGACGCCGACCTCGACGACGAACTGATCTTCTCCGCCTACTTCCACAAAGGCGGACAGGCCATGGGCGTCAACCTCGGCACCGGCGCCGTCAAGGACTACGCGCCGACCTCGCTGTTCTACGAGGAAGCCGAAGGCACGGACCCGGCCGGCCGCTACATGATGGTCGAGCGAGACCTTGAGTTCGTCCTGTTCCCCGGCATGGTCGACATCTGGCGCCTCTCGCTGGACGGCTCCGGGACGTTCGAGCGGATGACTACGTTCAACCACTACAAGGGCTTCGGGGCCAACAATCCGGTGGTATCGCCCGACGGCACGCGCATGGCCTTCGGTCTGAAAATCGAGGGCGGCGCGGAGGGCGAGGGCGACGGCATCCTCCTGATGGACCTCCGCAGGTGAGTTGGTTCGTCCCGACGGCCGACGGCGGCCGTCGGGACGGCCTTGCCGGCTCCTGTACGGGCGGGTTACCCCCGGGCTGCGCCACTGAATCGCTTGTAGCGGTGGCTGCTGAGTGCGTTGGAGTCCGCGGCCTCGCGGTCACAGTCGCACGGAAGCGGGCAAGGGCTCAGCGCGTCCCCGATCGCCACCGAGGAGCGTGAGTTAAAACGTTTGCGTGGTCGCTGGAACTTGGGACCGGATCACCGCGCGATCATCACCTGGGCCGACAACGAAGATGACCGTAGCGCTTGACACGATCACGTCAGCGGCAGTAGTAAACGTTTCAACACGTCTTAGACAACGGCGCCAATGCCCGAGCACTCCCATCGCTCTCCCGGTCGGCGCCGCACTCCGCGGCGAAGATCGCCCCTCACCACACCGGCGGGCTGGGCCGTGCCGACGAAATCATGACCGACGGTGATCACCTGCCCTGTCCTTGCACGGGAGGATCTATGAAACGTTCCATCAAGATCTCGATGGCGGTCAGGCAACATGCTGTGGGAACCACGAAGTTCGTCACCCGTGCCCTCCTGGTCTCGGCGGTCACGGCCGGCTCCATCACGATGGTTCCCAGCTCGGCGTCCGCGAGTGATGCGGCGGCCGGGAACACCTACTACGTCGCTCCGAACGGGAGTGACAGCGCAGCGGGTACGCAGGCCGCTCCGTGGCGGTCGATCGCCCGTGCGCAGGCTGTCGCCACGGCGGGTGACACGGTCTACTTCCGGGGCGGCACCTACGCCTATACCCGCGCCAACAGCGCCTGTTCGAGCCAGACCGCCAGAGTCGACGCGATCACCCTGAACAAGAGCGGCAGCTCCGGCAACCCGATCCGGTACTGGGCCTATCCGGGCGAGAAGCCGGTCTTCGACTTCTCGCGGATGACGGACAACTGCCGCATCAAGGGCTTCTCCGTCACCGGCAGCTGGATCCATCTCAAAGGACTGGACGTCACCGGCGTTCCCCAGAACAACAACCGGAACGCCGAGTCCTGGGGCATGTGGATCTCCGGCAGCAACGGCGTCTTCGAGCAGATCAACACCCACCACCACATGGGAACCGGCCTGTTCATCAACGGCGGGGCCGGCAACCTCGTCCTCAACTCGGACGCGCATGACAACTACGACCCGCGCAGCAACGACGGGCCAGGCGAGAACGCCGACGGATTCGGTGCGCATTACACGCCGTCCGGCCGGGCCGCGAACGTGTTCCGGGGCTGCCGATCGTGGTGGAACGCCGATGACGGGTTCGATCTCATCTCCACCTACTCGCCCGTGCTCATCGAGAACTCGTGGGCCTGGCGCAACGGGTACGTGCCGGGGACGACGACACCCTCCGGCAACGGAGCCGGCTTCAAGTCCGGCGGCTACGGGGGCGACTACCAGGCGAACGCGCCGAAGCACACCGTCCGCTCCTCGGTGGCGTTCCTCAACAAGGCGGCCGGCTTCTACGCCAACCACCACCCGGTGGCCAACGACTTCTTCAACAACACCGGCTACGGAAACCACCCCAACTTCAACATGAGGGGAGTCAACTCGAGCGGCGCCGCCGTCGGCCGGGGCAACCTGCGCAACAACATCGCGTACACCGGAACGCCGACGTCGTACATGGACGGCACGAACGCCGCGTACAACTCCTGGAATCTCGGCATCCCCTTGTCGGACTCCCAGTTCCGGAGCGTGTCGACGTCCGGCTGGGACGCGCCCCGCCAGACCGACGGGAGCCTGCCGCTGCTGCCCCACCTCCGTCCCGCGGCGAACAGTGCCCTGATCGACAGGGGCACCAATGTGGGACTGCCCTTCAGCGGAAGTGCGCCGGATCTCGGCGCCTTTGAGAATGATGGAAGGTGACATCTTGAGGCACAGATCGCGTGCTGTCTCGAAGTACTGGAAGTGGGCCGCCGCCGCGGTGTTATCCATGGCGCTCGCGGTCCCGGTGTCGGCGAGTACCGCTGCGGCGGAGGCACCGGTAAAGGAAAGACTGACGGCGCAGGCGCCGGAAAAGGAGGCCCAGGACCGGCGTGCCGCTGCCGCACCGGTGAAGGAGCGCGGCCTGAAGCACATCGTGTCCGAGTACCAGACCCGGACTCCGTCGAAGTACACAGCTGACTCCTGGAAGCCCTTCGCCAAGGCGTTGCGGACCGCGGACGCGGTAGCCGACGACACATCTGCCGGCACGTCGGAAGTCGCCGCCGCGAAGACGGCGCTGATGACCGCCGCCGCCGATTTGAAGGCCGCTGACGAGGGCACGTTCCAGACCATCACGAACAACACCTTCTGGAACGACACCAGTGGCAACCCCATCTATTCGCAGGGCGGTGGGGTCTTCAGGTTCGGCGACACGTACTACTGGTACGGCGTGCACTACACCGGTGCCGAGCTCTACCGGGCCAATCCGACGAGGAAGTACGACGGCAACGTCAGCTTCGTCTCGATCCCCGTGTACTCGTCGAAGGACCTGGTGAACTGGAAGTTCGAGAACCGGGTCGCGACGCGCTCCACCGGCGTGGGCAGCGGCGCCAACCTGGGTGGTGCGGGCTGGGTCGGGCGGCTCGGTGTCTCGTACAACGAGAACACCGGCAAGTACGTGCTCGCCACGCAGATGTGGCACACGGGCAGGGGCGGGCACGGTGTCCTGCTGCTGCAGGGCGACTCGCCGACCGACACCTTCGACTACGGCTACTTCCAGACCCAGATCACCAACTCGCCCACGACCGGCACCGGGGATCAGACCGTCTTCACCGACGACAACGGCAAGGACTACCTGATCTTCTCCAACCGCGAAGGACGTTCACGCGGCTTCGTGGCCAAGTTCCGGGAGTCCGACTCGCTGCGGATCGAGCCAGGCGTGGAGATCCGCCGCGGCGCCGGTCGCGAGGGCAACGCCATGTTCAAGCTCGACGGCAAGTACTACCACGCGGCGTCGGACCTGCACGGCTGGAACACCTCGGTCAACTACGTCAATGAGTCGACCAGCGGCAACGTTCAGGGCTCGTACAGCAGCGAGTACGTCCTCGCCGGCACCGAGATGGACTACAGTCACGTGACCCAGACCGGGTTCTTCGTGACGGTCAAGGGCACCAAGCAGAACACGGTGATCTACGCGGGCGACCGCTGGGCCGACTTCGCCTGGAACGGCATCGGGTACAACCAGTGGGTGCCGATCACCAAGACCGGCGCCAGGCCGCAGTTCCACTCGGTGAGCCAGTGGCAGTTCAACGTCACGACCGGAGAGTGGCGTGTCGGGCCGGCGAACAACTACATCCTCAACCCCGACATCCAGGCCGACCGCGTCATCGTCTCCAGCGTACGGGGATGGCGGAACCTCGGCGGTTCGGTGACCAACGTCAACGGTGGTGTGAACGGCTCTCGCTTCGCCCTCCAGGTGAGCAACAGCGGCGGCGTCGAGCAGCGGGTCGAGTCGGTGCCCGCAGGCACCTACACCCTGTCCCTGCACGCCCGGGGCAGCGCCGGACAGGTCGTGATCACCGGCGCCAACGGCAGCCAACGCACCCTCGGCATCCCCTCGTCGAGCGGCTGGGCCAAGCGCGAACTCACCGGCATAGGGCTGCCCGGCGGGGCCGCCACCGTCACCGTGCGGGCGTCGGGTTCGGGCGGCGTCACCGTCGACCAGCTCTCACTCGTCAAGACCTCTGCCGACGCGCCATCGGGACAGCGATACGAGGCGGAGACCGCACCGGCTCAGTGCCAGGGCACGATCGACTCGAACCAAGCGGGCTATTCCGGTGGCGGGTTCTGCAACGGCAATGCCGCCGCGGGGGCCTTCGCTCAGTTCACGGTGAACTCACAGGCCGCTGGTACGGCCACGCTGGGGATCCGGTTCGCCAATGCCGGCAGTACCGGTGCGAGGCCGGCGAACCTGGTCGTCAACGGCTCCACAGTGGGGACCGTTTCGTTCGAGTCCACCGGCGCGTGGACGACGTGGTCCACCAAGACGGTGACCGTTCCGCTGAACGCCGGCAGCAACACCATCCGGTTGGATCCGACGACGGCAGCCGGACTGCCCAACGTCGACTACCTCGATGTCGGTGCCGCGACTCGCTGACATCCCACGCTCTGCCGGTCGCTTCGACCGGCAGAGCGTGCAGGGTCGCGTCCTTGAGTCCCACGACACCGCCACATCGTCAGGAGAAGCAATGAGCAGCAAGCGTCCGGCCCGCGTCGTCGCGGGCATGACGTTGGCCACCGTGGGGTCCGCGACATTGCTCATGGTGCCCGCGCCGGCCCACGCGACCTTCGGCACCGCGGACATCAAGCCGATCGAAAGCAACATCGCCGCCAAACCCTGGGCCTCGGCAACGGCCGGCAACGGCTCGCCGACCGCCGGGCTGGCCATCGACGGCGACCCGACGACGTCCTGGCAACCCGGTCGTGCCGGCGCCCGGCAGTGGCTCACCGTCGACCTCGGTGGAACGTACGACAACCTGCGCAAGGTCAAGGTGCTCTTCCCGGATCGTGGCGTAGCGCATCAGTACGTCGTCGAGGCTTCATCCGACGGCCGCCGGTGGAAGACCATCGCCGACCGGTCCCGTGACCGAGCCGTGGTGCGCGGGGAAGTGCACCTGTTCACCCGGCCGGGAACGCGCTTCGTCCGGCTGATGTTCACCGGTGGGCAGGGGAGTGCCCGGGCCGGGGTCAGCGAGCTCCAGGTCTTCAACTACCTGCGCGACAACCTCACCCTCGGTGCCGATCTGTCCTGGGTGGACGACGTCCAGGACCGGCAGTACTGGGTCGATCCCCTGGCCGAGGATCGCGGCGCCGGCCCACACCTGCTCGACGTGGCCAAGGACCGTGGCATGCAGTACGCCCGGCTGCGGATCTTCAACGAGCCGCGCAGCGAGAGCACCGGTCAACCGACGCCGGTGCCGCGCCAGGGTCCGGAGCGCTCACTGACCTCAGCCAAGTGGATCAAGCAGCGGGACATGGGCCTGGGCATCGACTTCCACTACGCGGACTCATGGGCCGACCCGAGCAAGCAGCCGAAACCACGCCGCTGGGCCGAGCTGGAGTTCGCGGACCTGTCCCGTGCCGTGTACGACTTCACCGCCGACTATCTGAAGCGGTTGATCCGGCAGGGCACCACGCCGGAGAAGGTGGCCGTCGGCAACGAGATCATCAATGGCTTCATGTACGGCAGCGAGGCGGCCCACATCGGAACCACGAATCCGCCGTATTTCGTCGACCAGGCCGATGTCTACCAGTCGAAACCCGGCGGTGGCCTGCTGTGGAACTACTGGAAGTCAACGGACCCGGCGGAGCGGAAGCTCTACGACGAGTCGTGGGACCGCTTCACCACCCTGGCCGCGTCCGGGATCAAGGCCGTCCGCGACGCGTCACCGAAATCCAAGGTCGAGATCCACGTGATCGTCGGCAAGGACCGGCTCGCCAAAACCATGGAGTTCTGGCACCAGTTCCTCACCCGGGTGAAGGCAAAAGGCCAGAACCCCGATGTGCTGGCCATCTCGTACTACCCGGAGTGGCATGGCACGCCCGAGGCGCTGGATCTCAACCTCAACACCATCGCCACCACCTACCCCGACTACGAAGTCGACGTCGCCGAAACCGCCTACCCCGCGTCGGGCGGCGAAGGCTCGCCGTTGCCCAACTCGCCGTACCCACGCACCATTCAGGGGCAGGCGGACGCGATCCGGAGGGTGTTCCAGGCCGCCAACGACGTGGTCGACAACCGAGGTTCAGGGGTCCTGGTGTGGGAGCCGGCCGGCTACCAGCCCATGTTCCGGGCCGTGCCCGGGCTGGCGAACACGTGGGAGCCGCACGCGTCCATCAACGTCTTCAACGCCAGCCGCGCCAAGCACATCCTCCAGGACACCATCTACACCGCCA
This sequence comes from Streptomyces sp. NPDC096046, assembly GCF_040303285.1. NCBI lineage: Bacteria > Bacillati > Actinomycetota > Actinomycetes > Kitasatosporales > Streptomycetaceae > Streptomyces > Streptomyces sp. NPDC096046. The sequence continues at coordinate 30,548 of NZ_JBEOSZ010000061.1, read as the reverse complement.
CCACGGTGGGAGCCGCCCCGAAGCTGCCCTCCTCCGTCCACCTGCTCACCACCGCCACCAACACGATGACCAGAATCCCCGTCCGCTGGAAACCGCTGCCGCCCGGCGCGATCGACAAGCCGGGTGAGGTGACAGCCACCGGGATGACCGGCAAGGGACCGGTCACGACGGTCGTCGACGTCGTCCCCAAAGCGGCGAACAGGTTTTGAGTGCCCCCTCTCCCCGTACCCAAGGAGCCATCCATGACCATGCAACGACGGACATTCCTCAGGTTGAGCGCGGCCGGAACGACAGGCGTGGGCCTGTCCCTGATGGGGACAGGCCAGGCCCCGGCCGCCGCCGGGCCGCTGGACACCGCGCCGACCACGCCGTTCGCGGTCGGCGTGCGCCGGTACAACTGGACCCGCGGCAACCGCCCGTGCACCACCTACGTCTACTACCCCGCCACCGGCACCCCGGGCGGCAACCCGGTGACGGACGCCCCGGTCGCAGGCGGTGTCTTCCCCGTCTACAACATGACCCACGGCTACGGAAGCAGCCCGCAGAACTCCCTGTTCATCATCCGGGCCCTGGCCTCCGCGGGCTTCATCGTCCCCGCCCCGCACTTCAACCACAACCTCAGCGACGTCAACAACGGCAACACCTCCAAGGACGTCTCGCAGATCCTCACCAACACCCTCGCGCTCAACGCGAGCGGACCGCTGGCCGGGCACATCAACACCGGCATCGGCGTCGGCGTCGCGGGCCACTCCCTGGGCGGCATGGTCACCCACGGTCTGCTGACCTCCTGGCCCGACAGCCGGATCATCTCCGCCAACCCCCAGTCCTGCGTGGACATGGGCAACCCGTCCTCCTCCGTCAACGCCAAGGTCCTGTTCGTGCACGGCGACCGGGACTCGACCACGCAGTACTCCTCGGCCCGGCAGGCGTACTCGGAGATCACCTGGCCCAAGGCGTTCCTCACCTTCGTCGGCGGCAGCCACACCAGCTTCTGGAGCGACCAGCGCTTCCCCAGGACCGTCGTCGACTGGGCCCGCTGGACCATGTACGGCGACACCGCCGCACGGGACCGCCTCCCTGCCGACGCGGCCGGATCCAACACCAGGTGGGAAGCCCAGCTGGGCGGCGACACCCCCGGCGGCCCGGCCGCCTACACCCTGGTGGCCCAGCACAGCGGCAAGGCCGCCGACCTCTACGAGGCCTCCACCGCCGTCGGCGCCCGGCTCGTCCAGTACACCGCCAACAGCCGCCCCAACCAGCAGTTCGAGTTCGTCGACGCCGGCGACGGCCACGTCCGCGTCAAGGCCCGGCACAGTGGCCTGTTCCTCCAGCCCGCGGGCACCACGACCGGCGCGGACATCGTTCAGCAGACCGACTCCGGCGCCACCAGCCAGCAGTGGCGCGTCGTCGACCACGGCGGTGACGTGATCAGCCTCGTCAACCGGCAGTCCGGCCTGGCCATGGACGTCTGGGAGTACTCCACCGCCAACAGCGCCCGCATCACCCAGTACACCTACTCCGGCAACGCCAACCAGCGCTTCGCCCGTCGCCGCGTCTGACGTGTGGTGGGGCGGGGCCGATGATCCGGCACCGCCCCACTCCACGCTTCTGGAGGTCATCATGCTTTTAGCCAGACGGCGCGGAGCGCTGCTCACTGCCGTACTTGCCGCAATACTGGCCGGCGCCGGCCACATAGTCAGCCCCGCGGTGGCGTCCGCCGCGGCCCCCCGGTACGAGGCGGAAACCGCGCCGGCCACATGCGATGGGCTCATCGAGTCGAATTACGACGGCTACTCCGGCACCGGATTCTGCAACGGCGCCAGCGAGGTCGGCGCGGCCGCGCAGTTCACGGTGAGCGCGACTGAGGAAGGTACGGCGACGCTGGCGATCCGATACGCCAACGGCTCCACCACGGCACGCCCCGCCGCCGTGATGGTGAACGGTGTCACCGTGCTGTCGACGTCATTCGAGCCCACCGGCGGATGGAACAGGTGGACCACGAAAACCTCGGCCGTGCGGCTGAAGCCAGGCAGCAACACGATCCGGCTCAGTCCGACCAGCGCCGTCGGTCTGCCCAATGTGGATTACCTCGACGTCGAGGCCGGCACATCGCCCGAGCCGCCCGGCCGGCCGCCGCAGTGCTCCGGCGGCGCGCCCATCGTCTGCCACTTCGACGTCGCTCCCGGCAACCACACCGTCACCGCATGGATCGGCGACCGCGCCGCGGCGGGCAACACCTCGATGTCGGTGGAGGCCCGCCGCCGCGTCCTGCCCGCGGTCGACACCGCGGCCGGCACGATCAAGCAGCACACCTTCACCATCAACGTCCGGCAGCCGGAGGGCCAGCCGACGGGCCAAGGCGGGACGGGCAGGCCCGGACTGGACATCACCTTTGCCGGAAAGGCGCCGCAGCTGTCCGGCCTGACGGTGCAGCCGGCGACCAACCCCCTGGTGGTGTACCTGGCGGGGGACTCCACGACATGTGACCAGATGCTCGCGCCGTGGACCGGCTGGGGGCAGATCCTGCCCACGCATCTGACGGCGGGCGCGGCGATCGCCAACTACGGGGACTCCGGCGAGAGTTCGGGGAGCTTCCTGCGCAACTCTGCGCTGTTCCCCACTATGAAGCCGCTGATCAAGAGGGGCGACCTGGTACTCATCCAGTTCGGGCACAACGACAAGTCCACGTCGGCATCGGTGTTCCGCAGCAATCTCACCTCCATGATCAACCAGGTGCGGGAAAAGGGCGGCGACCCCGTTCTCGTCACACCACCGGTACGGCGGCAGCTCAACGGCGGCCGGCTCACTCCCACCGCGCTCCATGTCAACGGCGTGGGCGTCGACCTGCCGGCCGAGATGCGCAGGCTCGGCTCCGCGCTCAACGTGCCGGTCATCGACCTGACCGCCAAGAGCAAAGCGCTGGTGGAGTCGATGGGCCCGAACGACTCCGCCAGGCTCTACCTGCGCGAACAGGAGGACGGATACAAGGACAACACCCACTTCTCCGAGTACGGCGCCGGAAGGATGGCGGACCTGGTCGTCGAGGGAGTCCGCGCACACAACCTGTCCCTGGTCAGCTATCTGCAACCCAGGAGGGTTCCATGAGACAGCCTTTCCACGCACCGGCCGCACCGAGACGTCCGTTACGCCGCCGCACGATATTCGTCCTCGTCGGCGCACTGATCGCCAGCTGCCTCGCGGCGATCGTGGGACCGTCGGCGAATGCGGCCGTGATCGATCCGGGCGCGTACTACCAGCTCGTGGCGCGGCACAGCGGCAAAGCAATCGGCATCGCCGACCAGTCGACCGCCGACGGCGCCGCCGTCCAGCAGCAGACCCGCGCCGACCGGGCCGCCCAGCAGTTCCAGTTCGTCGACTCCGGCAGCGGCTACCACAAGCTCCGGGCCCGGCACAGCGGCAAGGTGGTGGACATCTCCTCGGCGTCCACGGCGAACGGCGCGAACGTCATCCAATGGACCGACACCGGCGGCACCAACCAGCAATTCCGCGTCGTGGACACCGACAGCGGATACGTCAAACTCATCAACCGCAACAGCGGCAAGGCGCTGGACGTCTGGGAGCGCTCCACCGCCGACGGCGCGCGGATCTCCCAGTACACCGACACGGGCGCCGCCAACCAGCAGTGGCAACTGGTCCGCGTCGACGCGGCACCGGTCCCGAAGTACGCCGGCTATCTGTTCACCTACTTCACCGGCGAGAACACCTCCGCCGGCGAGCAGGTCTACTTCGCGCTCAGCCAGGGCAATGACCCGACCCGGTGGCGGCAGCTGAACGACGGACGGCCCGTGCTGACCTCGACCGTAGGCACCCGCGGCGTGCGCGACCCGTTCATCATCCGCTCACCGGAGGGCGACAAGTTCTACCAGATCGCCACCGACCTGCGGATGTACGGCAACGGCAACTGGGACCAGGTCCAGCGGACGGGCAGCAAGTCCATCGTGGTCCGGGAGTCGACCGACCTGGTGAACTGGAGCGCGCCACGCCTGGCACGCGTCTCACCGGACACGGCCGGCAATACGTGGGCCCCGGAGGCGTACTACGACGAAGAACTCGGCAAGTACGTCGTCTTCTGGGCGTCGAAGCTGTACTCGGCCGGCGATCCGAACCACACCGGCAGCAGCTACAACCGAATGATGTACGCCACCACATCCGACTTCCGGACCTTCAGCGCCCCACAGGTCTGGGTCGACAAGGGCTACTCGACGATCGACTCGACGCTGATCAAGCACGACAGCACGTACTACCGCTTCACGAAGGACGAGCGGAGCGCGTCGCAGACCGCGTGCGGCAAGTTCATCCTCGCGGAGAAGTCGGCGACCATCCTCAACCGCACCTACTCGTTCGTCGCCGAATGCCTCGGGAACAACGCGATCAGCCAGGGCGAGGGCCCGTTGGTCTTCAAATCGAATACCGACGAGCGCTGGTACATGTTCATCGACGAGTACGGCGGGCGGGGCTACGTCCCGTTCACGACCACCGACCTGAACGCCCGGCAATGGACGCCCGTCTCCGGCTACTCCCTGCCCGGCCGGCCGCGCCACGGCACCGTCCTCCCCGTCACCCAGGCCGAGTACGACCGGCTGCTGCAGCGCTGGGGCTGAGCCGCCCCGTCGCGGAGCGACCGAAACGATCACTGTCGAAAGGGCTCCGACATGTCCGGTACTCGCTACCGCGTCCTCCTTGCCGTGCTGATGGCGCTGTGCACGGCGCTGTCTGTCGGCATCGCGCAGCCGGCCTCCGCCGCACCGGGCCGCCCGTACACCAATCCGATCAAGGCTCAGAAGGGGGCCGATCCCTGGCTCGAGTACTACAACGGCAACTACTACCTGATCACGACGACGTTCACCAACAAGTTGCTGATGCGCAAGTCGCCGACGCTGGCCGGGCTCGCCACCGCGCCCAGCGTGCAGGTCTGGGAGGACAGCACGTCCTCGCGCGGGACCAACTTCTGGGCCCCTGAGATCCACTTCATCGACGGCCGGTGGTACCTGTACTACTCCGCCGGCCAGGTCGGCGCCGCCTGCTGCGACAGCCAGCGCACCCATGTGCTGGAGAGCGCCGGCGCCGACCCGATGGGCCCGTACACGTACAAGAACAAGCTCGCCGGCTCCAATCTCAACCCGGGTGGCTGGCTCATCGACGCCAGCGTGCTGCGGCTGGGCGGCTCGCTCTACCTGCTCGGCAGCGGGTTCGTGGGCGGCAGTGCGCAGAGCCTGGTGATCGCGCCGATGAGCAACCCGTACACCCTCGCCGGCAGCACGTTCAGCGTCATCTCGCAGCCGACCAACTCGTGGGAGCGGTCCGGCGCGCCGGTCAACGAAGCCCCGGTGGCGCTGCAGCGCAACGGCCAGACCTTCGTCACCTTCTCGGCGAGCTCGTGCCAGACCGCCGACTACAAGCTGGGCCTGCTCACCTACAACGGCGGCGACCCGCTGTCCGCCTCGTCCTGGACCAAGGCAGCCGGTCCGGTTTTTCAGCGCAATGACGCCAACAGGGCCTACGGGCCCGGTCACAACGGCTTCTTCACCTCCCCGGACGGCACCGAGAACTGGATCGTCTACCACGCGAACTCGGCCTCCAACGGCGGCTGCGGCAACGCGCGGACCACCCGGGCGCAGAAGTTCACCTGGAACGCGAACGGGACGCCGAACCTCGGGACTCCGGCGGCAACCGGCGTGACACTCGCCGGTCCGGCCGGCGAGACCGCGGCCACGCCGTCCGCGTACCGGATCGTCAACCGCCACAGCGGCAAATGCCTTGACGTGTCCGGCGCCTCCGGCGCCGACGGCGCGGACGTCATCCAGTGGACCTGCACCGGCGGCACCAACCAGCAGTGGCGCATCGAGGATCTGGGCGATGACACCAGCCGGCTGGTCAACGTCCGCAGCGGCAAGGCGCTCGACGTCGACGCCTGCGGCACCGCCGACGGCACCAACATCCAGCAGTGGTCGTGGCTGAACAACAACTGCCAGAAATATCGCATGCCCGTCACCGATCAGGGCGGCTGGGTGCGGCTGACCAACGTCAACAGCGGCAAGGTCGCCGACGTGCCCGGCTGCGGCACCGTCGACGGATCCGCGGTACGCCAGTGGCGCTGGCTCAACAACAACTGCCAGCAGTGGCAGCTGCAACCCGTCTGAGGAAGGAGTGACCGATGCGCAGACGTACTTTCCTCGCCGTCCCCGCACTGGGCGCGGCGGCCACGGCAACCCTGCTGACCGGATCAGCGGCATGGGCGTCACCGCCGGTGACGTACACCAACTCGCTGATCGCGCGGCGGGCCGACCCGCACATCTTCCGGCACACCGACGGCTACTACTACTGCACCGCGACGGTGCCCGAGTACGACCGGATCATCCTGCGCCGGGCATCGACGCTGCAAGGGCTGGGCGGCGCGAGCGAGTCGGTGATCTGGCGCAAGCACGCCAGCGGGGACATGGGGGCCCACATCTGGGCGCCGGAGATCCACTTCATCAACGGCAAGTGGTACATCTACTTCGCCGCGGGCCGCAGCAACGACGTCTGGCGGATCCGGATGTGGGTGCTGGAGAACAGCAGCGCCGACCCGTTCACCGGCACGTGGACCGAGAAGGGGCGCATCGTCACCCACGCGGACACGTTCTCCCTGGACGCGACCACATTCGCGTACAACGGCACCCGCTACCTGGCCTGGGCCCAGCAGGACCCGACGACCGGCAACAACAGCAGCCTTTTCCTGGCGCCGATGAGCAACCCGTGGACGATCTCCGGCACCCCGGCACGGCTGAGCGTGCCGGCGCTGTCGTGGGAGACGAAAGGGCACAAGGTCAACGAAGCCCCGTCGGTGCTCATCCGCAACGGCAGGGTGTTCCTGACCTACTCGGCCAGCGCCACGGACAGCAACTACTGCATGGGAATGCTGACCGCTCCGGTGACCGCCAACCTGATGAACCCGGCGTCATGGAGCAAGAGGCAGCAGCCGGTATTCAGGAGCAACGCCGCGACGAGCCAGTACGGCCCGGGGCACAACTCGTTCACGGTCTCCGAGGACGGGCAGAGCGACATCCTCGTCTACCACGACCGCAGCTACCGCGACATCAGCGGCGATCCGCTGGGCGACCCGAACCGGCGGACCCGCATCCAGAAGCTGTACTGGAACGCCGACGGCACACCGAACTTCGGCATCCCGGTGCCGGACGGGGTGACGCCGTACCGGTTCAGGTCGTACAACTTCCCGGACCGCTACATCCGGCAGGTCTCGTTCCGCGGACGGATCGACGCGGATATGACGAACCTGGCCGAGTCGCAGTTCCGTATGGTCACCGGGCTGGCCGGAAGCGGCACGGTGTCGCTGGAGTCAACCAGCAATCCCGGCTATTACCTGCGGAACCGGAACTACGAGATCTGGCTGGACAAGAGCGACGGCACGACCGGGTTCAAGAACGGCGCGAGCTTCACCCGGCGGGCAGGCCAGGCCGACCCGGCCGCGGTGAGCTTCGAGTCCGTCAGCACCCCGGGCCGCTACCTGCGCCACTCCAGCTACGCGCTCTACGCCCAGCCGCTGAGCACCGCCACCGACCGCGCGGACGCCACTTTCCACCTGGAGTAGCCGTCATGCGACTGAAGTCTGCCATCGCGGGCTTATGCCTGCTCATCAGTACGCTCGTTGCGGTGCCGGGCAGTTCGGCGCACGCGGCGGCGGCGCGGTACGAGGCGGAGAGCGCCGCCGCCACTTGCGTTGGCACCATCGACGCGAACTGGTCCGAATTCTCCGGCACCGGCTTCTGCAACACGGACAACGCCGTCGGCGCGCACGCACAATTTGCCGTGAGCGCGGCGACGGCGGGCACAGCCACGCTCGGCATACGCTTCGCCAACGGTGGAACAACCGCGCGCCCGGCAGAGGTTCTGGTCGACGGCGCGACCGTCCAAAGTGTCTCGTTCGAGCCCACCGGTTCCTGGTCGTCCTGGACGACGAAAACGCTCACGGTGCCGGTGAGCGCCGGAGACCACATCATCCGTATCAGGTCGGCTGCCGCCACCGGGCTGCCCAACATCGACTATCTGGACCTCAATCTCGGGGGCGGGCTTCCGGGCAGTTTCCAGTGGAGCTCCAGCGGGATACTCATCTCGCCGAAATCCGATGCGACGCACAACATCCGCGCACTCAAGGATCCGTCGGTCGTGTACCACAACGGCCGGTATCACGTCTTCGCCACGACCACCAACCAAAGTGGCGCATACAGCATGGTGTATCTGAACTTCACCGACTGGTCGCAGGCGAATTCTGCCACGCAGCACTACCTCGATCAGACCGCGATCGGCGGCGGCTACAAAGCGGCGCCCCAGGTGTTCTACTTCGCGCCGCAGCAAAAGTGGTATCTCGTCTTTCAGACCGGATCGAACGCGGCGTACTCGACGACGTCCGACATCAGCAACCCGCGGTCGTGGAGCGCGCCGAAGCCCTTCTATGCCAACGGGATGCCGCAGATCATCAGGGACAACATCGGCAACGGCTACTGGGTCGACTTCTGGGTGATCTGCGACAGCGCGAAATGTCACCTGTTCTCCTCCGACGACAACGGCCACCTGTACCGGTCGGAGACGTCACTGTCGAACTTCCCCAACGGCTTCGGTAACACCGTCATCGCCATGGAGGACAGCGCTCGATATCCGCTGTGGGAAGCGGCCAACGTATACCGTGTGGCGAGCTCCCAATACCTGCTGATAGTCGAGGCCATCGGCTCCGGCGGCAAGCGCTACTTCCGCTCGTGGACGTCACCGGCCATCACCGGACCGTGGACGGCGCTGGCCGTGACAGAGGCCAGTCCGTTCGCCGGCGCGGCGAACGTGTCATTCAGCGGCACGACGTGGACGCGCGACATCAGCCATGGCGAGATGATCCGCAACGGCATCGACCAGACACTGCCCATCAGCCCGTGCGGGATGCGGTACCTGTATCAGGGCAAAGACCCGAATGCCGGCGACCCGTACAGCCTGCTGCCGTGGCGGCTCGGCCTGCTCACCCAAACGAACTCGACCTGCTGAGGGTGCCATGAAAAGTCGACTGTTCGCCGTGGTGGCCGCGATGACAACGGCTGTCGCCGGCACTGCCGCGATCGAACCCCCGGCTCCGGCGGCCGCAACGGTGACCGTGAACGGCTCGACCGAATACCAGAAGATCGATGGCTTTGGCTTCTCCGAATTCTTCGGCCGTTCGGCAATCATGCGCGGCTCGCAGGGACTGTCGGCCCAGAAGCAACAGGAGGTCCTGGACCTGCTGTTGTCGCGTTCCACCGGTGCGGGGCTGTCGATCCTGCGGCTGGGGATCGCCTCTGGCAGCGGCTCCATCCAGCCGGTGAATCCCGGTGGTCCGAACGCGACACCGCGTTATGTGTGGAACGGCAACGACGATGGCCAGGTCTGGCTGGCGCAACAGGCGAAGGCTTACGGGGTCAACCGGTTCTACGCCGACGCGTGGAGTGCGCCGGGTTACATGAAGACCAACGGCAGCGACACCAACGGCGGCACGCTGTGCGGGCTGTCGGGCGCTTCGTGCGCCGGTGGCGACTGGCGGCGCGCCTACGCGAATTATCTGGTGCAGTTCGCCAAGTTCTACGCCCAGGAAGGGATCGCCATCACCGATCTGGGTTTCACCAACGAGCCGAACTGGACCACCGACTATTCGTCGATGCGGCTGACGCCGGCGCAAGCGGTGGAGTTCAGCAGGGTCCTCGGGCCGATCGCGGACGCCAATGGGCTGAAGATGGCGTGCTGCGATGTGGTCGGCTGGGACGGGCAGAAGACCTATACCCATGCGATCGAGGCCGACAGCACAGCACGCGGGCTGGTCGACCTGCACACGGGTCACTCGTACGGCAGCTACCCGAGCACACCCCTGCCCACATCGAAACCCACGTGGATGTCCGAGTGGTCACCGGACGGCACCACGTGGAACGAAGCCTGGGACGACGGCAGCGGTTACGACGGATACCGGGTGGCCCATGAGATTCACACGGCGCTGACCGGTGGCAACGTCAACGCCTACGTGTACTGGTATGGCGCATCCACCGGGGCCACCCGCGGCTTCATCCAGCTCGACGGCGATGCCTACCGCGTGTCCAAGCGGCTATGGGCGATGGCCAACTACAGCCGGTTCATTCGTCCGGGCGCGACCCGCATCGCAGCATCGACATCGGACAGGAATCTGCGCATGTCCTCCTTCCGCAACACGGACGGCACCGTGGTCATGGTCGCCCTCAACGCGGCAACGACCGCCAACGAGGTCACGTTCTCCTTGCGGAACACCGGGATCGGCGGGGGCACGGCGACGCCGTACCTCACGAACGGCGGCAACAGCATGACGGCCCAGCCCGCGCTTGCGGTGACGGACGGTGCCTTCACCGCAACCGTGCCGGCGCGGTCGGCCGTCACCTACGTCGTGCGGGGCAGCGACTCCGCCTCGCGGTACGAGGCGGAGTCGACGCCGGCGGTGTGCAGCGGCACCATCGACGCCGACTGGCCCGGCTATTCGGGCACCGGATTCTGCAACGGTGACAACGCCGCCGACGCCTATGCACAGTTCACCGTGAACGCGGCCGGCGCGGGCACCGCCACCATCGCGGTCAGGTTCGCCCATGGCACCACGACGGCCCGGCCCGCGGATCTCATCGTCAACGGCACGCGAGTCCAGCAGGTGTCGTTCGAGGGCACGGGCACATGGGCCAGGTGGATTTCGAAGACGCTGACCGTCAACGTCGGCGAGGGCAGCAACATCATCCGCTTCAACCCCACCGGCGCCGGCGGTCTGCCCAACCTCGACTACGTCGAACTCGCCCCGGGCTGAACAGCACCCGCACTCCTCCGATCACACCTTCAGGAGTTGTCATGCGAACGGCAGGCAGAACGGCGCTCACCGGCATACTCGGCCTCGGGTTGGCCCTCACCACCGTCTCCCCGGCGGCGGCCGCCCACCATCTGACCGACGGGACCTCGGTCGAGCTGATCGCCCGGCATTCGGGCAAGTGCGCCGACGTCGTCAGCGCCTCGACGGCCGACGGCGCCGAGGCCGGCCAGTACACGTGCAATGACGGGCTGAATCAGCTGTGGCGCATCCGCGACCTCGATAACGGGCATGTGCAGCTCGCCGCCCGCCACTCCGGCAAGTGCCTGGACGTCTCGGGTGCCTCTGCCACCGACAACGCGGCGGTCATCCAGTGGTCGTGCTCCTCCAGGACCAACCAGCAGTGGAAGATCGAGAACACCGGCGCCGGCCACACCCGGCTGATGGCGCGGCATTCCGGCAAATGCCTCGAGGTCCCGGGCGCCTCGACCGCCAACGGCACCCGCCTCCGGCAGCAGACCTGCGGCACCGGGACCAACCAGCAGTGGGAGCTGAACACGGTGTCGAACCCCGCGATCCCGGGACTGTTCGCCGACCCCAACATCGTGCGGTTCGGCGACACGTACTACCTCTACGCGACCACCGACGGCTTCGCCGGCTGGTCGGGCACCCAGTTCCGGGCCTTCTCCTCCGAGGACCTGGTCAACTGGACCGACCACGGCGTGATCCTGGACGTCGACAGCGACATCGCCTGGGCGGACAACTCGGCCTGGGCCCCGGGCATAGCCGAGAGGAACGGCAAGTACTACTTCTACTTCTCGGCCGGTCGCGCCGGCGGCGACACCCGCAAGCACCTGGGTGTGGCGGTGGCCGACTCACCCACCGGCCCGTTCCGCGACGCCCTCGGCAAGCCGCTCGTGCCGGCCGGCTCCTATGCGGGCCAGATGATCGACCCGGCCGTATTCACCGACGCCGACGGCAGGTCCTACCTGTACTGGGGCCAGGGCTCCTCGCACCAGGTGCCGCTGAACAGCGACATGGTCTCGTTCAACTCCTCGCAGGTGCGCACCTACCGGCCGGCGAACTACAACGAGGGCAGCTTCGTCGCCAGGCGCGGCAACACGTACTACTTCATGTGGTCGGAGAACGACACCCGCTCAGAGGACTACCGGGTCGCCTACGCCACCGGCTCCTCACCGACCGGGCCCTGGAGCAACCGCGTAGGGACGATCCTCCAGAAGGACCTGAGCCAAGGCATCAAGGCCACCGGTCACCACTCGGTCGTCCAGGCCCCCGGCACCGACCAGTGGTACATCGCCTACCACCGCTTCGCCATCCCGAACGGCGACGGCACCCACCGCGAAACCATGATCGACCGCCTGTACTTCAATGCCGATGGCAGCATCCGACCGGTCGTGCCGACCATTGACGGCGTCGACCCGATACAGGGATCTTCATCAGCGGGGGTATGACGGCGTGAGGCCGGGTGGGCAGTGTCCAGCAGGCGGGCGTCTTCGGACTCGGTGAAGCCTTTGCGGCGGCCGTGGCATGGGCCGCGGTCGCGTTCACGGCGGATGCGGTGGATCAGACGGTCGCGCCGTCCGCGACCGCCAGAACCAGGCGTATCGAGGTTTATCCCTTCAAGCCCGAACTGACGACGCCGCGGATGAAGTAGCGCTGAGCGAACAGGAAGATCACCAGGACGGGTACCACGTACAGGGTGGCGGCGGCCGCCTGCACCGTGGCGTCGGGGTTGCCATGAGGGTCGACGTACAACGAGGCGATAGCGACCGACAGTGTGGTCTGGTCGGGATCGAGGAACAGGGCCGGGGCGATCCAATCGCCCCAGGTCCAGGTGAACGAGAGCACAAAAGAAGTCAACAGCACGGGCCGGGACAGCGGCAGGAAGATCTGCACGAAGATCCGGCCGTACCCGCACCCGTCGATGATCGCCGCCTCCTCCAGTGAGGCGGGGATGGCGGCGAAGAACTGGCGGAACAAGAACACCAGGAAGGGCGACGCCGCGAGGCCCCACATCACCCATGGCCAGTACGTGTTGACCAGTCCCATCCTGGCGAACAGCACGTACGTCGGGATCAGGGTGAGGATCTGCGGCAGCATCATGGTGGACAGCACCAACACGAACAGCGGGCGTTTGCCGCGCCCACGCAGGCGGGCGAAGGCAAACCCGACCGCCGCACTGGACAACGTCACAAGAGTCGCGAACACGAACGACAGGAACGCCGAATTCCCCAGGTACGCCAGGAAGTTGATCTCGGTGAAGGCCTGCTTGAAGTTCCCCCACTGTGGATTCTCCGGCAGGATGTTCGCCGGGATCGTCACCCATTCCGCCTTGGTCTTCAACGCGGCAAGCACAAGCCACACGAATGGGCCGGCGAACAGCACCGCGAGCGCCATCAGGATCAGGTAGGTGCGCGCCGCGTTGCCCCGACGGCGTGGGCGCCGACGCCGGCTCCGGGCAGTCGGCGGTGTGCTGACGGCGGGCGGCGTGGCCGCGGTGGTCTGCGTCATCGGTCAGCCTCGCTGTCGACCTCGTAATGCACCCACAGCCGGCTGGACCGCAGCACGATGAGCGTGACGACCAGGATGACCAGGAAGAACACCCACAGCATCGCGGAGGCGTAACCGTAGCGATTGTTGGCGAAGTACTCCTCGTACACCTGCACCATGAACAGGTGGGTGCTCTCCGGCACGTGAGTCACCTGGCCGACCTCGCGCGTCTGCGACAGCAACAGCGGCTGAATGACGATCTGGAAGGTGAAGATGACGCCGGTCACCACCTGGAAGAAGATGACCGGCGAGATCATCGGAACGGTGACGTTCCGGAACACCTGCCAGCGGTTGGCGCCGTCGATGATCGCCGCCTCTTCCAGTTCAGCCGGCACGCCCTGCAGGGCGGCAAGCATGATCACCATCCCGCCGCCGAGTCCCCACAGGATGAGGATGACCAGCGCGTAGAACGCGTTCGGGTCGACCAGCCAGGTGACCGGAGGGATGCTGATCACATCGAGAATCTCGTTGAGGATGCCGACGTCCCGGTTGAAGATCAGCTTCCACATGATGGCCGCGGCAACCATCGGGACGACCGATGGCAGGAAGAAGATCGCCCGGAACAGGCCGACCGCCTTCAGCCGCTGGTTGAGCAGCACCGCCAGACCGAGCCCGCCGGCCACCATGATCGGCACCGCGATCGCAGTGAACGCGAGGGTGCGGACCATGCTGGCGAGGACATCCGCGTCGCCAAAGAGCTCGGTGTAGTTGCGCAAGCCCACCCAGCGCCAACGTGGGCTGCGACCGTCGAAGTTGGTAAAGCTGATCGCCAACGCGTAGCCGAGCGGTAGCGCCGTGAGCAGTGCGAAGCCGAGCAGCCACGGCGAGGCGAACAGGTAGAACGTCCGGCTGGAATACCGCTGCCAGCCTTTCCTGCGTCGCCGGGTCCCTTTCGTTGTTATGGCGGTCATTAGCCGATCTGGTCCTTGCCTTGCTGCAAGAGCTTGTTGATCTCATCGGTGATCGCCTTGCCTGCGGCCTCGACGGTGACCTCGTCCTTGATGGCCCGCAGAAGGTGCTTGTTGAGTACGGGGTCCCATGCGGTGGCGCCGCCGATGTAGGGAGAGTCGGGCAGTTGCCCGGCGTACTCCAACTCGGCCTGCTGCGTCTGATAGACCTGCTTCTGGTACGGCAGCTCCTGAGGCATCATCTCCAGCTGCGACTTCAAGGCCGGAATGCCCCAGCCGCTCTTGGCCCGGTCCTCCGACGGCTTCCCGGCCATGAAGTACTCCATGAGCTTCCAGGCCTCGTCCTTGTGCTTGGCCTTCGCGGGGATGTAGGCGCCCCAGCCCGCGTACGTCGGACTGATCCGCTTGTCGCCCATCACCGGCGCAGGCGCCATCGCGATGTTGTTCTTGATCTCGTCGGGCTCTTCGACGAAATTGCCGCCGTACCAGTAACCGTCTTGGGTGATCGCCATCCGCTTGGCGAGGAACAGCGACAGGTCTGCGCCGTCCGGCGCCGGGTCGAGGGAGGTGGGACCGACGCCGGCCTTGGCGAAGTCGACGTACCACTTCAGCGCTCGCAGGGCCTGCGGCGTGGTCATATCGGTCTCGGTCAGGTCCGAGCTGTAGACCTCGCCGCCCTGCTGGAGAATCATCATCGAGAGCGGCGCGTACAGGTTCCATGCCCATTCCAGGCCGAGGCCGTAGACCTGAGTCTTGCCGCCGCTCTTCTTGGTCAGCTTCTTCCCGATCTCCAGCAGCTCGTCGTAGGAGATCGGCTCGGTCGTGCTCAGCGGCTCGATCTTGGCCTCTTCGAACAGCGCCCGGTTGTACCAGAGCGTCGCGTCCTGGCTCCAGTCCTTGACGAGCCCGTAGTACGGGCCACTGCCGATCTGCTTGCCGTCCCACCGGAAGCTGTCGTTGACAGGCAGCAGGCTTTCCTTGTTCAACACGCTGCTCTTGTCCAGGTACTGGTCCAGTTCGGTGGCCAACCCCTGTGCATTGGTCCGCGCGCTGCCGACGGCCGGCCCGCGCACGAAGTCCGGCGGCTCGTTCGAGGCGAGCATCGCGTTGAGCCGGGTGCCGTCGTGCGCAATAAACCTGATCTTGATATCGGGGTTCTTGGCCTCGAAGTCGGAGATCTGCTCCTTCGTCAGTTCGTTGGCCATGTACATGACGGTCAGGACGGTCTTGCCGTCCCCGGACTCCGTGCCGGCGTTGCAGGCTCCGAGCAGCGGCACTGATAACGCGCCACCGGCCGCAAGCGCCGAACTGGTGAGGAAGCGACGCCGACTGATGCGTTGGCCTGCCGGCGGCCTGGGGAACTGGCTCACGGCGCCGGCCGGAGCGGCGCCGATCAGCTGGGTGCGGCGGGGAAGCTGGGGCACGAGCACTCCACTCGAAGGGCATGTTGAAACGCTTTAACATGTGGGGACTCGGAAGCTAGCCCTGAGCCCGAATACTGTCAATACAAACGGTTAAACTTTCGACTGCTTGCCTGTTGGCCGGCCCCGTACAGCAGCGCCGTGGCGGCGACCGATGTGATCCCGTTGCCGGCGGTGAAGTGACGGGAGGAGCGGCAGAGCAGCTCATCGCGCGGAACCGGGCGGAGAAGCGTGAGCAGGTGCCACGCTGTGTCGGCGGCTGCGGTGAGACTCGCCCGTCTTGTCGTGCGCCAGGTCATCACAGATGTCCTCTACGAACGCGAAGCACGCACCGGGTCGGCGATCAGGGCCCTCGCCGCGGCAACCTGAGGCCTATGGCGGCAAGGAGGTCGGGGAGCTCATCACCGATGGCGTGCAACCACCGGATTGACCACGGCTCGGCCGCGGCGGCGTCGTAGCTGTGGGGTACCCGCTCAAGGGCCGCACCTGGGGACGCGAGCTTGAGGAGGTCGTCCCCGAAAGGCCGCACGGTCTCGGTCGGGTCGGTGAACAGGTGCCCGGCGAACGCCTGGGACCGTCGCGGGGGAACTGGTCGATGACGATGCCCGCCAGGTCCGGAGTGTCGCCGTCGGCCAACGCCTGGGCCATCATGCGGGTCACGATGTCGGTGGCCGCGGGTCGTACGTCAAGCATGGCGCTGCGGCTGACCGGGATGCGGTCAGTCATGGCCGGATCCCCGCGGTGCGCGAAGTGTGAGCCGCCGCAGCGGCAGGAGCGACACGGCGTCCACGGACGTCCGGGCGCGGGCAGCGTCCAGGCCGTCGCGCGCTGTGGGGTCCACATAGATGCGGCTCTCGCGGGCCGCCGGGAGGATCCGGAGCTCGATCCCGTGCCGGACGGCCTCGGCGGCGAAGCGCCGCAGCCCGATCTCCCAGACCGGGCCGTACCAGAAGTGGTCGGCGATGAGCTTGCCGCCGATGTAGGCCCGGGCCACGTCGCCGGTGTACTGGATGCGCAGCAGGACCTCACCCGCCTCCTCGCTCTCGTCGAAGACCTCGGGCAGGACGGCGATGTGATGGACACCGGCCCGTTCGAAGTCGGCGTCCAGCGGTGCGGAGGCCCGGCCGTGGGAGCCGCCGGTACGGGCCGGGGCGGCGACGGCCTCGGACCGCACGCACGTGACGGCGGGCGGGGGCACAGACGCGGGCGGGCTCAGGGTCCAGCGGGTGAACGCGCCGTCCCGGACGCCGGGTCCTGCGGTGGTGCCGGTCAGCCCGGGCGGCGCGGGGAGGAGGGCGATGTCCGGGGCGGCGGCCGTGTGCACGCGCAGTTCCTCGCCGTCGGCGAGCACCAGGTCGTCGCAGAGCACCAGCCGGTCGCATCCCCAGATACGGACGCGGCTGACTTGCCGCCCCTGCTCGGCGGAGAGCACCAGCACGCGGACCGGGCCGTGCGGTCCGTGGACCGTCAGCGCGCCGGTGCCGGGGCCGGGCACGGTCACCAGCGTACCGTCGGCCGCCTCCCGTACCCGCACCGTCGTGTCCGGCCCCTCGACCCGCGTACCGGCGGGCAGGTGCAGCCGCGGCGTGACACCCTCGGTGGCCGCCAGTACGGCGGTGGGTGTGCCGTCGATCTCCAGGCGGGTGAGGGGCTGCGCGGCCGCCCAGTTCAGGCGCACGCCGGGGCCCAGCTCGTATCCCAGCGGCCAGACGAAGTGGGCGCCGGAGGGCACGGTCACCGGCTCCTCGGGCAGGGTCACCGTGCCGCCGGTCAGCTTGACGGCGAAGCGCACGTCCTCGTGGTCCGGCAGCGGCTCGTGTGGCTGGTGGTTGTTGACGAAGAGGAAGCCCGTGTCGCCGCGCGAGCGTACTGCCCAGCGCAGGGTCGTGCGGTCGTCGAGGCCGCCGGGCCCGGCATCGGGCAGCGACAGCGGCATGTCCGCCAGCTCGGCGCCGGCGTCCTGGAGGAGGAGATGCTGCCGGCGCAGCGCGTGGTAGGCGGGCCGGACCTGGCCGTATTCGCCGAGCGGCGCCTGGAAGTCGTACGTGACCGAGGGCAGGTCGTTGGGATAACCGGTGGCGTGCGACTCCTGGTTGGGAACGCCGTGCTCCAGCCGCTGCGAGCAGCCGTGGTAGAGGTAGTAGCCCTGCCACACCGAACCGCTGCCGATCTTGGTCAGCGCCAGCGCCGTGACGTCCCGCTCGGGCACCAGCGGCCGCCGGTGGTAGGCGATGGCCATGCCGCCGCCGAGCTCGCAGGTGGCGTACGGATAGCGGCGGTCGTCCGGGCCGCCGGCGGGCGCCGCGTTGCGGAGATCGGCCCCGATGGCATGGTCGTCGCGGACCGGGGTGAAGAAGTAATGGCGGCGCATCTCCCGCGCCCACCCCGGGTGGGCGTCCTCCCAGAACGCCTCCGGATAGCCGCCGTACAGCGGCAGCAGCACGTCCGGGGGTATGCGGGCCCCGCCCCAGGCGGTGGCCGTCCACAGGGGGGCGTCGGCCCCGGCTTCCTCGGCCAGACGCCGCAGCGTCGCGAGGTGCCCGGGCTGGTCGTACAGCTCGTTCTCGACCTGTACGGCGATCACCGGGCCGCCGTCGCGGTGCCACAGACCGCGCAGCTCGTGGGCTATGCCGGCGAAGTAGGGCCTGACAAGCGCCAGGTACGCGGGGTCGTCCGTGCGCGGGACGCATTCTGTGCCGGCCAGCCAATCGGGGAAGCCGCCGTTCCGGCATTCCCCGTGTGACCAGGGCCCGATGCGCACGGCTACTGACAGTCCCAGCTCCGCGCAGAGTTCGACGAACCGGCGGATGTCGAGGTCGCCGTCAAAGCGGTAGGCCCCCCGCTGCTCCTCGTGCTGGTTCCAGAAGAGGTACGTCGCCACCAGGTTGATGCCGCCGGCTCGCATCTTCAGCAGCTCCTCGCGCCATTCGGCGGCGGGGTACCGGCTGAAGTGGAATTCGCCCATCACCGGAATCCACGGCCGGCCCGCCCGCAGCACGCGTCTGCTGTCCACGGTCAGGGGCACGGGTGGCCCGTGCGGGCTGCCCATCGCAAGATGGCCGGTGAGGGGAGCGGACAATTCTTGGGCGCGCAGCGACAGCATGGCAGGTGCCTCCTGCAGGGGGCGGCTCGGGAAGTAGGTTCATCGAAAAGGAATTCGGCGTGTCCTGCGCCGAGATCTGGTGCCGGCGCGTTGCAGGGCAGACCCCGACAGGTCGCTGTCCAGGTTCCAGGACTTGTTTTCGGCGTCCCAGGCGCCGCGCCATGCCGTTGAATGCGGCCGTGCTTCTGTGGGCTCGTAGGGGCAGGTGTTCTCGTACCGGGAGATGTCGTCGGTGTCGGCCAGGTCCGGACAGAGGAACTGGGTATAGCGGTTGTCGTGATCGATGAAGATCTTCAGCCAGGGGATCGCCAGGCGCGTGACGGATATGTTCCACGACGTGGGGAAGGCGTGGCTGCCGCTGGAGAGCTGGACGTAGGAGCCGGGGGTGTCGGCCAGCTGTGCTCCATGGGAGCTGCTCATGCTCGTATACGTGCGGAGTATCAGCGCATGTTGAACCGTTTACACAGGGTGCGATGCAAGCACTGTGAGGAGGGCATGTCAAGAGTGGTGTGTTCCCGCCTCTCTCGTGCTTGACGTGTCACATCGATCGGCTCATCATCGAGTTCAAACGGTTAACACGCCGAGGCAGTAAAACGGGATGCGGGGAGGTCGGATGCCGCGTCGGACCGCTTCCGGCGACGGAAAGCCCCGCCCTGCGACGATCAAGGACGTGGCCAGACATGCCGGCGTCTCGGTCGCCACCGTCTCGCGCATCCTCTCCGGTACGTACCCCAACGCCCCTGCCACGCGGAGCAAGGTCATGCGGGCCGTGCGCGAACTCGACTACGTGGCCAACGCCCACGCCCGGGGACTCGCGGGCGTGCGGCCCAAGAGCGTGGCCATCGTGGTCAATTCCGTCATCTCCCCGCACTACGCACATGTGGCGCAGGGGGTGCACGAGGAGGCCGCGCGTGCGGGCCGACTCTGCATTGTCGCCACCACCGGCGGAGATCTCGAACGCGAGTTGGCCGCGATCCAGTTGATGCGCGAAGAGCACGCCGAAGCGGTCATTCTCGTGGGGAACATCAACCCCGACGAGGCCTACCGCGAGCGCATGGCCGGCTATGCCCGCGCACTGGCCGCGGCCGGCTCGCAGCTGGTGCTGTGCGGCCGCCCGCCGCTGGGCCCCGACGTACCGGCCATCGTGGTCGAGTACGACAACACCGGGGGCGCGTTCGCCGCTACCAGCCACCTGCTCTCGGCGGGCCACAAGCGCATCCTGTTCCTCGGCCGGCGGTCCGGGTACACGACGCCGGAGAGCCGGGTCGCCGGTTACCGTGCCGCCCTGGCCGCGCACGGCGTACCGCATGATCCCGGGCTGGAGGTCGACGGCGCGAGAATGGTGCGGCGCGAGGGCTACCGCATGATGCGCGAGCGACTCGACGCAGGGCCGCGGGACTTCACCGCCCTCTTCGCCAGCAACGACCTGATCGCCGCGGGCGCGCGCGAGGCGCTGCGAGAGCGCGGGCTGCGCATTCCGGAGGATGTGTCGATGGTCGGATTCGACGACCTCCCCCCGGCCGCCGACATCGACCTCACCACCGTTCA
Organism: Streptomyces sp. NPDC096046; assembly: GCF_040303285.1. Lineage (NCBI taxonomy): Bacteria > Bacillati > Actinomycetota > Actinomycetes > Kitasatosporales > Streptomycetaceae > Streptomyces > Streptomyces sp. NPDC096046. Next base: position 10,154 of record NZ_JBEOSZ010000061.1, on the reverse strand, counting down.
CATCCCGCACGAGGAGCTGGGGCGCACCGCCGTGCGGCTCGCGCTGAAGAGCGAGACACCCGGGGCCTCCGAGCACGTCCTGCTGGGCACGCACATCGTCGTCCGCGACTCGGTCTGCCCCAACGTGGGCGAAGCCTCAGGCCCGGACTAGAAGGGTTCACCCGATGAGCCGGCGTCCCACTGCCATGTTCGCCATGGATGCACCGAATCTGCCCCAGCTCTTCCCGCCGGACCTGCTGGCCCGGCTGCGGGAGCTGCTCGACATCGACCCCGCGGGCGTAGTCACCGATTTCGGCGATCCCGCGCTGCGCTCCCGACTGGCCCGAGTGGAGGTGCTGGTGACGGGCTGGGGATGCCCGCCCCTTGACTGCCGCGCGCTCGATGCCCTGCCGCGGCTGCACACCGTCCTGCACACCGGCGGGACGGTGAAGCGGCTGCTTCCGCCCGAGGGCAGAGCGCGCGGGCTCACCGTATCGTCGGCCGCCGCGCAGAACGCGCTGCCGGTGGCCGAGTACACCCTCGCGTGATCCTGCTGCTGGGCAAGGGCGTCTTCGCGGCGCAGGAGGACCGCCGTGCGGCCTGGCACCGGCTCCCGGACCTGGCCCGCTCGGACATCGGCAACATGGGGCGCCGCGTCGGGCTCATCGGCGCTTCCGCCGTCGGGCGACGCGTGATCGAACTGCTGCGGCCGTTCGACTTCGACGTCGTTCTCTACGACCCGTATGTCGACGCGGCAGCCGCGCGGAGTCTCGGGGTACGGAAGTCGGGGCTGGAAGACCTGCTCGCGGACAGCTCGATCGTTTCGGTACACGCCCCGGCCACGCCCGAGACGCGGCACATGATCGACGCGGGCCGGCTGGCGCTGCTGCCGGACGGGTCGGCGCTGATCAATACCGCCCGCGGCAGCCTCGTGGACACCGAGGCACTGGTACGCGAGCTCGCCACCGGTCGTATCAGGGCCGTGCTCGACGTGACCGACCCCGAGCCGCTGCCGGTGGACTCCCCGCTCTTCGATCTGCCCAACGTCATCCTGACCCCGCACATCGCCGGATCCCAGGGCAATGAACTGCGGCGCCTGGGAGCCGCCGTCGTGGCCGAAGCCGAACGGCTGCGCATGGGTGCACCCCTCGCCCAGCGTGTCGAGGTCGCTCACCTCGACCGCACGGCGTGACGCGGCCGCGCCGGGTCTGCCGCACGGTCCGGTGACATTCGCGGAGATTTTTCCGGACGGCAACCTGTGCGGAGCGCGGTGGCCACTACCGGCCAACTACCACCGTCGACAACCCGGAGGACGCATGTCACCCGCACACCCCCCACCGCTGCCGCATCGCAGACGGGCAAGGTGGTGCCCAGTACGTTCGCCGCAGGTGCACTGACCGCAAGTGCTCTGGTCGCCCTCTTTGGCGCCGCGGAGCCGGAGTCCTCCGGCAGCACGGCCGCGGCACCGCTGCTGGAGAACCTGGACCGCGGGGCGGTCAGCGTCCGGTCCGGCGACGGCAACCTGGTGAGCTGGCGCTGGCTGGTCCCGTTCGCCCGGCGTCATGGCGACGTTCGAGTGGACGAGCACCAGGTCCCCCTCGGATATCACCCGCTTGATGTCGTACCTGGAGTCCGGGAACCGCTGCTTGAGGTCCGAACCGGGCTTCTTCTACGCCTTGGCGCCGTCGGGCGCGAGCGGGTTGTGCTGGATGAGGTCTGGGCGGACGTGGCGATCGACGACCCCGGTGTCGCCCCGCTCGAACAGGCCCTTGAGGACGCGTACGGTAACGGCCTTCTGGTAACTGAGGCGGGCGAAGTCGCCATAGCCGGAATGGGTGCCATAACCGTAGTGTCCGACGGGAGCGGCGGACGGCGCAGCGACGGCGGGTACGCCGATGGCGCCCAGCAGGGTGGCGGAGGCCATGAAAGCGACGAGTGCCCTGCGGGCATGGATGGTGGGGATCGCGGTGCGCTCTCCTCAAGGAGCAGGCAAGAAATGCGCCAGAGATTGAAAGCCCAACCGCGTGCCTTCTGAAGGAAAGCACTAACTCACGGTTAGTGCAACGGGGTCGCCGTGTCGCGCAGACCCCGCCCTCCTGGGCTCAGCCTGACCTTCCCGATCCGGCGTCCGCGCTGTGGATCCGGGCCGCCGCCCTCGATGTGTGGCGAACGTCGACACCCTCGGCCCACCCGCACCCCGGCGTGTCCGGCCCCTCCTGGCTCGGCGTGACGCCGACACGGCCGTCCGCGCCGCCCGCCACGCGTCGACGATCGCCGACGACACCGCCGGGTGCCGCTGACCCGACCATGGCGGTGCCCTACGGTTCCCGGACCGCCTCGACCACCTGCCCAAGCAAGGCGATGAGTTGCGCAGTGCCGTCCGAGCCCAGCCGCTCGACGACGCGGCGCTCGATGTCCGCGACGACGCGACTGGCGGAGCCGAAAGCCTCACGGCCGGCGTCGGTGAGGTGGAGCTCCTGTACGTGGCGGTGCAGGGCGTGCTGTCGGCGCTCCAGCTGGCCGCGTCCCTCCAGTCGCGTCACCAGCGATGCCACGGCCTGAGGGGTGACGTTCAGGCGGCGGGCGGCCTCCGCGCCTGTGAGGCCGGGTTCGTCATGGATGCAGAACAGCAGGGAGTAGTGGGCGGGCGCCATGTCCAGGGTGCGCAGTCGCTGTCCCTTGAGCGCCTGCACGGCGAGTTCCGCCCTGCGCAGGGCCCAGAGGGCTCCGGCGTCGCCACCAGGCGTCTTCTCGTCATCCGTGGTCACGCGAGGAGGATACGGGAATGCAGGTGCATCAATCACTTGATATCAAACGCTTGATTCTAGACAGGTGCTTGGTTAATGCTGGGCGCATGTCCCGAACTCTTGCTCTGATCACTGGCGCCTCGTCCGGCATCGGCGCTGCCTATGCCCGGCTCCTGGCGTCCGACTGCGACTTCGTCCTGGTGGCCCGGCGGGTGGACCGGCTGAACGAGCTGGCCGCCGAACTGCGCGAAGCAGGTGCCGCCGTCGATGTTCTGCCCGCCGACCTCAGTACGCACGACGGCCTCGACGCCGTGAGCCACCGCCTGGCTGCCGGAGACGTCCGACTGCTGATCTGCAACGCCGGAGTCGGCGGCTTCGCACCGCTCCCCGACATCGACGCCGCCGAGATCGACCGTCTCCTCACACTCAACGCCGTCGGCCCCATGCGTCTGGTGCGGGCCGCTCTGCCCGGGATGCTGGCCGCCGGTGAGGGCACCGTCATCACCCTCGCCTCCCTGCTGGCCTTCAGTGCCGGCCAGGAGATGCCGATACCGCGCACCCTGTACGCGGGCGCGAAGGCCGCCACGGTCGCTTTCACGCGGACGCTCACACACGAACTCGCCGGCACCGGCGTCCATGCCCAGGTGGTGTGCCCGGGGGTGGTGGCGACGGAGTTCCACGGCGGCTACGGCCATGGCTACCCCTCCGCCATGACGGCCGAGGGTGTGGCACACGCCAGTCTCGCCGGCGTCCGCCTGGGGGAGTCCGTCTGCGTCCCTGGTCTGGAGGACCAGGCTGCCGCGCTCGATGCCCTCCTGACCGCCGAATCCGCCCTGCTGGCCGGCAACCATTCTTCCCCGGCCGCCCGTTACGGGCACCTGCCCGTCGCCTGAGCAGCAGTCCCCGTACTGCCCTTGCCGCGACAGCCGAGGGAGGCGGGCGCACCCGCGGGTCGGCGTCCGGCTCGGGGGCGGGGCGAGGGTGCGGCAGGAGACGCCCTGTACGCCCCGCCCCGCCAGGTTCGCGCCGATCAGCAGGACCATTCGTACCCCGCACCGAGGAGTGGGCATGTCCACCGAACTTCCCGACCCAGCCGTGTCTCCCCCCGCCGAATCCGGCTCTGCACCGACCCGGCGTACGTTCATCGCGACGACCACGGTGGTCGGAGGGACCGCCCTGGCCGGCGGTCTGGTCGCGGCGCCCCTGCCCGGCTCCGGGGAAGCGGTCGCCGCCGAGGCGCCGCACGGCAGCCGCGTCTCCCTGACGGTCAACGGTGTCCGGCACACCGTCACGATCGACAACCGCACCTCGCTCCTCGACCTGCTGCGCGAGCGCCTGGACCTGACCGGTTCCAAGAAGGGCTGCAACGCCGGGGCCTGCGGCGCCTGTACCGTCCTCGTCGACGGGCGCCGCGTCAACTCCTGCCTGACCCTGGCGGTTCGGTTGGACGGCGCCGAGGTCACCACCATCGAGGGCCTGGCCAAGGGTGACCGGCTCCACCCGCTGCAGCAGGCGTTTATCGACCAGGACGCCTTCCAGTGCGGCTACTGCACCCCGGGGCAGATCATGTCCGGTGTCGTCTGCGTCCAGGAGGGGCACGCCGGCTCGGCGGAGGAGATCCGGGAGTGGATGAGCGGCAACATCTGCCGCTGCGGCTGCTACGTGAAGATCGAGCGCGCGGTCCAGCAGACCGCGGGCCGGAAGTGAGGGCCGATACCCATGCATCCCTTCACCTACACCAAGGCCGTGGACACGCGCGAAGCCCTCAACGCCGGTCGGCGCGGCGGGCGTTACATCGCCGGCGGCACCACCCTGGTCGACCTGATGCGGGAGACCGTCGAACACCCCGGCTCGCTGGTCGACATCAGTGCCCTGCCCCTGCGCGAGGTCGCCGCCACCAAGGGCGGGGGCCTGCGCATCGGCGCCCTGGTGACCATGACCGAAGCCGCCGCCCACCCCAAGGTGCGTGCCCTGCACCCCGTCGTCTCGCAGGCGCTGGAACTGAGTGCGTCGCCCCAACTGCGCAACATGGCCACCATCGGCGGCAACATCATGCAGCGCACCCGGTGCACGTACTTCCGTGACGTGACCGCCCCATGCAACAAGCGTGAACCCGGATCGGGCTGCGCCGCGCTGCACGGCTACAACCGCAGCCACGCGATCCTGGGCACCACCGACGACTGCGTGGCCACCCACCCCTCCGACGCCGCCGTCGCCTTCGCCGCACTGGAGGTGACCGTCCACCTGCTTGGCCCAGCGGGGGAGCGGACCGTGCCCTTCGCCGACTTCCACCTCAAGCCGGGCAGCACACCTAACCGCGAACAGGCCCTGCGCCCCGGCGAGTTGATTACCGCAGTGGGGATGCCGCCCTACCCACGCCCGCTGGAGTCCGGCTACCTGAAGGTCCGCGACCGGCAGTCCTACGAGTTCGCGCTCACCTCCGCGGCCGTCGCCCTGCACCTCCGACGTGGCGTGATCCGCGAAGCCAAGGTGGCCGCCGGAGGCGTGGGCACCGTCCCCTGGAAACTGCCCGCCGTCGAGCGGGAGCTCATCGGACAGCGGCCGTCGAACGCCTTGTGGGCCAAGGCCGCCGAGCGGGCGGCCGACGGGGCCCGCCCCCTCGAACACAACCGTTTCAAGGTCGAGTTGCTCAAGCGGACCGTCGAGCGTCAACTGCGTGTCGTAGGAGGTGGCAAGTGAGCCCGCAGCCACAGGCAGCCGTCGGAGCGGCGGTCCCCCGAGTCGACGCCCGACTGAGGGTCACCGGGCAGGCGAAGTACGCCGCCGACAACAACCCCGACGGGGTCGTGCACGCGGTCATCGTCGACAGCAGCGTCGGCCGCGGCCGCATCACCGGCATCGACACCCGCGCCGCCGAAGCCGAGAAGGGCGTGCTGAAGGTGATCAGCCACCTCAACGCGCCCGAACTCCCGCCCGTCGAAGGGCAGTTGCCGCCGGGCAAGCCGCTGCAACCCTTCCAGGACGACCGCATCCGGTTCTTCGGACAGCCCGTCGCGGTCGTGGTGGCCAACACACTGGAGACCGCACAGCACGCCGCGAGCCTGGTGAAGGTCTCCTACGACGCCCAGCATCCCGCCACCGATCTGGCCGCCGCCGACCCCGCCGGCGAGCCCGAGACCTATGCGCGCGGCGACGCCGACGAAGCCCTGGACTCGGCCGCCGTCCGGCTGCAGATGACGTACCGGACGGCCCGCAACCACCACAACGCCATGGAAGCGGCCGGCCTCGTCGCCCGCTGGGACGGCGACAAGCTCACCCTCTGGGAGAAGAGCCAAGCGACGCAGTTCGCCGCTTTCGGCATGTCCGGCGCGCTCGGCATGCCACCGGACGACGTCCACGTCATCTCTCCGTTCCTCGGCGGGGCCTTCGGCAACGCCTTCAGCACCTGGCCGCATTCCGTCATCGCCGCCGTGGCCGCACGCGAGGTGCAGCGCCCCGTCAAACTCGCCCTCACCCGTGGGCAGTTGTACTTCGGCGTGGGATACCGGCCCGCGTACGAGTACGAACTGAGCCTGGGCAGCAACCGCCGGGGGCGTCTCGTGGCGTCGGCGCACGACGTGCGCGCCGAGACCTCCAAATACGAGACACACATAGAAGACGTGCTGGTCCCCGGCCGGATGCTCTACAGCACCCCCAACGTCCGCCAGGCGTACCGGCACGTACCGCTGGACGTGAACACACCGACGTGGATGCGCGGCCCCGGCTACTCCAGCGGTGCCTTCCCCGTTGAGTCGGCGATGGACGAGCTCGCCCACGAACTGGGACTCGACCCCATCGAGCTGCGGCTGCGCAACGAGCCCGCCGACGACGAGTCCACCAATCTGCCGTTCTCCACGCGCCGCCTGCGCGAGTGCTACCGCGTGGGCGCCCGCGAGTTCGGCTGGCAGCGGCGCAGGCCCAAGCCCCGCTCGAGGCGCGAGGGCGACTGGCTCATCGGTATGGGCATGGCGGCCGGCGTCTACGACACCGCACGCTCCGAGTCCCAGACATCCGTCCGGCTCGACGCCGACGGCACCGCCCTGCTCCAGGCCGCGACCGCCGACATGGGTGCCGGCACCGCCACGTCCATGACGCAGCTCGCCGCCGACGCCCTCGGCCTGCCCATGCGCCGGGTGACCTTCCGGCTCGGCGACTCCCGTCTGCCTCCGGCCGCCGGCCACTTCGGTTCGCAGACCATGGCCAGTGTCGGATCCTCCGTCCAGGACGGCTGCGACGAACTGCGGCGGCAGGCGATCGAACTCGCCGTCGGGGACGAGGAGTCACCGCTGCACGGCGTCGACCCCGCCGACATCGTCGTACGAGGAGGCCGACTGCACGTGACGGACGACCCCGCGCGCGGGGAGACGTACCAGCGGCTCCTGGCCCGCAACAACCGCACCCACCTCGAAGCGATGGGCTCGTACGCCGGGGCGCCGGAATCGGAGAAGTTCTCCTTCTACGCCTACGCCGCGGCCTTCGCCGAAGTGGCCGTCGACGCCCGCCTCGGCCTGGTACGGGTGCGGCGCATGGTCGGCGTGTACGACGCCGGCCGGATCATCAGCCCCGCGCTCGCCGACAGCCAGGCCCTCGGCGCCATGACCGGCGGTATCGGCCAGGCCCTCCTTGAACACACGGTCACCGACCACCGCGACGGCCGGATCGTCAACGCCAACCTCGCCGACTACCTCGTGCCCACCCATGCCGACATCCCCGAACTGAAAGCGATCTACATCGAGGGAGAGGACTACAAAGCCGACCCGATCGGCGTCAAGGGACTCGGTGAGATCGTGCTCGTCGGAGTGGCGCCCGCCATCGCCAACGCGGTCTTCAACGCCACAGGCCGCCGAATCCGCGAACTGCCGATCAAACCCGAGGCCCTGCTCTGAACTCCCGGGTGGCCGCGTCGCCACCGGTCACCCGGGCTCCCCCAGCGTCCGGCGGTCGACGACGGTCCACCGCCGGACACCAGGCCGCCGTCGCACCCTGTCCTGCCACAGTGCGGCGGCGGCCCTCAAGCCCCCATCCCCGGAGCGAACGCCCATGCTCAACATCGCGGACACGCTGTACGACTGGTGCCGCGAGGCCCGTCCCTTCGCCCTCGCCACCGTCGTCGACGTCAGCGGCAGCGCACCCCTGCCACCCGGTACCGCCCTCGCCGTCGACACGGAGGGCCACATGGTCGGCAGCATCTCCGGCGGCTGTGTGGAGGGAGCCGTCTACGAGCTGTGCGTCCAGGTACTCAAGGACCGCGGCAGTTCCGCCCGCGCCCGGTTCGGTTACTCCGACGACGACGCCTTCGCCGTCGGTTTGACCTGTGGCGGCGAGATCGACGTCCTGGTGCAGCGGGTCGAGCCCGCCGCCGAGCCGCATCTCATCGACGCCCTCGACGCGGTCGTACAGGGCCGGCCCGTCGCTGTGGCTCAGGTGGTGGTCGGCCCGGACGACTTCATCGGCCGCACCCTCCATGTCCCCGAGGGGGCGGGTGCTCACCGCGGAACGATGGGCGACAGGAACACGGATCAGGTTGTCGCAGCGCAAGCCCGTGCGCAGCTGAGGGCCGGCCGCACCCGCCGTGTCGAGGTGGGCGGCGACTCCGACACCTGCCCCGAGCGCCTGTCGGTCCTCGTCCACACCCATGCGTCCCGTCCCCGCCTGCTGATCTTCGGCGCGGTCGACTTCGCGGGCGCCCTCAGCCGGGCCGGGCAGTTCCTCGGCTACCGCGTCACCGTCTGCGACGCCCGTCCCGTCTTCGCCACGCCGGCCCGCTTCCCGCACGCCGACGAGGTCGTCGCCGACTGGCCGCACCGCTACCTGGAGCGCACCGAGGTGGACGGGCGTACCGCGATCTGTGCCCTCACGCACGACGCCAAGTTCGACGTCCCTCTGCTCCGCCTGGCGCTGAGCCTGCCGGTCGGCTATGTCGGCGCGATGGGCTCACGCCGTACCCACGAGCACCGCCTGGAACGCCTGCGGGAGAGCGGCGTGTCCGAAGAGCACCTCGCCCGCCTGCACTCACCCATCGGCCTCGACCTCGGCGCCCACACCCCCGAGGAGACAGCGATCTCCGTCACCGCCGAGATCATCGCCCACAACCACAACGGCACCGGCCTGCCCCCGTCCCGAGTCCCCGGCCCCATCCACCAAGCCGTCCGGACGACGACGGGCCTGCGAGAAGAGGAACCCCAGACATGGACCCTGTACGGAGCACCTCACGTCGAAGACTGATCGAGGCGACATCGAGCGCGGCCCTCGTCGCGGCGGTGGGTGCGGTGCCGGCCGCTGCCGCGGCACCGTCCGGCCGAGGGTTGCCGAAGGGCAACTGGCGCATCGACACCCACGCGCACTACTTCCCCGACGTGTACTACGACTACCTCGAGCGCCACGGCCGCCTCGCCGACACCCTGGCCTATGTGGGCCCCTGGTCGCTGGATGCGCACCTGGCGTTCATGGATCGGTACCGGATCCAGGCGAGCGTCCTGTCGTTCGGCGACCTCCAGCTCACCGTCGGCACGGTCGACGACCGCCGTGTCACCGCCCGCGCGGTCAACGACTACGCCCACGACCTCGTGCGCACCCGTGGTGACCGGTTCGGGGCCTTCGCGGTCACCCCGATGCCGGACATCGAGGGCGCGATGGCCGAGGTGGACCGCGCGCTCGGTGAGCTGGACCTCGACGGCATCTGTCTGCTCACCAACTACCAGGGCCGCTACCTGGGCGATCCCTCGTTGGCTCCGCTGTACGAGGTCCTCGACCACCACGGCGCCTATGTCTACGTCCACCCGACGGGTCCGGAGGTGAATCCGGCCCCGAAGCTGCGCTACGGCCCCGACATTCCGGCACTGAACTTCGTCTACGAGTACACCTTCGACGCGACGCGCGCGATGACGAGCCTGATCTACAACGGTGTCCTGCGGGACTACCCGAACACCCGCTGGCACTTCACGCACTGCGGCGGGACGCTGCCGTTCTTGTCGTACCGGCTCGCGACGCTGCACGCGTTCTTCCCGCCGTTCAACTCCGTACTGCCCGAAGGCCCCCTCGACTACATCTCGCAGCTGTACTTCGACGACGCGCAGGCGTTCACCGCCGCCCAGTTGCTGCCACTGGCGTCGCTCGTGCCGGCCGACCACATCATGTTCGGCAGCGACTGGCCGGCCGTCCACGACCTCTTCGAGGCCGACAATGTGGAGAAGATGCCGTTCCTCGAGGGACGTCTGCCGGACCCGCGGGCGGGCGATCCCGAACCGCCCGTCGACAGCGTCTACAGCCCCCACCAGGGGATCGCTCTCGAACGGACCAACGCCCTCGCCCAGTTCCCGAAACTGCGTGCACGCATACCCCGGCTGAGTCGGCACTGAACCACGACCGCACGCCGGGTCCTGTCACCGCGAGCCGACTCGCGGTGACGCTCGCGGGCAACATCGTCGA
>NZ_JBEOSZ010000060.1:0-38542 GCF_040303285.1 Streptomyces sp. NPDC096046 | reverse complement strand
TCATGTGGCGGAGCCACCTGTCCGTTCACGGCGTGCGGCGAGCGTGCGTGCCGGGCGTCGTGACGCCGCGGAGATCCATCAGAAGCCCCCTAGCCGGCGCCCGGTTGCCGCACGGGGCGCCGGCGAGACCCGGCGTCCCGCCGGACCGGCCAGGCCCAAGGACCGCGAGGGGGTCCCATGACACACGAGGACAGCACCCCGCTGCGGGACCGGCTCCGCCTCCCTCCGGGTGAGCCGGTCGCCCTGACCCGGTACGACGCCGCCGCCGCCCCCGCCGGGCCGGACGGCAAGGCGGCGGGCAGGGCCGCCATGGCCCGCGTCGGCGAGCGGCTGGCCGTCCTCCAGGAGCGGCTGTGGGCGGCGAGCACCAAGGGCGACCGGCGCCGGGTCCTGCTGGTCCTGCAGGGCATGGACACCAGCGGCAAGGGCGGCACGGTCAAGCACGTCATCGGCCTGCTCAACCCGTCCGGCTGCCGGATCACCGCGTTCAAGGCGCCCACCGCCGAAGAGCGCGCGCACCCCTTCCTGTGGCGGGTGGAGCAGGCGCTCCCGTCCCACGGCGAGCTGGGCATCTTCGACCGCTCCCACTACGAGGACGTGCTGATCGCCCGCGTCCGGGGGCTCGCGCCCGCCGCCGAGCTCGCCCGGCGCTACGCGCAGATCAACCGCTTCGAGCGGTCTCTCGCCGACGACGGCGTCACCCTGGTCAAGTGCTTCCTGCACCTCTCCTACGACGAGCAGCGCCGCCGGCTGCTCAAACGCCTCGACAAGCCGGAGAAGCGCTGGAAGTTCGCCCCTTCCGACATCGACGACCGTGCCCTGTGGCCCGCGTTCCAGGAGGCCTACGAGATCGCGCTGGGGCGCTGCGGCACCTCGTACGCGCCCTGGTACCTGGTCCCGGCCGATCACAAGTGGTACCGCAACTGGGCGGTCAGCACCCTCCTCCTGGAGCACTTCGAGGAGCTGGATCCGCGGTACCCGAAGGCGGACTTCGACGTGGACGAGTGCCGCAGACGGCTGCTGGAGCGGACCTGACCCCTCGGGTCAGGCGGCGAGCAGGGCGTCGATCTGGCCGACGGCCTCCTTCAGGCCCTCCTCCATGCCCATGGTGACCATCTGGTCCATCTGCTCGCGGGAGTCGAACAGGGAGCGCATCTCCATGCGGGTGCCGCCCGCGTACTCGCTGAGCCGCACCCGCACGGAGATGGTCGGCATGTCGTCCTTGGGCTTGCCGTCGTCGTCGGCGAAGCCGTCGGTGAACTCCAGGGCGGTCGGCTCGCTGACCGAGGTGATCCGCCACCAGCCGCGATGCCGGTCGCCCTCCGGGCCGGTCATGAAGTAGGCGACCTCTCCGCCGGGGGTCAGGTCGTGTTCCTCCACGGTCGCCGGGTAGGTCGGCGGGCCCCACCAGCGCTCCAGCTGCCGGGGGTCGGCCCACAGCCGCCACACCCGCTCGACCGGGGCGGCGAAGTCGGCGATCAGGGTGAGGGTGAGGTGGTCGAGGTCCTTGTCGACTCGGGTGACGCTCATCGTCCGGGTCCTTCCGTCGGGTCGTTCTCTTCGGTTCCGGTGTCCTCGGCGAGCAGCCGGGCCATTCGGTCGACCCGCCCGCGCCACGCCGACTCGAGTGCGTCCAGGGCCTGTCGCGCGCGGCCCACCACGTCGGGGTCGGTGCGCACGAGCTGCTCCCGTCCGCTGCGCTGCTTGGTGACCAGACCCGCCCGTTCCAGCACCGCGACGTGCTTCTGCACGGCGGCGAAGCTCATCGGGTAGGACGCGGCCAGCCGGGACACCGACAGCTCGCCGCGCACGCAGCGGCGCAGTATGTCCCGGCGCGTGGTGTCGGCCAGGGCGTGGAACAGCCGGTCCACCGTCTCGTCGCTCAGCTCATCTACAACCATTTGGTTGTACGTTAGTCCTGCTCGTCCCCTCTGTGAAGCGACCCGCCCGACACTGAAGCGGACGCACGGGGGTACTCGCTGCTCCATGGGTGAAAAGCAACAGGTCAGCAGCTCGTACTGGCTCGAGACCGCGCCGGACGGTCAGCACCCGCCGCTGACGGAGGACCTGGACGTCGACGTGGCGGTGATCGGCGCCGGGATCGCCGGGCTGTCGACGGCGTGGGAGCTGACACGGGCCGGGCGCAGCGTGGCCGTGCTGGAGGCCGGCCGGGTCGCGGCCGGGGTCACCGGACACACCACCGCCAAGGTCACGGCGCTGCACACGCTGGTCTACGACAAGCTGCGGCGCACCCGGGGCCCCGAGGGCGCGCGGCTGTACGCGCGGTCCCAGTCCGAGGCCATCGAGCACGCGGCCCGGGTCGCCCGGGAACTGGGCGTCGACTGCGAGTGGGAGACGAGGAGCGCCTACACCTACGCCCGCGACGCGAGCCGAGTCGAGGAGCTGCGCGCGGAGGCCCGGGCCGCGGCCGAGGCCGGGCTGCCCGCGTCCTTCGTCACGGAGACCGGGCTGCCCTTCCCGGTGGCGGGCGCGGTCCAGGTCACCGGACAGGCCCAGTTCCACCCGCGCAAGTACCTGCTGGCCCTCGCCGCCGACCTGGTCGAGCACGGCGGGCGGATCTACGAGGACACCACCGTTCTCGGCCTGGACGAGGGCGAACCGTGCCGGGTGTCCACCGCGACGGGGGCGACCGTGCGGGCCCGGGACGTCGTCGTCGCGACGCACTACCCGATCTTCGACCGGGCCCTGCTCTTCGCGCGCCTCTCCACGCGCCGTGAGCTGGTGGTCGCCGGGACGATCCCCGCGGAGCAGGACCCGGACGGCATGTTCATCACCCCCGACGAGGAGACCCGCTCGGTGCGCACCGCGCCGTACGAGGGCGACCGGCGGCTGCTCATCGTCACGGGTGAGCACTTCACACCGGGCACGGGCGACCCGCGGGCCCGTTTCGAACGCCTCACCGCCTGGGCCACCGGTCACTTCCCGGACCTGGAGGTCACCCATCGCTGGGCCACCCAGGACACCGAACCCACGGACACCGTGCCGATGGTCGGCCCGCTGCACCAGGGGGCCCGGCACGCCTATGTGGCCACCGGCTTCGGCGGCTGGGGCATGACCGGCGGCATCATGGCGGGGCGGCTGCTGACCGCGCAGATCACGGGCGAGGAGTGCGAGTGGAGCGCGCTGTACGACCCGCGCCGGGTGAAGGCCGCGGTGCGTGAGGCGCCGACGTTCCTCAAGACCCAGGCCAAGGTCGCCGGGCACTTCGTGGGCGACCGGCTGCGGCCTTCGCCGCCGGTGGAGTCCCTGCCGCCCGGCGAGGGCGCCGTGGTCCGCGCCGACGGCGGGCGACTCGCGGTGTACCGGGACGACGACGGCCGCCTCCACGCCGTCTCCGCCCGCTGCACCCACCTGGGGTGCCTGGTCGACTTCAACGCCGCCGAACGCGCCTGGGAGTGCCCCTGCCACGGCTCCCGTTTCGACACGGACGGCAAGGTGATCCAGGGACCGGCGACCAAGCCGCTGGAGCGGCGCGACCTCTGACGTCCGGGCCTACGCTGGGCGTATGAGCGAGGACGACTACTGCCTGATCGAGGCGACCAGGCCGCCCCTGGCGGACGGGCCGCCGTACGCGGACTGCGTGCTGTGCCGGGAGCCGACGGAGTACCCCGAGTCGTACAAGGGCATCACGCTCTGCCCCGTCTGCGAGTGGCAGGAGGCGCAGCGCACCGCCTGCTCAGGGTGATCTGCGGGAGACCAGCGCACCGGCCAGGGCCAGCGCCGCGGCAGCGATCAGGGCCGCCGCGGCCAGGGGCAGCAGCGGCAGCGGGACGGTGCCCTGCCGCGAGCCGGTCACCAGGTCCTGCACGGCCGCCTGGGCCGGTGAGCCGGTGGCGACCAGCGACAGCAGGGCCGCGAGCAGCAGTGCGAGGACGGCCCGGCCTGGCGACCGCAGCAGGGGCCGGCTGGTGAGCGCGCCGACGGCCGTGCCGAGCAGGGCGCAGGCCAGGGCGGCGAGCAGCCCGGCCCCGCAGGCTGCGGCGAGCGGCACCCGGGTGCGGTGGTCGGAGGCGACCGGATCGCTGAGCAGCGTCACCGCGAGGACCGCGAGCGTGCCGAGCGCCGTCGCGCCGGCCAGGGCCACCAGCAGACAGGCCACATGAGCCCGCGCGGGTCCGGCGGCCGCCGCCACACAGCCTCGCGCCGCGTCCGGTTCGCCCGTGACGCAGATCCGGGCCAGCCAGGCGGCCACGGGCAGCGACGCGGCGGACGTGTAGCCGAGCGAGTCGAGCACGGGCTGCCCGGCCTGGACGCTGACCGCCAGGAAGGCCGCGTACAGCAGGAACGGCGGCAGCCAGCGCTGCGAGCGCATCAGCAGGGCGGCGTGGTAGCGCATCAGGGCGGTCACCCCTGCCTCCCCGGAGCCCTCGTCCGCGGGGACACGCTCACCACGTGCCAGGGCGGGCGGGCCGTCAGCAGGGTGCGGAGCAGGACGTCGGAGTGCGGGGCGGGGACGGTGAGGCGGTAACCGCCCGGGGCGGTCGCGTCGGCGGCGGTGACGATCCGTCGTACGTCGCCGGGGAGCCGTCCGTCCGGCGGGCCCTGCACGTCCACGGTGACCTGCGGGCCGGAGGGGCGCGGCTCCGGTGACGCGTCCTCGACGAGGCGGCCGTCGCGCACGGCGTACGTCGCGTCCGGCAGGCCCGCCAGGCGGCGCGGGTCGTGGTCGACGAAGACCACGGATGCACCGGCCGCCGTGCGTTCGGCGACCGCGCGCTCCAACGCTTCGCCGGCCTCGGTGTCCAGCCCGGTCCACGCCTCGTCCAGCACCAGCAGCTCCGGCTCCGCCAGCAGGGCCTGGGCGACCGCCAGCTTCTGGCTGCTGCCCTTCGACAGCCGGGCCATCGGCGTCCCGGCGTACGCGGCGGCGCCGAGGCGCTCCAGCCACTCCCCGGCGGCCCGGGCGGCAGCCGAGCGGGTCAGGCCGTGCACGGCGCCGAGGTGGGTGAGATAGCCGGCGGCGGTGAAGGGCAGGGCCGGCGGGAACCGCTCGGGGACGTACGCGGTGCGCGGCCGGCCGGCGACGCGGCCCTCGCTGGGGGCATCGATGCCGGCGAGCAGCCGCAGCAGCGTGGACTTGCCGCTGCCGTTGGCGCCCTCGACACGGACGAGCCGGCCGGGGGCCACCGTCAGGTCGACACCACGCAGCACCCAGGGGCCGCGCAGACCGTACCGTCGGCCCGCGTTCCGCAGGCACAGGTCGGGTCGCATGGGGCCCATCCTGCACGATCTTCGGGCTGGCACACTGGGTTTCGTGAGTGAAGACCCGACGCCCGTGAGCGACAGTCCCTTCCGGTCCGAGCCCTCTTCGCGCGACGAGGCACCGCAGTTCGTGCTGCCCCTGGTCGTGCGGATCGAGCGGGCGGACCCGCCGGCGCGCACGGACGCGCTGGAGACGGCCGCGCGAGCCGTGCTGACGATCCTGGCCGACGAGCGGTCGACCGGTGAGGGCGAGTGGGCCGGGGCGATGCGGAACTGGCAGGACGCCCGGATCCGCAAGGTGGTGCGGCGGGCGCGCGGCGCGGAGTGGCGGCGGGCCGAGGCGCTGGACGGCGTCACGGTCACCGGCAAGTCGGCCCAGGTGCGGGTCTTCCCGCCCGTCCCCCTGGACGGCTGGCCCAAGGACCTGGCCAGGCTCCAGGTGTCCGGCACCGACCTGGACGATGCGGAGCCGCCGGTGGACGCGGACCCGGCCGCTCCCGTGCTGTGGCTGAACCCGGATCTCGGCATGTCGGCCGGGAAGGCGATGGCCCAGGCGGGCCACGCCGCCCAACTGGCCTGGTGGGAGTTGTCCGACGGGGAGCGGACGGCCTGGCGGGACGCGGACTTCCCGCTCGCCGTCCGTACGGCCGACGCGGAGCGCTGGCCCGGACTGACCGGCGGGGGGCTGCCGTTGGTGCGCGACGCGGGGTTCACGGAGATCGCGCCCGGCTCGTGCACGGTGGTGGCGGACCACCCGGCGCTGCGCGGGGAGCCGCGCGGGACGGGCGGTCTGGCGTCCACCCGTTCGGAGTAGCCGCGGGCGCGGCGGCCGTGGACGAGTGCTCCAGTGGAGTTACCACTCGACCCGACCCAGGAGGCAGCCATGTCCAGCGCCGCGCCCCCTCCCCCCGCCCCGCCCGCCCCCGACGACCGGATGCCCGGCGGCCCCGGCCCGGGCGACTCCGGTGATCCGTGGGCGGCGGGGGGT
The DNA here is from genome assembly GCF_040303285.1 of Streptomyces sp. NPDC096046. Taxonomy (NCBI): domain Bacteria; kingdom Bacillati; phylum Actinomycetota; class Actinomycetes; order Kitasatosporales; family Streptomycetaceae; genus Streptomyces; species Streptomyces sp. NPDC096046. The sequence continues at coordinate 32,331 of NZ_JBEOSZ010000060.1, read as the reverse complement.
CTCGCTCTCGGCGGCATCCTGATGGTCGTCTACGGCCTCTTCGCGGTGCTCCAGGGCATCGCGGCGATCGCCGGCGACGAGGTGTACACGAGCTTCGGCCAGTACTCCTTCGCGTTCGACCTGACCGCGTGGGGCTGGATCCATCTGATCGTCGGTGTGCTCGTGGTGGCCGCCGGGTGCGGCCTGTTCACCGGGGCCGCCTGGGCGCGGGTGGTGAGCGCGGTCGTGGTCGGCCTGGCGCTGATCGCGAACTTCCTCTGGCTGCCGTACCAGCCCTTCTGGTCGATCATCATGATCGTGACCGGCCTGTTCGTCCTGTGGTCGGTGTTCAACTACCGCTCCTCCCGCCCGCCGGTGTAGGGCCCGCGGTCAGGAAGAGGGCGGCGGGCGCCGCTCGCGCTCCGCGACCACCGCGTGCATCCGGCGGGACAGCGCGGTGGCCGCCGCCGTGAGGAAGACGAACGTGTAGACGATCTGCACGACGGTCACCAGGCGGGCCTCCTGCCCGCGCGGGGTGATGTCGCCGTAGCCGACGGTCGCGAGCGTGACGACGGTGAAGTACAGCGCGTCGACGCGGGTGCGCAGACCGGTGAACTGGCCCGGCTGCTGGGCGAGGGCGTAGTACCCGGACGCGAAGACCAGCACGGCCAGACACATCAGCAGCGAGATCATGATGCCCGACCGGGCCTGCGGTTTCTCCAGCACGATGTCGCGCACATGGCGCAGCAGCAGTGTGGCGACGAGCGTCAGGCACAGCACGAACAGCAGCCCGCCCAGCCAGGAGCGGTCGGTGCCGAGCCCTTCCAGCGGCACCAGGAAGTAGGCCGTGCCGACAGCCAGGAGCAGGGCGCCGGCCCCGATCCTCAGCCGGCGGACGGCGGCCGCCCCGGACTCCGGTCGGTGCCGCGCGGGGGGCTGCGGCTGCTCGCGGCCTTCGGACATGGCTCCGGTCTACGACGTGTCAGCGGGTGGCGCGATCCTTGCGCCTCCGTCAGGGGGGAGGAGCAGGCGCCGAACCTCAAATGTTGCTCTGAAGGCGGGCCGGGTGGGGTTCGGGCGCTGACGGCTGGGCCATACCCCCCTCACGTTCGGGGAACGGGCCGGGTGGAGGAGGGGACGATGGAGCGACTGGGGACGGGCATCGGGTGGCGGCCGGAGATCGCGGACGCCGTGGAGCGGATGCCGGGGATCGACTGGGTCGAGGCCGTGGCCGAGAACGTCTGTCCCGGGCACCTGCCCGACTCGCTGCGGCGGCTGCGCGAGCGCGGCGTCACCGTGGTGCCGCACGGCGTCTCCCTCGGCCTCGGGGGCGCGGACCGGCCCGACGCGGGCCGGCTGACCGCACTGGCCGAGCGTGCGGAGGCGTTGGGCTCGCCGCTGGTCACCGAGCACATCGCGTTCGTGCGGGCGGGCGGATCACTGACGGCGTCCCCGCACCTGGAGGCGGGCCACCTGCTGCCCGTCCCGCGAACCCGGGACGCCCTGGACGTGCTCTGCGAGAACGTGCGCATCGCGCAGGACGCCCTGCCGGTGCCGCTGGCGGTGGAGAACATCGCCGCGCTGATCCGCTGGCCGGGCGAGGAGATGACGGAGGGCCAGTTCCTCTACGACCTCGCCGACCGCACCGGCGTCCGTCTCCTGATCGACGTGGCCAACCTGCACACCAACCACGTCAACCGCGGTGAGGACCCGGCCGAGGCTCTCGCCGAGCTCCCCCTGGAGGCCATCGCCTACGTCCACGTCGCCGGCGGTTTCGAACGCGACGGCGTCTGGCACGACAGCCACGCCCATCCCGTTCCCCGGCCGGTCCTCGACATCCTCACGGACCTCGCCTCCCGCGTCCGTCCTCCGGGTGTCCTCCTGGAACGGGACGAGAACTTCCCGGAACCGGCGGAGCTGGAAAGCGAGTTGACCTCGATCCGCCGGGCGCTGGACGCAGGGGCCGTCGAGCGCGTGAAGACGCAGTTCCGCGCGACGGTCCTGGCGACCGCGGGACGGGCGGAGGCCGGACGGCGCGACGAGGCACCGGTGCGAGCCGGCTCCGGGCGGCGCGACGAGGCACCGGTGCGAGCCGGCTCCGGGCGGCGCGACGAGGCACCGGTGCGAGCCGGCGCCGGGAAGCGCGATGAAGCCGGGCACGTCGGCGGTGGTCTGCCCGCAGCCGCCGACGCCGGACCGCGGGAAGAGACCCGGGGCGACGGCGCCGGACCGCGGGCCCATGAGACCGGGGCGGCCGAGGCGGCACGGGGCGCCTTCGGCCCGCCCCACCAACGGGGCGTCGACGGCGCTCGGCAGCGGCTCGGGCTGGCGCAGGCGGCGCTGCTGTCGGCACTGGTCGCGGGAACGCCCGTGCCCGAGGGGTTCGACCGGACGCGGATCGGCGTACAGGCGCGGGCGCTCGCCGCGAAGCGAGCGGATGTCGTGGCGCACGTCGCTCCGGAGTTGCCGGCGATCCTCGGGGGCGAGTACCGCACGGCGTTCCTCGGCTACGCCCAGACCCGCCCGATGACCGCCGGCTACCGGCGCGACGCCCTCACCTTCGCCGAGCACCTGCTGTCCACCGGGCGGCCCGGGGACGTGCGGGCGCGGCGAGAACTGCGGGAGTGGTGGCTCGAGAGGTCGGGGCCCAGGCCGCGCTCCCGCCACCCGGCCCACCGGCTCGCTCGCGCCACGCGCAGCGTCCTGCTGCGGCGCTGAGCGGAGCACACCCGGCCCGCGCCCTCGACTTCAACGCCGTCGCCCGCGATCCGGTCGGCGATTGCGCTCCCCCGGCCGCCGCCCCCGGGCGGGCCGCACCGCCGTCCGCGTCCCCGTCGCCGGGCCACACGCTCCCGCCGCCCGCCCCGGCCCGCCTCGGGACCGAAACGGAACGTCACGTACCGACAACACTCCGCCCGGATCGTGAACGAGGCATGGTGTCCCGGGACCGTGTCACATACAAACAACATGTGCTCTGGGTTCTTTTCCTGCTGGCGGCCTGGGCCGTGGCCGGCACGGCGTGCACGCGTCTGTGCCTGGCCGCCGTGCGCGCCGCGGCCGTGGACACGGACACCGGCCGGGGGCGTGAACTCACGCTGTACGAGGCCGCGTTCCTCTCCGGCGGCCCCCGGCGGGTCGCCGACGTCACCCTGGTCGCCATGGCCCGCCAGCGCCGTCTGCTCCTCGCCCACACCGGCTGGGCCACGGTCGTCGACCCACGGGGGCGGGACGAGATGGAGCGGTCGGTGATAGGGGCCATCGGCCCCGAGGGGCAGTCCCGCATCGCGCCGGTGCGGGCCACGGCCGCTACGGCGGACGCGGTGCGCGGGATCGCCGAGGGGCTGGTGCGGGCGGGGCTCGCGGTGCCGGACAGCGCCCGCACCACCGTCGCGAGCGCCGTCCGGCGGGTGCGCGGGGCAGCCGTCGCCGTCCTCGGACTGGGCGTGGCCGCACTGCTGGCACCCGCCCCGCCGGACATGCCGCGGCACCTGGTCGCCCTGTGGTTCGCGCTGCCGCTCGCCCTGACCCTGAGCTGCCTGGCCGTCGCGCGGGTCGAGATCCACCCTTACTCGCGCTGGGCCTCCCCGGCCGGTCAGCGGTTGCTCGGCGCGCTGACCCGGACCGCGGACGGCGCCGCCGACGACCGTACGTACCTCACCTCGGTGGCCGTACGCGGCGTCCGCGCGATCGGCGAACCGGACCTGCGCGCCGCGTTCACGGACCGCGAGGCGCACGACTGACCGACCGGGGGCGCACACGGGGCATGGGGCCCGACACCGGCGGACGGTGCTTGCCTTCCCGCCGCGCCGAACGAAACATCCCTCTCGTCGCCACCGTGCACCGAAGGGATACGCGATGAGAGCCACCCTCGTCTGCTCGGCCGCCGGGTCCTTGCTGCTGAGCACCCTCACCGCGGCCCCGGCCACCGAGGACCGGACGGGAGCGGCCGAGATGCGGGGCACCGCCGTGGCCGCCGCCCGCGCGAAGGCGGCCGGTGTCGACTTCGGCCCGTGTCCCGACGCGCAGGACCTGCCCGGCAGCATGCAGTGCGGCACGGTGAGCGTCCCGCTGGACTACGCCCGCCCGGACGGCGAGCGGATCGAACTCTCCGTGAGCAGGGCCCGTGCCACACGGAAGGACCCGCACCACGGCACACGCACGGTCCGCAGGCAGGGCGCCCTGCTCCACAACCCGGGCGGGCCGGGCGCCACCGGCCTGTACTTCCCGCTCATCGGCCTGCTCCCCGAGTGGAAGCGGATCGCGGCCGCCTACGACCTCGTCGGCTACGCCCCGCGCGGGGTCGGCCCTTCGGCGCCGCTGTCGTGCGAGGACCCGAAGCAGTTCCTCAAGGGGCCCTCGCAGGCCCCGACGCACCCCTCGGAGTCGTACAAGCGGGAGCGCGTCGCGCAGGCGAAGGCGTACGCGCGGGGCTGCGCCGAGCGGTCCGGCGACGCGCTGCGGCACTACCACTCCCTGAACAACGCCCGGGACCTCGACGTGCTGCGCGCCGCGCTCGGCGAGGAACGGCTGACGTTCATGGGCTCCTCGTACGGCACCTATTTCGGTGCCCTGTACGCGACGCTGTTCCCGGCGCACGTACGGCGGATGGTGTTCGACTCGGTGGTCCACCCCGGCCCGGCGCGCATCTGGTACCGCAACCACCTCGTCCAGTCGGCGGCGTTCGAGCGTCGCTGGGCGGACTTCCGAGCGTGGATCGCCCGGCACGACGACGTGTACGGGCTGGGCGGGACCGCTCGGGAGGTGCTGCGCGGCTACGAGCGGGCGAGCGCGAGGCTGGCCGCCGAGCCGGCGGGCGGGAAGGTCGGACCGGGTCAGCTGCAGGACGCGTTCCTCCAGGCCGGGTACTACGACGACCAGTGGCCGCACCGCGCGCACGCGCTCTCCGCCTATCTCAAGGGCGATGCGAAGCCGCTGGTCGAGCAGATGGAGCAACACCCGGAAGCAGCCGCCGAGGCGGAGAACTCGCGCGCGGTCTACCTGGCCGTCGAGTGCAACGACGCCCCCTGGCCCACCGACTTCAGGGTGTGGGACCGGGACAACACCCGGCTCGCGCGGATGGCGCCCTTCGAGACCTGGCACAACGTGTGGACGAACCTGCCGTGCGCGTACTGGCGGGCACCCCGGCAGCGGCCGCTCGATGTGGCGGCCGGGCCGGGCGAACTGCCCCCGACGCTGATCCTGGCCGCCGAGCGGGACGCCGCCACGCCCTACGACGGCGCCCTCGAACTCCACCACCGCCTCGCGGGTTCGGTCCTGGTGACGGAGCGGGACGCCGGTGCCCACGGCCTGGCCGGCGGGCCGAACGCCTGCGTCAACGGGCACCTGGAGGCGTATCTGCTCGAGGGCCGGCTGCCGGGACGGCGTGCGGAGTGCGCCCCGCACGCCGAGCCGAAGCCGACGGCCCCGGAGCGGGCCGGGGCCGTCGGGCGCGGCCGCTGATCAGGCCAGACCGGTGACCAGCTCGGCGATGTCCTTGCGGCGGCCCGTGTAGAACGGCACCTCCTCGCGGACGTGCCGACGGGCCTCCGAGGCGCGCAGGTGACGCATGAGGTCGACGATGCGGTACAGCTCGTCGGCCTCGAAGGCGAGGATCCACTCGTAGTCGCCGAGGGAGAACGAGGCGACGGTGTTGGCGCGGACGTCCGGGTAGCCACGGGCCATCTTGCCGTGGTCGGCCAGCATGCGGCGGCGGTCCTCGTCGGGCAGCAGGTACCAGTCGTAGGAGCGCACGAAGGGGTAGACGCTCACGTAGTCGCGGGGCGTCTCGTCGGCGAGGAACGCCGGGATGTGCGCGCGGTTGAACTCGGCGGGGCGGTGCAGCGCCATGTTCGACCAGACGGGCTCCAGGGCGCGGCCCAGCTTGGTACGGCGGAAGAGGTTGTACGCCTCCTGCAACGCGTCACTGGTCTCCGCGTGCCACCAGATCATGAGGTCGGCGTCGGCGCGCAGGCCCGACACGTCGTAGGTGCCGCGGATCGTCACGTCCTTGGCGGCGAGCTGGTCGAACAGCTCCTGGACCTCGTCGGCGTACCCGGCGCGGTCCTCGGGGAGGACGTCCTTCAGCTTGAAGACGGACCAGAGCGTGTAGCGGATGACCTCGTTGAGGTCCTTGGCCAGCTTGCCCTTGTTCGGGATGCGCTCGGGCGCGGTGCTGGAGGCCGGGGTGGAGGCGTCGTCACTCATGCTCCTCATTCTCCCGCTCCGCCGTGCAGACTCTGCACCGGGTGGGCGGTGAGCTCCTGCACACCGCGCGGGTCACCGTGGATCCGGTCGACGGCGGCGTACGCACCGGCGATGCACGCCGGGATGCCGACGCCGTCGTACGCGGCGCCGCAGACGGCGAGGCCGGGGAGGCGGGCGATGTACTCACGGACGCGGGCCACGCGCGCGTGGTGGCCGACGGGGTACTGGGGCAGGCCGTCGTCCCAGCGGGTGACGAGGGTGGCGACGGGTGTGGCGTCGAGGCCGGTGGCGGCCTTCAGGTCGTGCCGGGAGACGTCGACGAGTTCGCTGTCGTCGCGCCCGAGGATCTGCGTCTCGCCGTGGCGTCCGACGGAGGTGCGCAGGACGACCAGGTCGGGGTTCTCGTCGGCGATCCAGCCCCACTTCTGCGAGGCGAACGTGGACGCCTTGATGGTGTGCCCGTCGACGGGCGGCACGAGGAAGCCGCTGCCGTCGGGCAGGGCCGCCCCGTCGCGGCGGTAGGCGAGGGTGACCAGGGCCATGGAGGCGTACTCGACACCGTCGAGCTCCGCGGCGGCGCCGGGGACCTCGGCGCGCAGCAGCCGGGCGGCGGCGGGGGCGGGGACGGCGACGACCACGGCGTCCGCGAGCCACTCGCGCCCGGCCGAGGCGACGTGCCAGCGGCCCTCGGGGGTGCGACGCAGATCCGTCACCGGTGTCCGCGTGAGGATCTCGCCCCCGCGGGCCCTGACCGAGTCCGCCACCGCGAGGGGGAGGGTGCCGACGCCGCCCCGGATCCCCATGAAGACCGGGCCGGTCTGCCGGGCCGCGGCCGCCTTCGCCTGGAGCTCGCGGACCCCCGCCGTCAGGGAGCTGTGGCTGCGGGCCACCTGGAAGAGCTGCGGGACGGCCGAGCGCATGGAGATGCGGTACGCGTCGCCCGCGTACACCCCGCCCAGCATGGGCTCCAGCAGGCGGTCGACGACCTCGCGGCCGAGGCGCTCCGCCACGTACTCCCCCACCGCCACGTCGTCGCCGACCTCCGTGCGGGGCAGCTCGGCGTCCCGCTCGATGCGGCGAAGGCCCTCCTCGGACACCACCCCGGCCAGGGCGGACGCGGTGCCGGGCACTCCCATCACATGCCCCTTGGGGAAGGGGCGCAGGGCGCCGCGGGTCCACAGCGAGGCCGTCGCGGTGGCCGGGGGCTCCAGACGCTCGGCGAGGCCCACCTCGCGCGCGAGTGCCACCGCCTCGGGGCGGCGGGCCAGCATCGACTCGGCGCCGAGGTCCACGCGCGCACCCGCGATCTCCCCGGGAAGCAGCTTGCCGCCGAGCCTGCCGGACGCCTCCAGCACGGTCACCCGGGCCCCGCGCTCCAGCAGCCGGTGTGCGGCGGCCAGCCCCGCGATGCCCGCCCCGATGACGACGACCTGCCCTTGAACTTCGCACATGCCCCCAGCCTCTCAGACCCCGCTGACACCGCCGCCGCGCCCCGGTGTCCGTCACGAGTCCCGACCGTGACCGCATCGGAACCGTCCCGGGGCAAACGGCCCGCGCCGTCCGGGCGTCGAAGAAGCATCAGCAGAATCGACCCCGGGGGATGCCCGCATGCGCACACGACGATCCGCCCGCCAACCCGCCCCGGCTCTCGCCGCGCTCCTGCTGGCCGCGGCCCTCGCGCTCACCGGGTGCAGCGGCGGAGGAGAGGACTCCGCCGGCAGCAGCGCCGCCGACCGGGGAGTCGCCGCCCCGCAAGCGGACGACGAGGGCGGCGCGAAGGAGGCCGCCCCCGGCGGCGCCGGAAGCGGCGCCAGGGCGACCGCGCCGCCGAAGCTCCCCACGAGCCACATCATCCGCACGGCCTCCCTGACCGTGCGGGTCAGGGACGTCCCGAAGGCCCTGGGGCAGGCCCGCACCGTCACCGAGAACGCGGGCGGCTACGTCGGCAGCGAGGCCACTGCCCGGGACGCCGAGGGCCGCGAGCGCACCCAGGTCGTGCTGCGCGTACCCGTCGAGAGGTACGACGGGGTCCTCGCCGAACTGGAGGGCACCGGCAAGCTCCTTGACCGCAGCGCGAAGGCCGAGGACGTCACCGACCAGGTCGTCGACGTGGAGAGCCGGATCAGGACGCAACGCGCCAGCGTGGCCCGGATCCGCGAACTGATGGACCGGGCCGGCAAGCTCAGCGACGTGGTGACCCTGGAGGGCGAGCTGAGCAGCCGCCAGGCCGATCTGGAGGCGCTGCTCGCCCGACAGGAGTCCCTGAAGGACCGCACCGGTCTGGCCACCATCACCCTGTCGCTGTCCGAGACCCCGGCGAAGAAGGAGGCCGAGGAGGACGACGCCCCGGGGTTCGTGGACGCGCTGGCGGGCGGCTGGAGCGCCTTCGTGACGATGCTGCGCTGGCTCGCCGTCGCCTTCGGCGCGGTGCTGCCGTTCGCGGCGGTGGCGGCCCTGATCGTGCTGCTGTGGCTGCGTGTCGTACACCCCCGGTTGTCGCGCCGCCCCGAGTCCGCACCCGTGACGACCGCGCCGGGCCCGCTGCCGACGGCCCGTCCGGCGCCGGAGTCCGCGCAGCCGCGAACCCCCGGCGAGCGGGACTGAACTGCCCTGCTCCCGTAGCGTGTCCGCATGAACATGAGCCGCACACGGGAGCGACTGGTCGTCATCGGCGGCGACGCCGCGGGCATGTCCGCGGCGTCGCAGGCGCGCCGTCTGAAGGGCCCCGAGGAACTGGAGATCGTGGCGTTCGAACGGGGCCACTTCACGTCGTACTCGGCGTGCGGCATTCCCTACTGGGTCGGCGGCGACGTCACCGACCGGGACCGGCTCATCGCCCGCACCCCCGAGGAGCACCGCGCCCGCGGCATCGAACTGCGGCTGCGCACGGAGGTCACGGAACTCGACCTCGGCGGGCAGCGGGTACGCGCGCGTGACGTCGACTCCGGCGAGGAGTCCTGGACGTCGTACGACAAGCTCGTGATCGCGACCGGCGCCCGGCCGATCCGGCCCGACATGCCCGGTGCCGACGCGGCCGGAGTGCACGGCGTGCAGACGCTGGACGACGGCCAGGCCCTGCTCGACACGCTGGAACGCACGCGTGGCCGACGCGCGGTGGTCGTCGGGGCGGGCTACATCGGCGTGGAAATGGCCGAGGCGCTCATCAACCGCGGCTACGAGGTGACGGTCGTCAACCGCGGCAGCGAACCCATGTCGACCCTCGACCCGGACATGGGCTGCCTGGTGCACGAGGCCATGGAGGGCCTGGGCATCACGATGGTGAACGACGCCGAGGTCACCAAGATCCTGACCGGCGACGACGCGGCCGTGCGGGCGGTGGTCACGCAGGACCGCGAGTTCCCGGCGGACGTCGTCGTGCTCGGTATCGGCGTCCGCCCCGAGACGACCCTCGCGAAGGCCGCCGGACTCCCCCTGGGCCCGCACGGCGGTCTCCTCACGGACCGCTCGATGCGGGTGCGCGGCCACGAGAACATCTGGTCCGGCGGCGACTGCGTCGAGGTCCTGGACCTGGTCTCCGGCCAGGAGCGGCATATCCCGCTCGGCACCCACGCCAACAAGCACGGCCAGATCATCGGCACCAACATCGGCGGCGGGTACGCGACCTTCCCGGGCGTGGTGGGCACCGCGGTCAGCAAGGTCTGCGACCTGGAGATCGCCCGCACGGGCCTGCGCGAGAAGGACGCCCACCGCGCCGGGCTGCGCTTCCACTCGGTGACCATCGAGTCGACCAGCCGCGCGGGCTACTACCCGAACGCCTCCCCCATGACGGTCAAGATGCTCGCCGAGCACCGCACGGGCCGCCTCCTCGGCGTGCAGATCGTCGGCCGGGAGGGCGCGGGCAAGCGGGTCGACATCGCGGCGGTCGCCCTCACGGCAGGCATGACGGCGGAACAGATGACCACTCTGGACCTGGGCTACGCCCCACCGTTCTCCCCCGTCTGGGACCCGGTACTGGTAGCGGCCCGCAAGGCGGCGGCAAAGGTGCGCGGTTCGTAAGGGACGGTAGGAGTACAGGGGCGCGGGGCCGTAGCGATGTGCGGCTCCGCCGCGTGGGCGCGACCAGCCACAGCAAACCCGCACCCGGCGGCGAACCCGCACCCCTACGGCGAAGCGCCTACGCAGTCCCAGCCGTCCCATTGATCCGGTCGATCGCCTGGCGCGCCTGCTCCGCCGGCGGCCGGGACGGCAGGGAGGACACCGACGCCGAAGCCGTCACCGCCGGCGGCTGCTCCCCGGCCGGCTTCGCGTGCGAGGCCACCCGGGTCGACCGCAACCGGTGGCTCACCGCCTCCTCCAGTGTCACGGGCCGCCGCAACTGGGTGGCCAGCCGCCCGGCGTCCTGGCCGAGGCGGGCCACGTCCTCCCAGGGCAGCCGCACCACCAGCGTCAGCTCCGCCTCACCGTCGGGCAGCGCGTGCATCGCGGGGGTAACTCGGTCGTTCATCGCCTGTTCCTCACGTCGGCCCCGCGACCCGCCTTCCCCGCGCCGCGGGCGGTTGCCGACACATACGCACTTCCGTGCGGCCGCGTTCACCGGTCCGGCCGATCGGGTTCTCGGCTCAGCGCAGGGTTCGCGTGTGCACGTGCTCCACGAGCCGGGTCAGCGCGTCCGGGTCCGTGGACGGCATGACGCCGTGGCCGAGGTTGAAGATGTGCCCGTCGAGGTCCTTCGCCGCGTCCAGGACGTCGAGGGTCTTGGCCTCGACGGCCTCCGTCGGGGCGAACAGCACGGTCGGGTCGAGGTTGCCCTGGAGTGCCTTGCCGGGCCCGACCCGGCGGGCGGCCTCGTCCATCGGGACCCGCCAGTCGACGCCGACCACGTCCGCGCCGGCCTCGCCCATGAGACCCAGCAGCTCACCGGTGCCGACGCCGAAGTGGATGCGCGGCACGCCGTAGCCGGCCACGGCCTCGAAGACCTTCGCCGACGCGGGCAGCACGGAGCGGCGGTAGTCGACGGGGGCCAGGGCGCCCGCCCAGGAGTCGAACAGCTGGACCGCCGAGGCGCCCGCCTCGATCTGCACCTTCAGGAACGCGGCGGTGATGTCCGCGAGGCGGTCGAGCAGGTCGGCCCACAGCTCGGGGTCGCCGTACATCATCGCCTTGGCGTTCTCGTAGGTGCGGGACGGGCCGCCCTCGACGAGATAGCTGGCGAGGGTGAAGGGGGCGCCGGCGAAGCCGATGAGGGGGGTGGCGCCGAGCTCACGGGTGAGCAGGCCGATGGCCTCGGTGACGTAGGAGACGTCCTCGGGGGCCAGGTCGCGCAGCTGCGCGAGGTCCGCGCGGGTGCGGATCGGGCGCTCGACGACCGGGCCGATGCCGGGCTTGATGTCGAGGTCGATGCCGATGGCCTTGAGCGGGACGACGATGTCGCTGAAGTAGATCGCCGCGTCCACGCCGTGCCGGCGCACCGGCTGGAGGGTGATCTCGGTGACCAGTTCGGGCCGCATGCAGGACTCGAGCATGCCGATGCCCTCGCGCACCTTGCGGTACTCCGGCAGTGAGCGCCCGGCCTGCCGCATGAACCACACCGGCGTGTGCGGCACGGGCTCGCGCCGGCAGGCCTTGAGGAAGGCGGATGCGTACGGGGCGGACGGCTGCTGGGCCCGAGGGGCGTCGTTGGCACTCACGGGGCCAAGTTTCGCACGCTGCCGTACCGCGCGATTCAGCCCCTGGACGGGCGCAGGGTGTCTAGCCCTGCACCCGGGCCCCGGTCCCCGTAATCTTCCCGCATGGCTGCGGCTCAGGGACCACTGTCGGACGGCGCCGGCGGAATGGACGAAGCGAAGGACACCGAGAACGACCGGCGGGAGGCGGACTCCGCCCCCCTGCCCTTCCGGGCCGCCGTCGACGCGCTGAGAGCGGCGCGGCTGCGGCCCCAGATCGAGGTCGAGCCGACGCCCCCGCCGAAGCGGCTCGCCCCCTACTCCTACGCGCTGGAGGCCGCGGTCGTCGACGGCGACCAGGACCTGGCCGACGGCCGCCTGGTGCTGCTGCACGACCCGGCCGGGCACGATGCCTGGCGGGGGACGTTCCGGCTGGTGACGCTGGTGCGCGCGGAGCTGGAGCCGGAGATGGCGGCGGATCCGCTGCTGCCGGAGGTGTGCTGGTCCTGGCTGACCGGCGCGCTCCAGACGCGCGGACTGACGTACGGAGAGCCGAGCGGCACGGTCACGCGCGCGAGTTCCCACTACTTCGGCGGGCTGTCCGCTCGCCCGGCCGCCTCGCAGATCGAGATCCGTGCGTCGTGGACGCCGCGCGAGGGCCTGGGCGGGGTTCCGGACACGGCCGCCCACCTCGCGTCCTGGTGCGATCTGCTCGCCCAGATCGCCGGTCTGCCCCCGGCAGGGCCCGGGGACGCGTCGATCGTGACGCTGCCCCAGCGGCGAGGGCCGCAGTCCCGCTGATCCACCCCCTGACCGCCCCGCACTGATCGATCTTGTGCGGGGCGGTCAACCATGTCGTGCCGACGATCACACCTGCGTCCCCCTCTTGGCCGAATCACTTTGTCGATACGGCCACTTTCGACCGCGTAGCGACGCAGACCGAAACCGTTCGACCTTCGAATGATCGACCGCGTGTCCGAATTGCGCGGATTGTTATCACCGAATCGTGATCATTCTCTAAAGGCGGACGGGTTCGGTGCCGAAGACGACTGTGACCTTGAAAGCACGGTTCGTCCCGGCTTCACCCCCACGAGCCGGCCCCGTCCCGCACCCCAGGAGGCCTGGTGTCCGTTCTCCTCGAGCAGCCCGCAAGCCTGGTCGCCTACCGCCCGAACAAGCCGACCGCCATGGTGGTCGTGGCCGACCCGCGCGTCCGCTCCACCGTCACCCGCCATCTGTGGGCGCTCGGTGTGCGCGATGTCATCGAGGCCTCGTCCATCGCGGAGGCTCGTCCCCGCATCGGCAACCCCCGCGACATCTGTGTCGCCGACGTCCACCTGCCGGATGGTTCCGGCCTCACCCTGCTGTCGGAGACCCGCGCCGCGGGCTGGCCCAACGGGCTGGCCCTCTCCGCCGCCGACGACATCGGCGCCGTGCGCAACGCACTCGCCGGCGGGGTGAAGGGTTACGTCGTCACCGGCACCCGCACCAACGTCGGACTCCCCACCCGTCCGGGCGCCGCCCCCATCGGCGCCGCCGCCGCCCGTCTGCACCGCCGCCCCCCGGGTGCCCCGAGCCACCCGGGCGGCTACCGCGAACTGTCCGGCCGTGAGGTCGAGGTGCTGCGACTGGTCGCCGAAGGCCAGTCGAACAAGGCGATCGGCGTCTCGATGGGACTGTCCGCCCTGACCGTCAAGAGCCACCTCGCCCGCATCGCCCGCAAGCTCGGCACGGGCGACCGCGCCGGCATGGTCGCGGTGGCGCTGCGGACCGGGATCATCCACTGACCCGCGCCGCCGTGACCTCCCGTGATCATTCGTCCACGTGAACGGGATCGGGCTCCGGCCCCGTTCACGTCACCCACGGTTCGCGAACCCGCCGCTTCCCCGACTTGACTGGTTTGCGACCCTGCACCGCCCGCCGACGGAACGTTCCGTCGGCGGGCGCTGTCCATACATGGATACCCTTGACATGTGACCGACGCCCACGACACCGCAGCAGACAGCCCACTGCGAACCACCGGAGGCGCTCCTCCGGACGACGGCGGATCTTCTGCTACGGAGGCGCCGATCCCTTTGCTGGAGCCGCGTGAGGGCATCCCGCCCGTCATCGCGGACGAGACCGCCCTGGCCCGGGTGATCGCCGCCTTCGAGGCGGGATCCGGGCCCGTCGCCGTCGACGCCGAGCGCGCGTCCGGCTACCGCTACGGGCAGCGCGCCTACCTCGTGCAGCTGCGCCGTGAGGGCGCCGGAACGGCCCTGATCGACCCCGTGGCCTGCCCCGACCTCTCCGCCCTCGGAGACGCCCTGTCCGGCGTCGAGTGGGTGCTGCACGCCGCCACCCAGGACCTGCCCTGCCTGCGCGAGATAGGCATGGTGCCGACGCGGCTGTTCGACACCGAGCTGGCCGGGCGGCTCGCCGGGTTCCCCCGGGTCGGTCTCGGCGCGATGGTCGAGAGCGTGCTGGGCTTCGTCCTGGAGAAGGGCCACTCCGCCGTCGACTGGTCGACCCGGCCCCTGCCCGAGCCTTGGCTGCGGTACGCGGCGCTGGACGTCGAGCTGCTCGTCGACCTGCGTGACGCGCTGGAGAAGGAGCTGGACCGGCAGGGCAAGCTGGAGTGGGCCCACCAGGAGTTCGACGCGATCGCCTCGGCTCCGCCGCCCGAGCCCCGCAAGGACCCGTGGCGGCGTACGTCCGGTATGCACAAGGTGCGGCGACGGCGGCAGCTGGCCGTCGTACGGGAGCTGTGGCAGACCCGGGACCGGATCGCGCAGCGGCGGGACGTGTCGCCGGGCAAGGTGCTCGGGGACGCGGCCATCGTGGAGGCCGCGCTGGCCCTTCCGGCGAGTGTGCAGGCGCTGGCCGCGCTGAACGGTTTCGGTCACCGCGTGGGCAAGCGGCAGCTGGAGCAGTGGCAGGCGGCGGTGGACCGGGCGAAGGCGCTGAGCGAGGCGCATCTCCCGCAGCCGGGGTTGTCCGTGACCGGGCCTCCGCCGCCGCGGGCCTGGGCCGACAAGGACCCCGCGGCCGCGGCGCGGTTGTCCGCGGCCCGGGCCGGGGTGTCGGCGCTGGCCGAGCAGCTCGCCATGCCGCAGGAGAACCTGATCACGCCGGACACGGTGCGGCGGGTGTGCTGGGAGCCGCCCGCGGTGGTGGACGCCGAGTCGGTGGCGGCCGCCCTGGCCGGACATGGTGCGCGGCCGTGGCAGGTGGAGCAGGTGACGCCGGTGCTGGTGGAGGCCCTGTCCCCGAAGGAGGCCTGAGGAAGGCCGCTACTTCGTGGCCCCCCGGGTGAAACCGTTGTAGATGAACCGCTGGAGGAACAGGAAGACGATCAAAGTGGGGACGATGACGAGGATCGCTCCCGCCGAGATCGTCTCCCAGTGGGCGCCGAACGGGCCCTTGAAGCGGAACAGTGACGTCGAGATCACGCCAAGATCTTCGGAGGGCAGGTAGAGGAAGGGGATGTAGAAGTCGTTGTAGACGGTGATCCCCTTCACGATCACGACCGTCGCGATCGCCGGTTTCAGCAGCGGGAAGATGACCTTGCGGTAGACCGTGAAGGCGTTGGCCCCGTCGATGCGGGCCGACTCGTCCAGGGAGATCGGGATCGACCGGACGAACTGCAGGAAGATGTAGATCGAGACGATGTCCGTGCCCGTGTAGAGGGCGATCGGCGCCCAGAGGCTGTCGAACATGCCGAAGCTGTTCACGATCTGGAAGGTGGCCACCTGGGTGGTCACTCCGGGGACCAGGGCGGCGACGAGGAACAGGGCCAGGACCGACGTACGGAAGCGGAACCGGAAGCGGTCGATGGCGTAGGCCGTCATCGAGCCGATGAGGACGGTGCCGCCGATGGCCACGACGAGGATGATCGCGGTGTTGGCGAACGCCGGGAGCATCCGGCCGTCCTGGAACGCCGTCACGTAGTTGTGGAAGTTGAACGGGTCGTCGGGCAGCGCGAGCGCTCCGCTGCCGTCCGCCATCTCCTGCTCGGACTTGAGGGAGGTCAGGAGCACGGCGGCCAGCGGGAGCAGGACCACCGCGGTCGCGGCGATCAGCGACAGGTACACGAGGAGACGGCTCACCGAGCGGCGTGTCATACGAGGTCCACCTTGTCGTCGGGGGCGAGGCGCCGCTGCACCCAGGTCACCGCCAGGACGATCAGCAGCAGCACGACCGCGGCCGCCGAGGCGAGGCCCGTCTTGTTGAACTGGAAGGCGAGCTTCACGGTCTGGATCACGAACGTCTCGGTGCCGGTCGCTCCGCCGGTCATGATGTACGGGATCTCGAAGACCGACAGGGAGCCCGAGATCGACAGGATCACCGTCAGGGACAGCACCGGCTTGATGCCCGGCGCGATGATGTGGCGGAACTGGTGCCAGCGGTTCGCGCCGTCCAGCTCGGCCGCCTCGTACAGCTCCCCGGGGACCGACTGGATCGCCCCCAGGAAGAGGACGAAGTTCAGGCCCAGGTAGCGCCAGACGGAGACCGCCGCGAGGGACGTGTTCGCCGAGGTGGGGCTCCCCAGCCACGCTCGGTCCGTCTCCACTCCGAGCAGGCCCAGCACCGAGTCGAGGGTGCCGCCGTCCTGGAAGAAGTAGAGGAAGACGAATCCGATCGCCACGCCGTTGATCAGGTACGGGAAGAACAGCACGCCCTTGAAGAAGTTCCGGAAGCGGACGTTGAAGCTGAGGATCGTGGCGAAGTAGAGCGCGGCGACGATCTGGATCACGGAGGCCGCCAGGTAGTAGCCGCTGACCCAGAAGACCTCGAACAGCTCGGAGCGGGTGAAGAGTTCGGCGTAGTTCTCGGTGCCCGTGTAGTGCAGTTCGGGGCTCACTCCGTCCCAGTCGGTGAAGCTGTACGCGACCATGTTGGCGATCGGCGCGTAGGTGAAGACGATCAGCAGGGCGAGTGGGGCGAGCAGGAAGAGCCAGGGGGTGGCCCCGCGCCACCGACGGACGCGGCGCGGGGTGGGGGCCGGGGCAGTGGC
Organism: Streptomyces sp. NPDC096046; assembly: GCF_040303285.1. Classification (NCBI taxonomy): domain Bacteria; kingdom Bacillati; phylum Actinomycetota; class Actinomycetes; order Kitasatosporales; family Streptomycetaceae; genus Streptomyces; species Streptomyces sp. NPDC096046. The sequence goes on along the minus strand of NZ_JBEOSZ010000060.1, from coordinate 15,528 downwards.
CGCCGCCCCCGCGGCGGCCGTGACGGCCGCCGTCTCGGTCGTGCCCGTCATCAGTACCCCAGCGACTTCTGCGTCTCGGTCCACTTCTCACCGAGGCCGTCCAGGTAGTCGTCCGGGTCGCCCTCTCTGGCACCGCGGGCCATGTCCACGAGTTCCTGGCGGTAGTCGGGCTTGTTGATGCCGACCTCGGACCGGTTCTCGATGGTCTTCACCTCGGCGCCCTTGCTGTCGTCGAGTTCGAGGAGCTTGACGCCCGCCTGCTCGTACGGCTTCAGGACGTCGGGCAGCGGGGCGTCCTTCAGCGGGGAGAGCGCCAGGTTGTCCCGGGCGTAGCCGGATTCCTCGGTGAACCAGTCGATCCAGGCCCGGGCGGCTTGCTTGTGCTCGGAGTGGATGTTGACGGCCTGGTTGTAGTCGGGTGACGTGACCGCGCAGAAGCTGCCGTCCTTCTGTGCGGGGAAGGGCATGAACCCGATGTCGTCCGGGTCGGTGCCGGCCTGCTTCGCCGCGCCGCGCATCTGGATGACCGCCCAGGAGCCGAGCCACATGGTGGCGATCTCGCCCTTGGCCAGCCGGGGCTTGGACGCCTCCCAGTTGGTGGTCGTCGGGTCCTTCTCGCTGAGCCCCTCGTGCACGATGTCGTACAGCAGTGTGTCGGCCACCCGCAGGTCGGCGCCCTCGGCCCAGGGATTGTCCTCGGCCAGCCTGGTGGTCGCCTGTTCGTCGCAGCCGACCGAGCCGTTGACCCCCGTCCACTGACTGAGCGGCCACTTGTCCTTGAAGTTGGTGTAGTAGGGGACCGCGTCGGTCTTCGACTTGATCGCCTTGAGCCCGGCGAGGAACTCGGCCGGAGTGGTGGGCCAGTCGGTGACCCCCGCCTCGCTCCACACCTTCTTGTTGTAGATGAACCCGGGGACCGCGCCGAGCGGGCTCTGGCCGTAGACCTTGCCGCCGACGGCGGTGAAGTCCGTGAAGCGGTACTTCTTGCTCCGCTCCTCCTGGCTGCCCAGCGAGGCGAAGAACCTGGGGTAGTCCTTCTTCTGGATCACCGCGGGGATCATGAGGACGTCGCCGTAGTTCTCCGTGTTCATACGGATCTTGACTTCGCCCTCGTAGTCGGTGATGCCGTCGAACTCGACCTTCACCTTCGGGTACGTCCTGTTGAACTCGGCGGCGTACTTCTTCAGCGTCCCGTCCTGCACGAGGTCGGTCCGGTGGGTGAGCACGGTGATGGTCCCGTCGACCTTGGAGGGATCGTCGGGCGCCTCGGCGTCGGCGCCCTTCGAGGAGCCCCCGGTGCCGGTGCAGCCGGAGGCGAGCAGGGCGGCGCCCACGGCGAGGGCGAGGAGGGTACGGCGGTTCATGTGCGTCAGCTCCGTTCGCGGAGGGGAACTCGGGACGGACGAGCACGTGCGGTATGGCTGGTTCGGAACTCTGACAGCGTGCACTCAACCGGTAAAGTCCCAATCCCGCCAAGGATGCAAAGCCGTCACTCGACTCTTCACTGAACCGGTTAAGGGAGTGCGCATGCTGGAGGTCACACCACTCGGCGAGGGATGGATCCTGCGGCACGACTCGGACACGCTGCCGGCCACCGTGCCGGGCTGCGTGCACACCGATCTGATGGCGGCCGGGCGGATCCCGGACCCGTTCCTCGGCCGCAACGAGACCGAGGTGGCCTGGGTGGGGCGCCGCGACTGGACGTACGAGCGGGAGATCGGCGGCTCGTGGGGGCAGGAGCAGACCGACCTGGTCTTCGACGGGCTCGACACCGTCGCCGAGATCTCCCTGGACGGGCGCCTGCTGGGGAAGGTGCGCAACATGCACCGCTCGTACCGGTTCGACGTGACGGGCCTGTCCGGGCTGCTGTCCGTGCGGTTCGTCTCCGCCTACGCCGAGGCCGAGGCCGTGCGGAGCCGACTGGGCGAACGGCCCGCCGCCTACGCCGAGCCCTACCAGTACCTGCGCAAGATGGCCTGCTCCTTCGGCTGGGACTGGGGACCGACCCTGGTGACGGCCGGGATCTGGCGGCCGGTGCGCCTGGAGCACTGGTCGACGGCCCGGATCGCCCGGGTGCGCCCGCTGGTCACCGTCGAGCAGGGCACGGGCGTCGTCGAGCTGGCCGTCGACGTCGAGCGGACCCGGGTGGAGGCGCCGCTCGCCGTGGAGGCGACCGTCGCGGGGGTGCGGGCGCGGGCGGAGATCGACGGGGCGGGCGGGACCCTACGGCTGCGGGTGCCGGACGCGCGCCTGTGGTGGCCGCGCGGCTACGGGGAACAGCCGCTCTACGACGTCGAGTTGAAGCTGCTGCACGGCGCGGACGAACTGGACGTGTGGCGGCGGCGGATCGGTTTCCGCAGTGTGGGACTGGACCGGCGGCCCGATGCGCACGGCACGGGCTTCACCCTCGTCGTCAACGGCGAGCGGCTCTTCGCGCGGGGCGTCAACTGGATCCCGGACGACGTCTTCCCGTCCCGCATCACCCGCGAGCGCTACCGGCGGCGGCTGGAGCAGGCGGCCGGTGCCGGTGTGGACCTCGTGCGGATCTGGGGCGGCGGGATCTACGAGAGCGAGGACTTCTACGACGCCTGCGACGAACTCGGCCTGCTGGTCTGGCAGGACTTCCCGTTCGCCTGCGCGGCCTACCCGGAGGAGCAACCGCTGCGCGGCGAGGTGGAGGCCGAGGCGCGGGAGAACGTCGTACGGCTGATGCCGCATCCCTCGCTCGTGCTGTGGAACGGCAACAACGAGAACCTGTGGGGCTTCCGGGACTGGGAGTGGGAGCCGCGGCTGGCCGGGGACTCCTGGGGCGAGGGCTACTACCTGGGCCTCCTGCCGCGAGTGGTGGCCGAGTCGGACCCGACCCGGCCCTACACGGCGGGGAGTCCCTGGTCCGGTTCCTGGCGGCACCACCCGAACGACCCGGCGCACGGCACCCACCACTCGTGGGAGGTGTGGAACCGGGCGGACTACGCGGACTACCGGCTCAGCGTGCCCCGGTTCGTCGCGGAGTTCGGCTGGCAGGCGCCGCCCGCGTACGCCACCCTGCGCCGGGCCCTGCAGGCGGAGGAACTCGCGCCGGACTCCCCCGGCATGCTGCACCACCAGAAGGCGGACGACGGCAACGGCAAGCTGGAGCGGGGGCTCCGGCGGCACTTCGCCCTGCCGGAGGGGGACTTCGACCGGTGGCACTACCTCACGCAGCTCAACCAGGCGCGGGCGGTCGCGGCCGGGATCGAGCACTGGCGTTCCCACTGGCCGGTGTGCGCGGGCACGATCGTCTGGCAGCTCAACGACTGCTGGCCGGTGACGTCCTGGGCGGCGATCGACGGGGACGGCCGGGAGAAGCCGCTGTACCACGAGCTGAAGCGGTTGTACGCGGACCGGCTGCTGACCATCCGGCCGGGGGACGGCGGGCCGGAGCTGGCCGCCGTCAACCAGGCCGCGGACGACTGGCGGGAAACACTGACCCTGCGGCGGCTTTCCGTCGAGGGCGAGGTGCTGGGGCGGGCGGATGTGGAACTGACGGCCGGCAAGCGGACCGTGGCGCGCGTCGACGTGCCGTGCGAGCTGACGCCCGACGGGCCGAAGGAGTTCCTGGTCGCCGACGCGGGCCCGCTGCGGGCGGTGCACTTTCCCGTGCCCGACCGCGACGTCTCCTGTCCCGCCCCGCGGTTCGACGTCGCACTCACTCCGGGCGGCATCACGGTGACCGCCCGCACCCTGGTCCGGGACCTGCTCCTCCAGGCCGACCGGCTGGAGCCGGGGGCGCGCGCCGACCGGGGCCTGGTCACGCTGCTGCCGGGCGAAGAGGTGACCATCGGCGTGCGCGGCTGGAAGACTCCGGACACGGAGACCGCTCGTTCTGCCCTGTACTGCGTGGAGCCCACCCGATGACGGCAACGCCGACCCCTCGCGTCACCATCAAGGACGTCGCCGCGCGCGCCGGTGTGTCCAAGGGCGCGGTGTCCCTCGCCTTCAACCACAAGCCCGGTCTGTCGGAGGCCACCCGGGACCGGATCTTCCTCGCGGCCCGGGAGCTGGGCTGGGCGCCGAGCCTCACGGCGCGGACGCTGGCCGGATCGCGGGTGGACGTGGTCGGTCTCGCCGTGTGCCGGCCGGCACGGGTGCTCGGCCTGGAGCCCTGGTACATGGAGTTCGTCTCGGGCGTGCAGAGCGTGCTGACCGAGCACTCCAGTTCGCTGCTGCTGCGACTCGTGCGGAACATGGACGAGGAGGTGGTCGTCCAGGAGGCGTGGTGGCGGGGGCGGCAGATCGGCGGGTCGATCCTCGTCGACTTCCGGGCCGATGACCCCCGCCCGGCCCTGGCGGAGCGCCTGGGGATGCCGGTGGTCGCCGTCGGGCACCCCTCGCTGACCGGGGGGCTCACCTCGGTGTGGACGGACGACGCCACGGCCGTGACGGAGGCGGCGCGGTATCTGGCCGCGCTCGGGCACCGGCGGATCGCCCGGGTGGGCGGGGCGGCGGAGCTCGGGCACACGGCGATCCGGACGGCCGCCTTCGACGAGGCGGCCGGGGCACTGGCACTGGCCGGGGCGTGGCAGGTCGCGACGGACTTCTCGGGGGACGCGGGAGCACGGGCGACCCGGTCGCTGCTGACCGCCGCGCCGGGCGACCGGCCGACGGCGATCGTGTACGACAACGACATCATGGCGGTGGCGGGGCTGTCGGTGGCGGCGGAGATGGGGCTGCGGGTGCCTCAGGACGTGTCGCTGCTGGCCTGGGACGACTCGCAGCTGTGCCGGCTGACGCACCCGACCCTGTCGGCGATGAGCCATGACGTGCACGGGTTCGGGGCGGAGGTGGCCCGGACGCTGTTCTCGGTGCTCACCGGGGGCGAGGCCGGGTCGCATCCGGTGCCCACTCCCGTGCTGACTCCCCGGGGCTCCACGGCTCCGGCGACGGTGTGACCTTCACCGCTCCCCCTGTCAGGACTGTGCAGCTACGTTACTCATAAGTAGCATGGAGTCTGAGCGCGCGCTCAGCGCATCGCAGCAGCAATGCAGATCCTGACCCTGGAGGAGAGCCATCGTGCCTCGTACCGTCAGGGACGTCGTCTTCGTCGACGGCGTCCGCACCCCGTTCGGCAAGGCGGGCCCGAAGGGCATCTACCACGAGACCCGTGCCGACGACCTCGTCGTGAAGGCGATCCGGGAGCTGCTGCGCCGCAACCCCGGACTCGACCCCAAGAAGATCGACGAGGTCGCCATCGCCGCGACCACGCAGATCGGTGACCAGGGCCTGACCATCGGCCGCACCGCCGGGATCCTCGCCGGTCTTCCGCAGTCCGTGCCGGGCTACTCCATCGACCGCATGTGCGCCGGCGCCCTGACGGCCGTCACCTCGGTCGCCGGTTCCGTCGCCTTCGGCGCCTACGACATCGCCATCGCGGGCGGTGTCGAGCACATGGGCCGCCACCCGATGGGTGAGGGCGTGGACCCGAACCCGCGGTTCGTCTCCGAGAAGCTGGTCGACGAGTCGGCCCTGTTCATGGGCATGACCGCGGAGAACCTGCACGACCGTTACCCGCAGATCACCAAGCTGCGCGCCGACGAGTACGCGGTGCGCTCCCAGGAGAAGGCCGCCAAGGCGTACGCCAACGGCAAGATCCAGGCCGACCTGGTGCCGATCTCGGTACGCCGCACCTCCCCCGAGGCCGGTGAGACGGGCTGGGGCCTGGTCACCGCCGACGAGCCGATGCGCCCGGGCACGACCCTGGAGAACCTCCAGGGCCTGAAGACCCCGTTCCGTGTGCACGGCCGGGTCACCGCCGGTAACGCGGCCGGTCTGAACGACGGCGCCACCGCCTCGCTCATCGCCTCCGAGGAGTTCGCGCGGGAGCACGACCTCCCCGTGAAGATGCGCCTGGTCTCCTACTCCTTCGCGGGCGTCGAGCCGGAGGTCATGGGCTACGGCCCGATCCCGGCGACGGAGAAGGCACTGGCCCAGGCGGGCCTGTCGATCTCCGACATCGGCCTGTTCGAGATCAACGAGGCCTTCGCCGTCCAGGTGCTGGCCTTCCTCGACCACTACGGCATCGCCGACGACGACGAGCGCGTCAACCAGTACGGCGGCGCCATCGCCTTCGGCCACCCGCTCGCTTCCTCGGGCGTCCGCCTGATGACGCAGCTGGCCCGCCAGTTCGAGGAGCAGCCGCACGTCCGCTACGGCCTGACCACCATGTGCGTCGGCTTCGGCATGGGCGCGACGGTCATCTGGGAGAACCCGCACTTCGAGGGGGACAAGTGAGCACCACCGCCGAGCTTCTCAAGCAGGCTTCCGAACTGTTCCCGGACGAGGTCGTCACGAGTGCGCACGTACGCCACTTCGACCTGCCGCTGGCAGCATCCAAGAGCGGCTCCGCCGCGGGCGGGCGTTTCGCCCTGATCACCCTGGACAACGGCCACGACCACACCAAGCCGACCACCTTCGGCCCGGCCTCGCTGGCGAACCTGAACACCGCCATCGACCAGGTCGAGAAGGAGGCGGCGGACGGCGAGATCATCGGCGTCGGCATCACCGGCAAGCCGTTCATCTTCGCGGTCGGCGCCGACCTCAAGGGCGTGGAGATCCTCAAGGAGCACGAGCACGCGCTCGCCATCGGCAAGGGCGGCCACGAGGTCTTCAAGCGGCTGTCCAAGCTGGCCGTGCCGACCTTCGCGTACTACAACGGCGCCGCGATGGGCGGCGGTGTCGAGGTCGGTCTGCACTGCACCTACCGCACCGTCTCCGCGGCCGTGCCGGCGTTCTCCCTGCCCGAGGTCTTCCTCGGCCTGGTCCCCGGCTGGGGCGGCTGCACGCTGCTGCCGAACCTGATCGGCCCCGAGAAGGCCGTCTCGGTGATCATCGAGAACAGCCTCAACCAGAACAAGCAGCTCAAGGGCAAGCAGGTCTACGAGCTCGGGATCGCCGACGCGATCTTCGAGGGCGCGGACTTCCTGGAGCAGTCCCTGATCTGGACCGCCGCCGTCCTCAAGGGCGAGCTGGAGATCGAGCGCCCGGTGATCGACCGCGGCGAGGCCTGGGACCAGGCCGTCGCCAAGGGCCGCTTCATCGCGGACTCCAAGGTGCACGGCGCCGCCCCGGCCGCCTACCGCGCCCTGGACATCATCGCCGCCGCCAAGAACGGCGACCTCCAGCAGGGCTACGACGCCGAGGACAAGGCGCTCGCCGACCTCATCATGGGCGGTGAACTGCGCGCCGGCATCTACGCCTTCAACCTGGTGCAGAAGCGCGGCAAGCGCCCGGCCGGCGCCCCGGACAAGTCCCTGGCCCGCCCGGTCACCAAGGTCGGTGTCGTCGGCGCCGGTCTGATGGCCTCCCAGCTCGCGCTGCTGTTCCTGCGCCGCCTGGAGGTGCCGGTCGTGCTGACCGACATCGACCAGGAGCGCGTCGACAAGGGCGTGGGCTACGTCCACGCCGAGATCGACAAGCTGCTCGGCAAGGGCCGTGTCAACAAGGACAAGGCCAACCGCCTCAAGGCGCTGGTGTCCGGTGTGCTGGACAAGGCCGAGGGCTTCGCGGACGCCGACTTCATCATCGAAGCGGTCTTCGAGGAGATGGGCGTCAAGCAGCAGGTGTTCGCGGAGGTCGAGGCGGTCGCCCCGGCGCACGCGATCCTCGCCACCAACACCTCCTCGCTGTCGGTCTCGGAGATGGCCTCGAAGCTGAAGCACCCCGAGCGGGTCGTCGGCTTCCACTTCTTCAACCCGGTCACGGTCCTGCCGCTGCTGGAGATCGTGCGCGGCGAGCAGACCGACGACGCCGCCCTCGCCACGGCGTTCGGTGTCGCCAAGAAGCTGAAGAAGACTGCGGTCCTCACCAAGGACGCCCCGGCGTTCGTCGTGAACCGCATCCTGACCCGCTTCATGGGCGAGATCCAGAACGTCATCGACGAGGGCACCCCCGTCGAGGTCGCGGAGAAGGCCGTAGAGCCGCTCGGTCTGCCGATGTCGCCGCTGGTCCTGCTGGAGCTCGTCGGCCCGGCCATCGGCCTGCACGTCTCCGAGACGCTCAACCGGGCCTTCCCGGACCGCTTCACGGTCTCCCCGAACCTCAAGGCGGTCGTCGAGGCGGGCAAGCGCGGCTTCTACGTCTACGACAGCGGCAAGCCCGAACTCGACCCCGAGGTCGCCGCGCTGCTGAAGCAGGGCGACACCGTCCTGACGGAGGAGCAGGTCCGCGACCGGGTCCTGGACGCGGTGGCGCAGGAGATCGGCATCATGCTCGACGAGGGCGTCGTCGCCGAGGCCCAGGACATCGACCTCTGCCTCATCACGGGCGCCGGCTGGCCCTTCCACCTGGGCGGCATCACGCCGTACCTGGACCGCGAGGGTGTCTCCGAGCGCGTGAACGGCAAGACGTTCCTGGCCCAGGGCGTCGCGAGCGTCCCCGCGTAAGCGCTCCGCTGTGCACGCCGGTGCCCCGCACGCCAGTCGGTGTGCGGGGCACCGGCGTCTCAGTCGGCGCTCGGGCGCCGGTCCTCGACATGGACGACGTGGAGGTCCGTCCCGTCCTGATGGCGTTTGGTGCGGCCGTGGATGCCGACGGCCAGGTGCGAGGGATCGACGGGCTCATCGAGGGCGACGTGGGTGACGACGTCCGGGTGGTGCCCGGTGACCCGCCAGCCGAGCTCGTCCTTGAGGGTGAGCACGTGGAAGTCACCGGCCGGGGAGCCGACGTGCACCGGGCCGAACTCGCCGAGGATGCCCGAAGCCTACTCCGCCAGGTCTCCCTCGGGCTCCTTCAGCAGCACGCAGGTGCCGTGCTCGAAGAGCACCCAGGACGTCCCGGGGGGCACCATGGGGCCATCCTGTCTCAAGGACGCCCCTGCGGTCCCGCGCATCACGTCGCCCTCAGGTCTTACGCCACGCCTCCAGCGCGAGCCCCGGCTCGTCCTTGCGCCGGGTGACGAGCAGCTGCCCCGTCGACGGCGACACCGTGGCCGCCACCACGCGCTCCTCCTCGTCCAGCGCCAGCCCCACCACCGCGTCCGCCGGGAGCTGCGGTCCGGACTCTGTCCACCACGCACCCGCCGACTCCCGCTCCGTCGGATAGGCGGCGAAGGCGACCCGGCCGCTCGCCGAGCGCTGGGCGAGCAACGTGCAGTCGTGACCGTCGAGTTCGCAGCGGATCGCCGAGACTGGGCCGGGGCCCGCGGAAGGCAGCAGGGTCACCGGTTCGCTGCCGGAGCGCCAGGCGCACAGGTCGCCCGCGTCGTTCGCGTAGAAGAGGGTGGTCGCGTCCGGCGAGGTGGCCAGGGCGTGCAGCGTGTCCGGACGCACCAAAATCTCCCTCTCTCCGACCAGGGTCGGTACGGCTGCCAGTTCCTCCTGCCGCCAGTGCAGTACAGTCCCGGCGGCGGCCGCGTACAGCTCGACGCGCCCGGACTCCCCCGTCACGGCCGCGAGCCGGCCCTGCACGTCATGCCCCTTGAGGTCCCGCCAGGGGTCCCAGCCGCCTTTCTCCTTCTGCATGCGCATGCTCACCCCGCCGCTCCCGTTGCGCACGAAGACATGGCCGCGTCCCCGGACATCGACCGCGACGGCAGGCGTCCCCGTGCGGTCACCGGTCTTGTCGGGATGGCCGATCGACGCCCAGTCCAGGGCCGCGAGACGGGGGCGGAACTGCGTCGTGTGCACGAGTCCCGCCTCACCGAGCTTGGTGGGCCGCCAGGCGGCCAGATGCGCGTAGGCGTCGGCCCCCTGACCTACCGCGGGGCCGGGGCGCAGCTTCTGGTCGCCGCCGACCCGTCGCGGGGGCTCCCAGGGGCCGCCGGGTCCGAGTTCCGCCCGGCACAGGACGGCGTCGTTGGTGGGGAGATAGACGCTGAGGCGGCCGTCACGGCCGCGGATGAGCCAGTCGCCGTTCACCGGTTCACCATATGCGGGGCGGCCGATGAGTCGCGCGCCGCCCCTGCCCGAGCTCAGCGTTGAGCTTTCGCCAGACGATCGACCTGCTTTGCGATGAGTCGACGCGGAAACGTCACATCCTTCTCGTATCCCGACTTATTGAATACCGCGACAGCACCTCCTGTCCGCACACATACGTACTCAGTGTTCGCGGTGATGCTCTCCACTCCGTCAAAGGACTTAACCGAGGTGGCCTCATGGAAGACAACAGCTCCGTCCCCGACATTCGGAGCCTTCCCAGCCTTGACCTCAGCGGTATATTCCCCCGCATGATTCGCCCCCGAGTATGAGGCGCACCTCTTCAGCGCCTCCCGGGCCCGCTGAAATGCCCGCTTAGCCTCATCGACACCATAGTAGGCAAGAGTGGACCCCCCTCCCGCGATGTCTTTTTCCCAGTTGAAGACCTGAACCACAGAGGCAGAAGCACCGTCAGCGTGAATGAAGTCAATTATCGTCTGACAGGGCTTCACAGAAACCGGCGGAAAAGTGCTCTCACTCTCGGACGCCGCGTCTCGGACATCAACTCCCCTGTTCCCGGGAACCTCATCCGCGGTAAGGGCAAGGGTTTTCAGGTCCTGCGCGGTCAGGGATTTTTCAGGAGTTCCGGCAGGAGAAGAACTTTTGACACCGACAGAGTTGGCCGCATCAACTCCTTCTCCACCCGAGCATCCGACTGTCGCAAGAATTGTCAGACCTGCCAATAGCGAAACCGACGTCTTCCCAGACCAAAATTTGGGCACACTTTCCTCCACAATAGATCGTCTCGCTCCTGATACTTCATTCCAGCCTCAATCGACCATGAACTCCCAGAAGCCCCGCCGAGGATCCAGACCTGTCGGCGGGGATTCTGTTTACGAGCTCAGCTAGGTGCCGACTCGGTCCAATACATCCAAGTCTCCCTCGAAGGAGACCACCACAATCCACGCTCGATCCGCTGCGAGGAAGTAGTGATGCTCCGGCACTTCAAGAAGTGCAGCCGCAACCGAAGCGGCCTCACTCCCGGTAAAACGCACACCGTACGGCGAAAGCCCGTCTCCTACGTGCTCGATTGCCGAGCCTGGCTTGGTTCGCGCACAGATTTCCCTCAGTGCACTCTCCGCGAGCAGTTGTTCATCGTCGATTCTCCAATGACGATGCCTCCCACTCGCGCGGCGCCAATCAATCTTCCCCTCCGTAAAAGGGAAATGGCGCTCCAGCCAATCGAATACATCTGACGCGCTTGTCTTCTCCAGGGAAGCCAGAGGAGGCACGGAAAATACCTCTTCTTCCCAGTAGTCACCAGACAAACCATTCCTCCATCAACCGCAGCCATGCAGACTCTGAAGCTTCGTCACGGTCGCCTCAGTGGCATTGAACTGGAAGTGCGGCCCCTTCTCCTTACCGGACCACACATTGATGTGGGCTCCACTTCTTTCATCGAATTCGATCCGGAATCCCGCCTTGCCGTTGGCCGTCTGCATGCCGATGGGCTTTCCTTTGATCGTCCCGAACTTGCCCAGCGTCACTCTTTCAGCTTTGAATCCTCGAGAACTCAGCCAAGCCAGAGCCTGATTCCGCGCTTGGTTGAAGTCATCGGTGACAGGACCGCCGCCGTCATTGTGCACCAATACTGGCGTAGCCCCGGCCAGCACATAGTACGTATGGAGATCATCAATCGTAAGATCATGTGTTCGCTGCCGCTTCTGGAACGGACGCGTGCTCTCCACCCGAACCGTGCTGCCATCGACGGCGCGCAGGGTCATGCCAGGCCGGAGTTCCCCGGCATCCACCCAGGCGCCCTCTGACGGTGACCAGAAGGGGTGCGACGTGGTGGACGTCAGCGAGGCCGTGGTCCGGCCCTGTTGCTGTGTGACCGTGAGCTCGACGAAGCGCTTGTCATCCTCGGTCACGATGGTGGCGACGACCGCGCGTACGGCGGTCTCACCGGTCAACGGGTCGCTGACCACGAGCTTGTCGCCGATGCGAACTTCTTCGATGGGCTTCGTCGAGCCATCCGCCATCAGGACGTGGGTGCCCGGCGTGAAGCTGTGGGGCACCAGACACTGGGGGATGGAATCCCCCTTCTTGATCCCGGACTTGATGCTCTTGAAGACGACCTTCGAGGCTTTGCCGATCCCACCCGTGACGACTGCGATCCCCACATCGATCGCCGCCGCCTTGCAGGCGCTGCCGGATCCCTTGACGCAGCCGATGTAGTCGTCGACGCCCAGTACCTCGAGGATTCCGGGGCCGTCCCGGTCGCCGAACCAGCCGAGTTCTCCGACCGCGTTGCAGAAGTCGGAACCAGCGACCGTCAGGCCCGTGCATCGGGCCCTCGCCCAGTTCTGCAGGTTGTGCTGGTAGTCCAGTCGCTCGTGGTAGTAGGGGAAGGTCTCGGCGAGTTCCGCCTGGGTCGGGATGTACGTGCCCTGGATGCTGATCGAGTCGCCCTTGGGCTGGATGACGATCGGCTTCTTGCCGTAGGTGCCGTTCCGCCTGGCCTCCTGGGCCATCTTGGACGCGGTCTCATTGCAGGACCGATTGTTTCCCGGGCAGTTGTTGGAGGTGCCGTTGATGACGCCGTCGGTGTCGCCTGCGACGCCCGCGCAGATCCCGTCCGCGCCGCCGCCCGGCGCACCGTGAATGCACCTCAGACCGCTCGGATCGCTGAACGTGAGCGGGTTGTTGTTGCTGTAGGCGTACGCGTTGAACGCTTGCGGATCGGCCGGGTCGAGGAGTGGGTCGACCGAGATGAACCGGCCGGTGGCAGGGTCGTACTCACGTGCGCCGATGTGCTGCAGCCCCGTGGACTCGGAATCGTCCGTCCCGCCGATGAATCCGGCGGTACCGGGCCAGTTGCTGGGTCGGCTGCCGCGAATGTCGCCGAACGGCAGCGTACGGCGCTGGGTCAACTGCTGGTCCGCCGCCTCGATCGCCAGCTGGCCCGAGCCCTGATGGTCGGCGATGGTGAAGGCGACCGAGCCGTCGTCGTCGATCACCGCCTGATGGCCGTCACCCAGGTCGAGGGTTCGGGTGACCTTGGGGGTGGTGCTGCCCTTGGCCACGGTGATCTGCGTGGCGCCCAGGTAGAGCGTGGACTCCGTCGGGGTCCGGGCGATGAGGCGATTGCCTTCGGTGTCGTAGACGTAGTCGGTGACCTCGTCCGGCTTGCCCTCGACCGGCTTGGTCACCTTGGTCAGATGGCCTTCGGCGTCCCAGTCGAGGGTCTGGGACGTTCCCGCCAGGGTGCGCCGCTCGGTGTTGCCAAGCGCGTCGTAGCCGTAGGAGTCCCGCGCGGTGCCCGTCGGACCCGTCTGAGTCACGGAGTTCACGGCGTGCGGACGCGGCGCGCCCGGCTCCGGGTAGGCGTAGGTGCGCACGGTGTTCTTGGCCGCGTCACCGGTGACGTCGTGCAGGGTCTCGGTACGCCGGTTGCCCACCTTGTCGTACGTGTACGAGTGCCAGTACGGCGCGGGACCGCCCACCGTCTGACCGCTCGGCGCCGCGGCACAGGTGGTGGTGGCCTGGGTCCAGGCCGTGGTCATCCGGCGCAGGTGGTCGTAGTCGAAGCACTGCGTGTCGGTGCCCGAGCGGGAGACGTCCGAGACGGAAAGGACGTTGCCCGCCTGGTCGTAGCGGTAGGTGTTACTGCGGTCGACGCCCGCCACGTTCTCGCGGTCCACCCGGGAGGTGGCCAGACGCTGGGTGCCCCATTCGTAGGTGTTGGTCGCCCAGACCTTCTTGCCGCCGTTGTTGGAGAACTCGTACTGCAGCGGCTTGCCCGTGAGGCTGTGGCTGACGGTGGCGTCCAGACCCTGGCTGCCGCTGAGCGCGATCGGCCGGTAGGTCTGGTCCTCGTACGTGAACGCCACCGTGGTGGCGGACAGTGCGCCCGCCGCCGGGAATCCGGTCGAACGCACGGAGCCGTCCACGTTGTAGGCGGTGGCCGACAGATACGTGCCGGCGAGCGCCCCCTCGCTCGCGGGGATCGTGGTGGTCGAGCGCAGCACCCGGTAGAGCCGGTCGTAGGCGACGACCTTGTCGGTGTAGGCGTTGCCACCGACGTAGCGCGTGGACTCGGCCAGGTGGCCCTTCGCGCCGCTGATGGTGTCGTAAACCCACTTGGCGCGCAGGGTTCCCGTGGCGCTGTTCTCCCGCAACTCGGTGTGTCGGCCGAGGCCGTCGTAGACGTGGAAGAGGTCCGTGTCCCCGTCGTCCGAGACGGAGATGAGCTGACCGTGGTCGTCGTACGTGCTGGAGCTGGGGCCCTTGTCCGGGTCGGTCGTGTCGGTGAGACGGCCGAGCAGGTCGTAGGTGTAGGTCCAGCTGTTTCCGGCCGGGTCGGTCAGCTTCTCCAGTTCGCCGCGCTCGGTGTAGGCGTAGCGGGTGGTGTCGTACGCGGCTTCCGCGGCCCGTGTGTGGTGCTGGCGCAGTTCGGTCGTCTGGCCTCGGGCGTCGGTGACCGTGGTGGTGGCTGTGCCGCCCTCCGGCGGGATGACCGTAGTGCGGTCGCCGCCGTAGATGGTGCGGGTGGTGCCCAGCACCGCGCCGCCGTCGCCGTTGCCCGCGATCTGCTCGGTCACGGTCGGGCGGCCCATGCCGTCGTAGGTGGTGCGGACCTGGGTCTCGACCGAGAGCGCGTCCGCGGGCTTGAACAGCGTCCGGGAGGGCGCGCCCGTGGCGTAGTAGGGCGCGAAGGTCTTGGTGGCCAGGCCGCGTTCGTCGTAGAAGACGTCCGACAGCAGTCGCCCGCCGTCGGGTCCCGGAGCCTGGTTCTGACGCTCCCTCAGAAAGCCGTCATAGAAGACGTACGAGGCGACCTGGCTGCCGCCGGCGCCGAGCCCCTTGGTGACGACCGCGACCGGCTGACCGTCGGTGACCAGGTAGTCGAACTCGTAGCTGGGCGTCAGCGTCGTCTGACGGTCGGCCAGCCACACCTTCGAGGACCTGCCGAGCGCGTCGTAGGCGAAGGTCGTGACCTTGCCGTTGGCGTCGGTCTGGGTCAGCGGCAGGCCGCGCCGCGGGTCGTGGGTGGCGTAGCTGACCAGGGCCGTGGTGGCGTCCCCGGCCTTCGCCGGGGGCGTGGTCGTGGTCGTCTTCGTGACGAACCCGGTGCTCGGCGTGCGGTCGGTGGTGGTGGTACGGCCGTCCGTGCGCGCGGTGCGTGCGGGGGCGCCCGTGCCCGCGACCGTGACGTTCGCCGTCAGGTCGGTGCTGGTGAGAACGCGACCGTAGGAGTCGAAGGTCGCCCCGGACTCCAGATAGGTGGCCGTGGTGCCGTCGTGCTTCTTCAGCAGGGCCGTGGCCGTGACGTCGCCCTTGGTCGGAGCCGCGCCGTAGGCACCGCCGTCGTAGGCCGTGCGGACATCGGAGATGACCTCCTTGGAACGGTCGACGGGGTCGGCGCAGGACTTGGCGACGGTCTCGACGCGGTCGGGCAGGTTCAGGATGTTGGTGGTGCTGTTGGTGGCGTACGTGGTGCGGGTGCAGCGGTTGTCCGCCGCAGTGGAGTTGTCGCCGTGGTCGTCGACCTGGGTGACCCGTCCGGCCACGGTGTCGTACGAGGTGGCGGTGGAGGCGGTCCGCCAGGACGTGCCCGCCCCGTCGTCCAGGGACG